>NZ_JBXQQB010000137.1:0-569 GCF_057220535.1 Kitasatospora sp. NEAU-CNBT7 | reverse complement strand
GCGCGAGCCCGGTCGACCAGCTACCCGATCAACTGATCGTCCAACAGGTCCGCCGACAGCTCGACCGGCCGGACCTCTTCAACCGCCTCAACCGAGGCGATCACGTCGCTCATCAGGTGCTCTTCCTTGATCGGGAGATACACCGGTCACCGTACAGACCCTTCCCGGAAGCGCGGTGTCGGACGGGCCGCCGTCGTACAGCAACCACCGGTACCTGGTGAAGATCATCTCCCACTGTGCGGCCGTATTTGTGGTTCCCGCTGTTCGTTTCGCGAGGCGAGGAGGCCCATACTCGAGTGCGGCATCGTCGTGTCCTACGAGACAATCAGGCACTGAGCCTCTTTCATCCTGAGTTTTCGCTGGTCGCAGGGCTGTGGATCATGAGGGTGTGGACGGCGGCGATCAGGCGGCTGATGCGGTTGGTCGAGCAGCGGGCTTTGCTGAAGGCCTTCCAGGCCTTCAGCTGGGCGAAGGCGCGTTCGCCGGGTGCTCGGAGTCGGGCGTGGTCGCGGTTGTACTGCTGGTAGTGGTCGGGGAGTTCGTGGTGGTTGTAGTACGGGGTGCGGAAG
>NZ_JBXQQB010000136.1:0-728 GCF_057220535.1 Kitasatospora sp. NEAU-CNBT7 | reverse complement strand
TCCGGGAAACCGTGCGCGCCCGACACACCGGCACCACACTCCGAGCAGGGACAGGACATGGCAGACTGGCGCACCGAAGCTCCGTTGCTGGTGGACGACTCGCGAGGTCATCAACCACAACGGAGCTCCGTCTGCTTCGGACACCCATGCTGACCAGGAACGATCCAAGATCAACTAACTTTGCATCAGCCCTGCCCTCCGGTCGCCCGAGACTGCAGCACCAGGGCGCCGCCAGCCTGTTCCTACTTCTCACCGACATTCTCGGGTGTGCCAACCCGAGTGCGTTCTCAAAACCTGCCGACAACCGTTCCTACTTCTGGCCTACGCAGCCAGCAGGATGCTGGCCACGTCCTCCCCGCGGGAGCGGGGGTCAGCCGTCCGTCTCGAAGGCCATGTTCCAGCTCCGTCAGTCCTCCCCGCGGGAGCGGGGGTCAGCCGGCTGCCCGGGAACGGGAGAAGGCCGAGCAGGCGTCCTCCCCACGCAATTGAGGTTGAAGTAGTGAGGTGATTATGGGAGTTGGAAGGTCAGGTTACGTCCAGGGAAGTGGTGTACGGGTTCCACCCGTTCCGGGGGTTTCGTCCCAGTGATGGGTGTCGCCTGAGAGGACGTTAAGTCCGTTTCTGGTAGCGGCCGCGTCCGGGTTGGTCGAGGAGTCCCTGACGAACGAGTCGTCCCAGGCGGGAGCGGGTGGCGTTGATCGAGGGCTCGTTGGTGGGCAGGCCGAGGA
>NZ_JBXQQB010000135.1:0-947 GCF_057220535.1 Kitasatospora sp. NEAU-CNBT7 | reverse complement strand
TCGCGCTGCCAGCGGGCGAAGTAGGCGTAGACGGTCTCCCAGGGCGGGTAGTCGTGCGGGAGGTAGCGCCAGGGGATGCCGGTGCGGTCGACGTAGAGGATCGCGTCCAGCAGGTCACGCAGTTCGTGCTCGGGCGGCCGGCCGAACGCGAGGGCCCGTTCGGTTCGGGCCTGTCGCCAGGCGGTGAGGGTGGGCTCGACCAGGGCCCAGCGGGCATCGGACAGGTCGCTCGGATACGCTCGACGATCCGTCATGATGACGGCATACTGCGGGATCGCCACGCTGCCCAGGGCTCGCGGCCCTCGAAGGACGAACACTCTCAGGCTCGGCTTCCGGGGACGAGACAGGAGGAAGCACACAGTTCCGGCGGACATTCGCGCCACAGCGACCCTCCTGTCACCAGAGCCCCAAGCGCCACCGGACGTGAGCGGCCTGGGCGCCCCAGAAACCGGGACCAAGCCGCCTGCTTACGGGTGAAACGCCCAGTCAGACCGCGTTTGAGATCTGCCGTGCCCCTGGACCGAAGCGGTCGTTGAGGCCCATGTGAGTAGCAACAAGGGTGGGTATCCGGGCGCTTCCCCCGGGTCGTGGACACCGGTTGTCATGCGGCGGTGGTCAGCGTAGTTGATCGCTGTTCGTAGGTGATCGGGCTGATCTGGCCGAGGCGGGAGTGCCGGCGCCGGGTGTTGTAGCGGGTCACCCAGCGGAAGACCGCGAGTCGGGCCTCGCCGGCTCCGTTCCATCGCTTCCGCCCTTGGAGCGTCTCGCGTTTCATGGTCGCGTTGAAGCTCTCCGCGGCGGCGTTGTCCGCGCTCGTGCCCACCGCGCCGCGGGATCTGGTCACGCCCAGCTCCGCGCAGACCCGGGCGAAGTCCTTCGACCCGTAGTGGGCCCCGTTGTCGCTGTGAAAAATCGCCCCGCGCAGTCCCCGGGCGCCGCGGGCGGCC
>NZ_JBXQQB010000134.1:0-961 GCF_057220535.1 Kitasatospora sp. NEAU-CNBT7 | reverse complement strand
CGCGTCCACGATCCGCCGCCGCGGATGCTTCTCCCGCCGGCCACCCTTCGGACCCACCCGCGCCGGCGGGAGCAACGGCTCCACCAGCGCCCACTGCTCGTCCGTCAGGTCCGACGGATACCCACCCCCAACACCGCTCACAGAGGGCTCAACGAACGCCTCGGCAACGGGACACGGCAGATCTCAAACGCGGTCTGAGTGGGCGTTCTGATAGCTCTATTCCTGTACACGGCCTTTGTCCCTGTCCACCTTCATGGCGATATGAGCGATAAAGGAATAATGTCCTTCTCTTGACCGCGAGCTTGGCAGCCCGCCTCATCCGCTTATGGGCCCTGAGGTCCGTCTGGTTTGAAGAAGTCATAGAACCGCCGGAGTAGCAGCGGAACCGGACCCTCCGCCACAGTCATGCTCACGCTGTGTCGTGAGCCAACGGAAGCCGTACCCCAGCGACCTGTCCGACGCCCGATGGGCCTTGATCGAGCCGAAACTGACAGCCTGGAGGAAAGCCCGGCCCGACCGCCGGCCCACCGGCAAACCGGCACAGGTCGAACTGCGCGACGTGTTCAACGCGATCCTCTACATCAACCGCACCGGAATCCCCTGGAAGTACCTCCAGGGGCATTGCATGTTCGAGATCGGTCCGGGTCGCCGGTCTTGTGATATGATGTGACGTCATGTCTCGTTCTAGGGATGGTTGTTCCCCGGAACGCAGTGCAGGCACGGTGCCGGTGATCATGTGGTTGTCGAGACCCATGAGAACCGAGCGAAACCGTGCCTGCCCGAACATCATCGCCCATGCCCGCCCAGGGCTGATGCAAAGTTAGTTGATCTTGGATCGTTCCTGGTCAGCATGGGTGTCCGAAGCAGATGAAGCTCCGTTGTGGTTGATGACCTCGCGAGTCGTCCACCAGCAACGGAGCTTCGGTGCGCCAGTCTGCCATGTCCTGTCCCTGCTCGGAGT
>NZ_JBXQQB010000133.1:345-985 GCF_057220535.1 Kitasatospora sp. NEAU-CNBT7 | reverse complement strand
TCCTCGGCCTGCCCACCAACGAGCCCTCGATCAACGCCACCCGCTCCCGCCTGGGACGACTCGTTCGTCAGGGACTCCTCGACCAACCCGGACGCGGCCGCTACCAGAAACGGACTTAACGTCCTCTGAGTCCGAAGGCCCGCCAGACGCGGCCGACCGTGGACTTCGACAGCCCGGTCTCGGCGGCCATGGACGCCCGCGACCAGTGGGTGGCGTCCTTGGGGGTGCGTTCCAGGGTGGCGACGACGAGTTCCTCGATCCGCTCATCGCTGATCTTCCGTGGAGCGCCGGGGCGTTGCTCGTCCGCGAGCCCCTCCAGCCGGCGCTCCAGGAAACGTCGCCGCCACTTGCCGACCGTCTGCGGCCAGATTCCGAGCTCGGCGGCGACCTCCTGGTTCGTCTTTCCGTCCGCGCAGCCGAGCACGATCCGGCACCGCTGGGCCAGCGCCTGCGACGACTTCGCCCGCCTCGACCAGCGGACCAGCGTCTCGCGCTCGTCATGGATGTGTCCAGCGACTGGTGTATCTCGTGTTGTGTGAGTTACCGGCGGCCGATGGAGAGTCGGCCGTCGAAGGCGATGTCGAAGGCCTGGAGTGCGGGCTTCCGGCGCATGGTCCAGCGTTTGCGGCCGGTGCCGGTG
>NZ_JBXQQB010000133.1:0-335 GCF_057220535.1 Kitasatospora sp. NEAU-CNBT7 | reverse complement strand
GGGTCCAGGCTCATGACGGCCATGTAGACGCACTTGAGCGCGGCAGCCTCGTTCGGGAAGTGCCCCCGGGCGCGGACCGCCTTGCGTATGCGGGCGTTCACGCTCTCGATCGCGTTGGTCGTGCAGACGACCCGGCGGATCTCCGCGTCGAACTGCAGGAACGGCACGAACTCGGCCCAGGCGTTCGACCAGAGCCGAACGATCGCCGGATACTTGGCGCCCCATTCCTCCTGGAACTCCAGGAAGCGTTCCTCGGCGGCGTCGGCGGTCGGCGCGGTGCAGATCGGCTTGAGCGCGCGGGAGATCTTGTCCCAGTCCTGGCGGGCCGCGTAGCG
>NZ_JBXQQB010000132.1:0-1057 GCF_057220535.1 Kitasatospora sp. NEAU-CNBT7 | reverse complement strand
TCCTCGGCCTGCCCACCAACGAGCCCTCGATCAACGCCACCCGCTCCCGCCTGGGACGACTCGTTCGTCAGGGACTCCTCGACCAACCCGGACGCGGCCGCTACCAGAAACGGACTTAACGTCCTCTCAGAAGTGGGGTACATCGCTGACCGTTCACAACATCTGCTTCGAGGGCGAAGCAGGCTTCACCCGCCGACCGCCCCGAGGACGCACCTGGGGACGACGCGGCCGCACGCCAGTCGTGACCGTCAGCGGCCGTCGCGCCGGCCGTCTGTCGGTGGCAGGCCTGATCGCGATGCGGCCCGGCTCGCGCACCCGGCTGTGCCACCGCTTGGTCGCCCACTCCGCGGGCAAAGGCACACGCCGCAGCATGGGCGAGCGCGACTTCATCGCCCTGGTCGACGGCGTCCACCAACTCGTCAAGGCGCCGATCGTGCTGCTCTGGGACCGCCTGAACACCCACGCCTCCCGCGCCATGCGCGAGTTGATCGACCAGCGCGCCTGGCTGACGGTGTTCCGCCTTCCCGCCTACTCGCCCGACCTCAACCCCGTCGAGTGGGTCTGGGCCCACGTCAAGCACAGCCTCGCTAACCTCGCCGTCATGGCCCTCGACCGGCTCGAAGCACTCGTCCGCAACCGGCTCAAGCGCCCGCAGTATCGGCCTGACACCCTCGACGGCTTCATAGCCGGCACCGGCCTGACCCTCGACGCCCCACCGTCACCCTGACAAGCCGAAGTCAGTGGGTCTGTACGGTGACCGGTGTATCTCCCGATCTAGGAAGAGCACCTGATGAGCGACGTGATCGCCTCGGTTGAGGCGGTTGAAGAGGTCCGGCCGGTCGAGCTGTCGGCGGACCTGTTGGACGATCAGTTGATCGGGTAGCTGGTCGACCGGGCCCGCGCGAGCGGGCTCCAGTTGACCGGCGAGGTCGGGCTGCTGCAGCAGCTGACCAAGCGGGTGCTGGAGTCCGCTCTGGAGGGCGAGATCACCGACCACCTCGGATACGAGAAGCACGACCGGGCCGGTGCGGGCAGTGGCAACAGCCGCAACGGCGTC
>NZ_JBXQQB010000131.1:0-1151 GCF_057220535.1 Kitasatospora sp. NEAU-CNBT7 | reverse complement strand
GCGGCTCACTTGAGCTTCTCCCAAGTAGCACGGAGCCCGAGAAATTCCGTGTGAATCTGGCGGGACCACCCGCTAAGCCTAAATATTCCCTGGTGACCGATAGCGGATAGTACCGTGAGGGAATGGTGAAAAGTACCGCGGGAGCGGAGTGAAATAGTACCTGAAACCGTGTGCCTACAAGCCGTGGGAGCGTCGTTCGTCAGCTTGCTGGCGGGCCGTGACTGCGTGCCTTTTGAAGAATGAGCCTGCGAGTTTGCGGTGTGTAGCGAGGTTAACCCGTGTGGGGTAGCCGTAGCGAAAGCGAGTCCGAATAGGGCGTTTGAGTTGCATGCCCAAGACCCGAAGCGGAGTGATCTAGCCATGGGCAGGTTGAAGCGCGGGTAAGACCGTGTGGAGGACCGAACCCACCAGGGTTGAAAACCTGGGGGATGACCTGTGGTTAGGGGTGAAAGGCCAATCAAACTCCGTGATAGCTGGTTCTCCCCGAAATGCATTTAGGTGCAGCGTCGTGTGTTTCTTGCCGGAGGTAGAGCACTGGATAGGCGATGGGCCTCACCGGGTTACTGACCTTAGCCAAACTCCGAATGCCGGTAAGTGAGAGCACGGCAGTGAGACTGTGGGGGATAAGCTCCATGGTCGAGAGGGAAACAGCCCAGAACACCGACTAAGGTCCCTAAGCGTGTGCTAAGTGGGAAAGGATGTGGAGTCGCAGAGACAACCAGGAGGTTGGCTTAGAAGCAGCCACCCTTGAAAGAGTGCGTAATAGCTCACTGGTCAAGTGATTCCGCGCCGACAATGTAGCGGGGCTCAAGTACACCACCGAAGTCGTGTCATTCACACATGAGGCCCAACGGCTGTGTGGATGGGTAGGGGAGCGTCGTGTGCCGGGTGAAGCAGCGGAGGAATCCAGTTGTGGACGGTACACGAGTGAGAATGCAGGCATGAGTAGCGATACAAGAGTGGGAAACTCTTGCGCCGATTGACCAAGGGTTCCTGGGTCAAGCTGATCTGCCCAGGGTAAGTCGGGACCTAAGGCGAGGCCGACAGGCGTAGTCGATGGACAACGGGTTGATATTCCCGTACCCGCTTTGAAGCGCCAACGTCGAACCTCTGAATGCTAAAGCCGTGAAGCCGGCCCGGAGTCTTCGGAC
>NZ_JBXQQB010000130.1:0-1293 GCF_057220535.1 Kitasatospora sp. NEAU-CNBT7 | reverse complement strand
GCCTGCGGCCCCAGGGCCGTCCCGTCCAAGCGGCTGACCTGGCCTGAAAGCCTTTCCTGTACGTAGTTTCGCAGCCGATCGTTCGCAGCCAGCTTCGCTGTCCTCGGACGCTGGGCCACGAGGTCCGCCTTCCACTGCGCGACCGAGGCCCGGTACTCCAGACGGCCGCCTCGGGTTGCGGCGTTGCGCCGCAGCTCCCGGGAGATCGTCGACGGGGCGCGGCCGAGGCGTCGCGCGGTCTCGCGAACGCCGACGCCCTGCGCTTTCAGGATCGCGATCTCTTCACGCTCGTGGAAGGACAGGTACCGGCCGGAGGGCGGGGCAAGATCCATCGGTGGCATACCGCCACCGTGCCGAAACCACCTGCCACCCGCCGCCTGGGATACGCCAACCGCAGCTGCCGCCTCCTCAGCAAGCAACCCCTTCGCAATCGCCTGCCAGAACTGGCGCTGAACCTCCCGCCGAAGCGCCGGCGCACCCGGAGACTTCATCGGCGACCGCCCGGTCAACGCCGCCATCCACCCAGCTGGCCTTCCCATCAACACCTCCGAGAACGAGGTGTTGCGTCCACCGGTTGAATCCACCGAATATACATCAGCTGAATTCCGCACTGAGATAGGCAAGTTGGACATGAGGCAGTCGATGGGGCGAGTCGGCTCCTGTTACGATAACGCCGCCGCCGAGAGCTTCTTCGCCGTACTGAAGGAGGAGATCGGCACCCGGATCTGGCCGGACCGCGTCACCGCCCGCGCGGAGGTCTTCGCGTTCATCGAGACCTTCTACAACCGCAGGCGCCTGCGCAAACACCCCGAGTGGGGCTACCTCACCCCACTCGAGATCCGACAACGACACCAGCAAGGTCACGCCTTGGCGGCGTAAACGGACAGTGTCCAACCGCAGGGTGGAACTTCAGATGGGCGCTTCCCCCGGGTCGTGGACACCGGTTGTCATGCGGCGGTGGTCAGCGTAGTTGATCGCTGTTCGTAGGTGATCGGGCTGATCTGGCCGAGGCGGGAGTGCCGGCGCCGGGTGTTGTAGCGGGTCACCCAGCGGAAGACCGCGAGTCGGGCCTCGCCGGCTCCGTTCCATCGCTTCCGCCCTTGGAGCGTCTCGCGTTTCATGGTCGCGTTGAAGCTCTCCGCGGCGGCGTTGTCCGCGCTCGTGCCCACCGCGCCGCGGGATCTGGTCACGCCCAGCTCCGCGCAGACCCGGGCGAAGTCCTTCGACCCGTAGTGGGCCCCGTTGTCGCTGTGAAAAATCGCCCCGCGCAGTCCCCGGGCGCCGCGGGCGGCC
>NZ_JBXQQB010000129.1:0-1342 GCF_057220535.1 Kitasatospora sp. NEAU-CNBT7 | reverse complement strand
TAGGTGCTCGTTGAGGGCTTCGGCAGGTGTCTTCCAACCGAGGCTCTTGCGGGGTCTGCTGTTGAGCGTGGCGGCGACCGCTTCGATATCCTCAGCCGCCCATCGGGACAGGTCGGTGCCCTTCGGGAAGTACTGCCGCAGCAGACCGTTCGTGTTCTCGTTGGTACCGCGCTGCCACGGGCTGTGCGGGTCGGCGAAGTAGACCGGAACGCCGGTCTCGATGGTGAACTGGGCGTGCGCCGAGAGCTCCTTGCCACGGCCCCAGGTCAACGACCGCCACAGCTGCTCGGGCAGGCTGCCGATCGTCGTTGCAAGCGCGTCCTTCATGGTCACAGCGCCGTAACCGGCCAGCGGTGGACCGTTCTTGGTGCGGGGAACGATACCGTAGCCGTCCTGGCGGGGCAGGTGGACGAGCACCGTGAACCGGGTCGTGCGCTCGACCAGTGTGCCGATCGCCGACCGCTCGAGTCCGATCAGGAGGTCGCCCTCCCAGTGTCCCGGCACGGCGCGGTCGTCGGCCTCGGCCGGCCGTTCGCTGATCAATACCTCGGGCGTGACGTGCGCCCACGCCTTCCGCTTGGCCCGGGCCCGGGGCACTCGCAGAGCCCTGCCGGTACGCAGGCAGGCGACGACCTCACGCTTGAGCGCTCCACGGCCTTCGATGAACAGAGACTGGTAGATCGCCTCGTGCGAGATGCGCATGGACTCATCATCGGGGAAGTCGGCCTTCAGCCGGTTCGCGATCTGCTCCGGGCTCCATGCTGTGGCCCAGCGGCGGTCGCCGCGGTGCGGCTTGTTCCGCCCCTTCCACGGTGCGGCCTGCGGCCCCAGGGCCGTCCCGTCCAAGCGGCTGACCTGGCCTGAAAGCCTTTCCTGTACGTAGTTTCGCAGCCGATCGTTCGCAGCCAGCTTCGCTGTCCTCGGACGCTGGGCCACGAGGTCCGCCTTCCACTGCGCGACCGAGGCCCGGTACTCCAGACGGCCGCCTCGGGTTGCGGCGTTGCGCCGCAGCTCCCGGGAGATCGTCGACGGGGCGCGGCCGAGGCGTCGCGCGGTCTCGCGAACGCCGACGCCCTGCGCTTTCAGGATCGCGATCTCTTCACGCTCGTGGAAGGACAGGTACCGGCCGGAGGGCGGGGCAAGATCCATCGGTGGCATACCGCCACCGTGCCGAAACCACCTGCCACCCGCCGCCTGGGATACGCCAACCGCAGCTGCCGCCTCCTCAGCAAGCAACCCCTTCGCAATCGCCTGCCAGAACTGGCGCTGAACCTCCCGCCGAAGCGCCGGCGCACCCGGAGACTTCATCGGCGACCGCCCGGTCAACGCCGCCATCCACCCA
>NZ_JBXQQB010000127.1:0-1580 GCF_057220535.1 Kitasatospora sp. NEAU-CNBT7 | reverse complement strand
CACCAGGAGCGTTGAGTTGAGTCAGATGAGCCAGGCCGCACAGAACCTGAACTGGCTGATCACCAATTTCGTGGACAACACCCCCGGGGTGTCGCACACGGTGGTGGTCTCCGCCGACGGTCTCCTGCTGTGCATGTCCGAGGGCTTCCCGCGGGACCGCGCCGACCAGCTCGCCGCGGTCGCCTCCGGGCTGACCTCGCTGACCTCCGGCGCCAGCCGGATCTTCGAGGGCGGCGAGGTCAACCAGACCGTCGTCGAGATGGAGCGGGGCTTCCTGTTCCTGATGGCGGTCAGCGACGGATCGGCCCTGGCCGTCCTCGCCTCCCCCGACTCCGACATCGGTCTGGTGGGCTACGAGATGGCCCTCCTCGTCGACCGTGCCGGAGCCGTCCTCACCCCCGCGCTGCGCGCGGAACTCCAGGGCAGTCTCCTGCATTGAGGTAGTCAACCGCGCCCCGTGCCGGGCCGCCCGTCCCGGGCCCGGCACACCAACCCCGGTCGCCGCGAGGCGACTGACCCCGCCTCAGCCGGCCCGTGCCGGCTGACAGCCGCCAGCGACGGCTGCAGCACAAGGAGGACTCATGACCCCGCCCCCGACACCCGCCGGCTCGTACGGCAGCGGGTACGGCAGTGGCTACGGCGGCCAGCAGGCCGGCGGCGGCTACGGTGGCCAGCAGTCCGACGGCTACGAGCAGCAGCCGCTGGTCCGCCCGTACGCGATGACCGGCGGCCGGACCCGGCCCCGCTACCAGCTGGCGATCGAGGCACTGATCTCGACCACCGGCAACGCCGAGCGGACCGGCGGCCTGCTGCCGGAGCACGCCCGGATCGTCGGGCTGTGCCGCGAGGTCAAGTCGGTCGCGGAGATCTCGGCACTCGCCGGGGTGCCGCTCGGGGTCGCCCGGATCCTCGTCGCAGACCTGGCCGAAGCCGGCCTGGTCGCCATCCACCAGCCCGCCGCTGCGGGCGAGTCGGGCGGTACGCCTGACGTCACGCTGCTCGAAAGGGTCCTCAGTGGACTTCGCAAGCTCTAACGCGGCCGCCCCCAGCCGCGCCACCACCTCGGCGAAGATCGTCGTCGCGGGCGGCTTCGGCGTGGGCAAGACCACCCTCGTCGGTGCGGTCTCCGAGATCAACCCGCTGCGCACCGAAGCCGTCATGACCAGCGCCAGCGCCGGCATCGACGACCTCACCCACACCGCGGGCAAGACGACCACCACGGTCGCCATGGACTTCGGCCGCATCACCCTCGACGAGGACCTGATCCTCTACCTCTTCGGCACCCCCGGCCAGGACCGCTTCTGGTTCATGTGGGACGACCTCGTCCGCGGCGCCATCGGCGCCGTCGTCCTCGTCGACACCCGCCGCCTCGCCGACTGCTTCCCCGCCCTCGACTACTTCGAGAACAGCGGCCTGCCCTTCGTCGTCGGCCTCAACGGCTTCGAAGGCCACCAGCCGCACACCCCCGAAGAGGTCCGCGAAGCACTCCAGCTCGGCCCCGACACCCCGATCATCGCGTTGGACGCGCGGCGCCGGGACAGTGCCAAGAGCGCCCTGATCACCCTGGTCGAGCACGCCCT
>NZ_JBXQQB010000126.1:0-1729 GCF_057220535.1 Kitasatospora sp. NEAU-CNBT7 | reverse complement strand
ACCGTCGGCCACGGCGCGAAGTCCTTCGGCAGCTGCCGCCAGGCACACCCGGTCCGCACCACGTAGAAGATCGCGTCCACGATCCGCCGCCGCGGATGCTTCTCCCGCCGGCCACCCTTCGGACCCACCCGCGCCGGCGGGAGCAACGGCTCCACCAGCGCCCACTGCTCGTCCGTCAGGTCCGACGGATACCCACCCCCAACACCGCTCACAGAGGGCTCAACGAACGCCTCGGCAACGGGACACGGCAGATCTCAAACGCGGTCTGAGCAACACATACACCGAGGAGCCGGACCTGGCTCCGGTCCGGCGCACCCTCGGCGAGGGCGGATTGATGTTCTCCAGCTCCTTCTAGCCCGCAAGCGGTGGCGCCCACCGGCCTTGGCCCGGCCGGGCGCCCCCGAGAGCGGTCGTTGGCAATCCATCGCCCTCGGCCGGGCGCATTCCGCCCGGCCGAGGCCGGCCGCCTCGGTGGCGCCCAGGCGCCGGGCGAGTTGCTCCAGTCGGTCGGACCCGGGCGAACTGCAGGGGCCGGGCGGCGACGGACCGCACTCGTGAACACGCCCTCGAGAGGCCGGGCGGAGCGACCTCCCCGACCACGGCGGTCGCGAACCGAGCCGGGCAGCGGGATGGCATCGGTCTGTCCCTGCCATCCCGCGATTTCCCTGCTATGAACGGGCCCGTTGCAGAGCCTCCTGACGAAGACGCAGCTGGCGAAGTGTCAGTCAATATGTCACGCCGTTCCGCTGATCCTTGAGAATGGAATAGTCGCCATACTTCTCGCGGAACTCTTCCTCTCTCTTCTCGGCCATTGCATAACGCTCCGGGAACTCTCTGAGGGTCAAGATCCATTGAGTCTTTCCGGCGCGAGCGCACGTTCCATCGCAATTATTATGCGAGTATCCAAGCGCGTAGAGGTGAGGCGGCTCGACGTCGAGGCTTCTGGCTTCCTCGAGGAGCCGGCTTGGACAATTTCGGCTCCCCTTCCTCGCAAAGAGCTCGTAACACGATCTTGTGAATCGGTGCAGGTCGGCCGTAACCGGTACGACGATTGAGCTGTTCGTGATGGCGTGAGCACCAAGCCGTGGGCCGTGGATGACGAGTTGTGGGCGATGATCGAGCCGGTCCTGCCGGCCTGGCCCGAGCGGTCACCGGGACCGAAGCCCGTGTCGGACCGGCTCTGCCTGCAGGGCATCCTCTTCATTCTCTACACCGGGATCCCGTGGCAGCAGCTGCCCCTGGAGCTGGGCTTCGGCTCAGGCCAGACATGCTGGCGGCGCCTGGAGCGCTGGCAGGAGGCCGACGTCTTCG
The DNA here is from genome assembly GCF_057220535.1 of Kitasatospora sp. NEAU-CNBT7. Lineage (NCBI taxonomy): Bacteria > Bacillati > Actinomycetota > Actinomycetes > Kitasatosporales > Streptomycetaceae > Kitasatospora > Kitasatospora sp. NEAU-CNBT7. Next base: position 418 of record NZ_JBXQQB010000126.1, on the reverse strand, counting down.
ACCGGCTGCACCGGATACTGCTCGCCGAGCTCAACGCGGCTGGCGAACTGGACTGGAGCCGCGCGTGCGTGGACGCCTCCCACGTACGCGCGAAAAAAGGGGACCGGCGACGGGCCCGTCGCCGGTCGACCGCCGCAAGACAGGCAGCAAACACCACCTGATCTGTGACGGTGGCGGCACCCCGCTCCACATGATCACCACCGCGGCCAACGTGAACGACGTCACCCAGACCCTCGCCTTGGTGGACGGAGTACCGCCGGTGGCCGGCCGGGTCGGCCATCCCCGCAAGCGCCCCGACGCCCTCCTCGGTGACAAGGGCTACGACAGCAACCCCAACCGGCGCGAACTCCGCAGGCGCGGGATCCTGCCGGTCATCTCCCGCAAGGGGCAGCCCGACATCAAGGGACTTGGCAAGCTC
>NZ_JBXQQB010000125.1:0-1868 GCF_057220535.1 Kitasatospora sp. NEAU-CNBT7 | reverse complement strand
CACCAGGAGCGTTGAGTTGAGTCAGATGAGCCAGGCCGCACAGAACCTGAACTGGCTGATCACCAATTTCGTGGACAACACCCCCGGGGTGTCGCACACGGTGGTGGTCTCCGCCGACGGTCTCCTGCTGTGCATGTCCGAGGGCTTCCCGCGGGACCGCGCCGACCAGCTCGCCGCGGTCGCCTCCGGGCTGACCTCGCTGACCTCCGGCGCCAGCCGGATCTTCGAGGGCGGCGAGGTCAACCAGACCGTCGTCGAGATGGAGCGGGGCTTCCTGTTCCTGATGGCGGTCAGCGACGGATCGGCCCTGGCCGTCCTCGCCTCCCCCGACTCCGACATCGGTCTGGTGGGCTACGAGATGGCCCTCCTCGTCGACCGTGCCGGAGCCGTCCTCACCCCCGCGCTGCGCGCGGAACTCCAGGGCAGTCTCCTGCACTGACGGTTCGTCGGATACCGTCCTGGTATTCGAAAGACCTCATTGCCCGTCCCGGGTCCTTCGCGGGCACCGCCGGCCAACCGCCGCCGGTGCCCGCGCGGGACCCGGGTTCGGGCGTTGTACGGCCTTCGCACCACCGGCCCGGGCGCAGTTGTCCCGGACCAGCACCGCACCGCCGCACCCTGTGAGGAGAGGAACCGTGACACCGCCCGACGACCGCAGCGGCCAGTACGGCGTCCCGTATCCCGGCACCGGCCATGACGCCTTCGGCGTGCCCGGCGTCGGCCACGGGCAGCAGTACCCGCCGCAGCAGCAGTACTTCGCCCAGCCGCAGCCCGGTGCCCAGCAGCAGTACGGGCAGCAGCAGCCGTACCAGGACCAGCCGTACCAGGACCGGCCCCAGCAGCCGTTCCGGGACTCCGGGCCGTTCGGCCGCCCGGACGACGGCCCACCGGGCCATCCGGGACCGGAGGCGTTCCCCGAACGCGACAACGCCCGGTACCAGGAGGACTTCGGCCAGCACGAGGACGACGACGGCCAGGACTCCGGTCCGCTGATCCGCCCGTTCGCGATGACCGGCGGCCGGACCCGGCCCCGCTACGAACTCGCCCTGGAGGCCCTGGTCTCGGCCAGTGTCGACCCGGTCCGGCTGGCCGGACTGCTCCCGGAGCACCAGCGGATCTGCACCCTGTGCACCGAGGTCAAGTCCATCGCCGAGGTCTCCGCCCTGCTCACCATCCCGCTGGGAGTGGCCCGGATCCTCGTCGCGGACCTGGCCGAAGCCGGTCTCGTGACCATCCACCAGCCCGCTGCCGGCGGCGAATCCGGCAACCAGCCCGACGTCACGCTGCTCGAAAGGGTCCTCAGTGGACTTCGCAAGCTCTAACGCGGCCGCCCCCAGCCGCGCCACCACCTCGGCGAAGATCGTCGTCGCGGGCGGCTTCGGCGTGGGCAAGACCACCCTCGTCGGTGCGGTCTCCGAGATCAACCCGCTGCGCACCGAAGCCGTCATGACCAGCGCCAGCGCCGGCATCGACGACCTCACCCACACCGCGGGCAAGACGACCACCACGGTCGCCATGGACTTCGGCCGCATCACCCTCGACGAGGACCTGATCCTCTACCTCTTCGGCACCCCCGGCCAGGACCGCTTCTGGTTCATGTGGGACGACCTCGTCCGCGGCGCCATCGGCGCCGTCGTCCTCGTCGACACCCGCCGCCTCGCCGACTGCTTCCCCGCCCTCGACTACTTCGAGAACAGCGGCCTGCCCTTCGTCGTCGGCCTCAACGGCTTCGAAGGCCACCAGCCGCACACCCCCGAAGAGGTCCGCGAAGCACTCCAGCTCGGCCCCGACACCCCGATCATCGCGTTGGACGCGCGGCGCCGGGACAGTGCCAAGAGCGCCCTGATCACCCTGGTCGAGCACGCCCT
>NZ_JBXQQB010000124.1:0-2210 GCF_057220535.1 Kitasatospora sp. NEAU-CNBT7 | reverse complement strand
CGCTACGCGGCCCGCCAGGACTGGGACAAGATCTCCCGCGCGCTCAAGCCGATCTGCACCGCGCCGACCGCCGACGCCGCCGAGGAACGCTTCCTGGAGTTCCAGGAGGAATGGGGCGCCAAGTATCCGGCGATCGTTCGGCTCTGGTCGAACGCCTGGGCCGAGTTCGTGCCGTTCCTGCAGTTCGACGCGGAGATCCGCCGGGTCGTCTGCACGACCAACGCGATCGAGAGCGTGAACGCCCGCATACGCAAGGCGGTCCGCGCCCGGGGGCACTTCCCGAACGAGGCTGCCGCGCTCAAGTGCGTCTACATGGCCGTCATGAGCCTGGACCCCACCGGCACCGGCCGCAAACGCTGGACCATGCGCCGGAAGCCCGCACTTCGACGAGCAGGGTCTCGGCCGGCAGGACGCCGTCCCAGGAGGCGCCTCCGCCCGCGTCGGCGGCGGCGAGTGCCCGGGGGATCTTCCCCGCGGGCCGCACCTGCAGGACGCGAAAGCGTGAGCGCATCGCTCCGCGGCTGCCCGGGCGCCAGGTGACCTGCCGAAACGCCCGCCGCCCGCCCTCGATGGCGAGCTCGTGCAGGGCGACGGAATCCGTGCGATAGCGGGGCAGGGTCCTGCGGCCGGCGCCTCCGTAGGCGGGCGCCTCGGGCTCGGCGTCGTGGCGGTGCGCGGTCTCGTCCCCGCGCACCGCCACGATGTAGTCCAGCTCCCGCGAGCGCAGGGCGTGACGGAAGGCCGCGGACTGGCCGTATCCCGCGTCGGCGACCACGACCTGCGGGGCGAGCCCCCAGGAGGTCAACTCTTCCAGCATGTCGATGGCCAGCCGCCACTTCTCGATGTGCCCGACCTCCGGCGGCAGGCCGGTGCGTCGCCTGCGCTCATCGTCTCGGTCGTCCCAGTCCGGCGGCACGAACAGCCGCCACGACAACGGGCTGGAGGCCTGGTCGGTGACGGCGTGGACGCTCACCCCGACCTGGCACAGCGAGCGCTTGCCCAGCGCGCCGCAGTACTGCCGCGAAGTGGCCACCGACTGGTCCCCGGCCTTCGGAAACGAGGTGTCGTCGATCACCCACGCCTCTGGCGCGAGAGCGGAGGTCATCTTCCCGGCGATTTTCCGCAGCACCGGCGTGTGGTCCCAGGGCGACTGACTGACGAACTGCTGCAACGCCTGCATGTTCCCGTCCGGCAGCCGCTCGGCCATCGGCTGGATCGACTTGCGCCGCCCGTCCAGCATCAGCCCGCGCAGATAGCAATCCCCCTGCCGGCGCTGATCCTTACGCGCCAGCGACGCGAACACCTCGACCACGAAGTCGCCGAGGTCTTCGCGAAGCCTCTCAACCTCATCAAGATCCACAGACCGCAGCATGCACCACCGCGCCGTCAAGATCAAATCAACCTAACGAAGTACTACTAGGGCCTGTGTGATGTTGTGATCAGTTGAGCGGTCGCACGAGGTCGTCTATCCAGATCATCGAGGCGCGGAGGTGGAGGCCTGCGAGGTAGCTCTCGGGCGTCTTGTCGAAGCGAGTGGCGATGCCCCGCCAGGCCTTCAGTTTGTTGATCAGGCGCTCGACGGTGTTCCGCTCCTTGTAGAGGTCGGCGTCGTGGTCGATGGGTCGGCCGCCCCTTCTGCCTTTCCGTTTCCGGCTGGCGGCTTGGTCCTTCTTCTCCGGGATCACAGCCTTGATACCGCGTTTGCGCAAGTAAGCGCGGTTGGCGCGGGACGAGTAGGCCTTGTTTGCGGCGACCGCGCCGGGCCGGGTGCGCGGTCGCCCGACGGGCAGGCGCACACGCACCTTGGCGAGGACGGGGACGAACTGTGGGCTGTCGCCGGCCTGCAGGCCATGGCACACAGCGCAACCAGCAGCACCGCGCGCAGCGGATGCCGGCGCCCCCGGGCCTTCCGCGGATCGCGCAGGGCGCCAACCAGCTCCGGGAAACCGTGCGCGCCCGACACACCGGCACCACACTCCGAGCAGGGACAGGACATGGCAAAACCACAACGGAGCTTCATCTGCTTCGGACACCCATGCTGACCAGGAACGATGCAAGATCAACTAACTTTGCATCAGCCCTGTCGGCTCCCTCCACCGTCGCCACCGCGCGGCCGAGTTCAAGAAGTTCCTCGCCAAGCTCGACAAGGAAGTGCCCGCCGGCCTGGACGTGCACCTGATCTGCGATAACTACGCCACCCACAAGACCCC
>NZ_JBXQQB010000123.1:0-2454 GCF_057220535.1 Kitasatospora sp. NEAU-CNBT7 | reverse complement strand
TTTTCAGGGCCCTCATGTTCACCGAGTCGACCGCGCACCGCGACCGGTCCAGCTCGCCCCGCGAGCCGGGTTCGTCGAGGACGACCCGGTGGAGCTTGGCCCACACGCGGGCCTTGCTCCACTCGGTGAAGCGTCGATGGGCCGTCGGCCCGGACGGGCCGAAGCACGGCGGCAACTGGGCCCACGTGCACCCGGAGGTCGCGACGAACACGATCGCCGCCAGAACCTCCCGGTCACCGTGTCGCCGCCGACCACCGCCCTGCGGACGAGTCGGCGCGTCCGGCACCACCAACTGGAACAGCGCCCACAACTCGTCCGGCACCAGACGCTCCACGATCAGCACGCCCGGAGTCTACCCAACCGCCCAAATGAGATGACTTCTTAGCGAGGCTCCTTGGCCGGGGCTCGGCGTGTAGAGAACACCAGCGCAACGACCAGGAGCCTCGCCTTGTTACTCCACCCTGCCGGCCAGCCAGTTCACCTTTCCAGGACAGGATGAAGGAGGTTCGGTGCCCGATAGCGGAGGTTCGACAGCCCGACTCATGGTAAACAGGAACCAAATCAGGCACACGTGGCCGCACTGCACGTGCCAACCACGACAAAATTGATACACGCCCCTCCCGGCTCTTCACAGATCCCAGGTGCGACCCAGGCCTCATCTGAAATAATTTTACGCCAGATCACCAAGCGTCAACAGCAGAGGCTTTTTAAATTCCGCCGACCCGGCCGATCGGCATCGGGAAAAATATTATCACGGCAGCCCAGAAGATAGGCTTGCCTTTCTGGTCGACCTTCGTACACGACCTTCAGGTCAAATCGGATACGGTGCCGATTCTACCAAGAGTCCCCACCGCTGCCCGGTGCGTAAAATGTCTTATATGAAAAATAGTAGTCGATATGCTTATGGTCGGGGTTGCTCTTTGTTTCAAGAGAGGCGGAGCATCGGAATATGGCATCCTTTGCCTCTTTGTCGGTGCGAGTGTCATAGACCTTGCAGTGCGCACCAGAGAGGGCGCCCCAGGTGTATGTAAATCGAGCCTCATAGGGGGTGCCATCGAAGGACGCATTAATATTCACGGTATTTATATCGCTGAACCAAAATCCATCAGGGAATTGGCGGCTATCGCTAGCCGACTGCCTGTAGTCCATGTGCCCAGGAACCCCAAGTACGCCGTCCGACATTGTGGTCACGGGGCGCGTATCGTTCTGGAAGTTCAGATACCATACCGATCCCGAATCAGCGGCCTCAGCCGGCGATGGATTCAAGATCGCAACTGCCGACAGAACAGAAAGGGAAGCTGCTGCGATTCTTGCAGGTGCGTTTCGCATTTACTCAAAACCCCTCGAATGGCATCCCCTTGGGACTGCATCTCAACTCTAACTACAATCCCAGGTGTGGAAGCAAGGAAAAGGAGGGCCGAGCCTCGACCCAGAATTCCTGTCGAAAATATGTTCATCTCGACTGGAATTCGTTCAGCCATACGTTAGCACTCGCTCGGGCAGCTTCAGCCTCAGCCACCGACAGTCGCACATGGTGGCGTCCCTCCCGACGGGACCCCAAGATGCCATCGATTTCAACATCTCCCCAACGAACCTATCGCGACCTGACTATCTATCAAATTTCATTTCATGCAAAGGATTTGGATCGGTCAGGCTCGCATGTGACGAGCCGCCCACCTTGATCATCCATGCTTTCACTCAGATTGGGCGATTACCTTTCGTGACAATTCAGGCAGCCATCGTCACTGTGCGTATATAATGATCTAACGCCGTTAGAAGGGAAGAATTAGGGTATGGCTTCGATCCGACAGAGCGCGTCTGGGATCCTCAGCGACTCTGGGCCATGTGGTCGGCGGTGGGGGGTAGGACGGACCACAGCAGGTTGACCGGAGGCCCTAACTGATCGTTTTAGAATGACTTGGGCTCAGGGTCTTGCGCTCAGGTGATCTTGGTCGGCAGGGTGTCTGGGTGTGTGCTGATCTTGTTCCGGACGGTCTGTGGGAGCGTGTCGCTCCGCTGCTGCCACCCGCTCCCGAGCGGCGGCGGCGCTATCCCGGGCGACTGCGCGTCCCGGACCGGGCGGCACTCGCGGGTGTGATGTACGTGCTGCGAACCGGTGTCACCTGGCGCGATGTTCCCGCGGACGCCGTGGGCTGCTCAGGTGTGACAGCCTGGCGTCGACTGCGGGACTGGACCGAGGCCGGCGTCTGGCCACAGCTGCACGAGGCCCTGCCGGTCGAGCTGCGGGCCAACGGCGGCCTGGACATGGACGATTGCGCGATCGACGGCTCCCACATCAGGGCGCTCAAAAGGGGGATCGCGTCGGTCCCTCGCCGGTCGACCGCGCACGGCCGGGTTCCAAGCACCATGTGATCGTTGACCGCCACGGCACCCCGCCGGCCGTGTCCGTGACCGGTGGAAACCGGCACGACGTCACGCAGTTGATCCCGCTCC
>NZ_JBXQQB010000122.1:0-2645 GCF_057220535.1 Kitasatospora sp. NEAU-CNBT7 | reverse complement strand
CTCACCTCGCGACAGGCCGGCCCGCAGCGGATCGGCGAGATCACACGAGGGCACTGGGGCATCGAGAACAAGGTCCACTACGTGCGGGACGTGACGCTGGGCGAGGACGCCTCCCGCATCCGCACCGGCCACGGAGCCCAGAACATGGCCACGTTGAGATCGGTCACGATGAACTTCCTGCGCAGGACAGGAAGTTCCATCGCCGACGCCCGCCGCCGGCTGGCACTCGCACCCGCACACAGCCCCGCTCGACCTCTTCGGCATCCCCGGTGACCTGCATATTCACGACTGAGATCCGACTTTGCATCAGCCCTGGCCAGCAGGCGGGGACATCCCGGGCGGAATTCGCACCCCCGACCAGGGGAAGCACGGCCGACCCGGTCCATCGGCCGGTTGGCCGAGCGGATCGCAGCGGTGGGCGCGGTTGCCTGGAGTTCAGGAGCACACGGCGCAAGAACCGCAGCGCACCGCTGATCGGACCCTTCAGGCCCCAGGACCATCGGAACCACGACGATGTGACGGAGCCGATCTTGCAGGCGGAGCGCGGGTAGCCACATGATCGAAAGGCCTGACATCACCATGCACCCCAACCTCGCCCGGCTTCGCAGGCCCGCTGCCTTCCTGCTGCCCAGCGCAGTTGTGGCCGGGGTACTGCTGGCCCCGGCTTCCGCTTTCGCCACCGTGCAGCCCACCCAGGCACAGGAGCAGGCCTATGCCGCCACGATCGTGAAGGCCGAGTTCCCCAATCAGCCGGACCAGGTGACGGCGTTCGACAACGTCATCAGCCACGCGAACGGCTGGAACCTCAAGGCGGCCAACTCCACAAACGACGCGGCCGGTCCGCATCAGCCCGCGTCATCCTCCGGCTGCCCGAACGCGGGCACCGGCTACAGGACACAGCTGCGGTGGGAGCTGAACCACCTGGACAGCCGGTACGGCAGCCCGGCCGGCGCCTGGAGCCACGAACTGAGCCTCCTCGACTGGTACTGAACCGGGATCATCCGGTCAGCCGCTGCAGCCCCTGCCGGGACGATGGGAACCACCAGCATGTCCATCGGTCCCGCGCGCGGGGGCACCGTCGCTCCGGTGCCGAAGCCCGCGAACCACACGCCTGCTTGTACGGGACTTGAACAAGGAACATGATGAATCTTTCCAGGAATGCACGTGCGGCCCTCCTGATAGCCGCCGCCTCTGTGCCGGTCGCCGGCATGACGACTGCAGCCCATGCGGACTCCGGCCCCACCCTCTCCTGCTCCCCGCAGGCACTGGAGTCCGCCGTGGCACAGGCGGATGCCCACGGTGAAGGAGATATCACGCTCGCCCCGCACTGCACTTATGTCCTGGACAGACCCCTCCCGGCCCTCACCGGCACCATCACGCTCCACGGCAACGAAGCAGCAATCTCGCGCGCCGATGGTGCCCCTGACTTCCGGATCCTGACGGTGGACGGCACGTTGCGCGCCGACAGCGTCACGGTCATGGACGGACGGCTGTCCAGCCCGACCTCCACCAGGGCGGACACGGGCGGCGCCGGCATCCTGGTCACCAAACAGGGAAAGGTGTGGGGCTCCCACATCCAAGTGAAGAACAACTTCTCCGCAAGCGGCGGCGGTGGAATTACCAACGAGGGGCAGATAACACTGGACGACTCCGTCATCTACGCCAACAAGGACAGCGCCAAGGTCAATAGCTACGGCGGCGGTATGTACAACCTGGGAACGGCGCAGCTGAACCGGACGGCGGTCTCGCACAACATCTCGGACGGGCCGGCCACCGCCGGGGGAGCGGGTATCCACAACATCAGCGCGCTGTTCCTGGACGACAGCGTGGTGGCTGAGAACTCCACCACACTGGGGGGAGGGGGCATCACCAACGCGGTGAGCGGCACAGTGAAGATGATCGGCGGATCGATTCACCACAACCGGGCTGCCATCGGCGGCGGGATCATCAACCTGGGAGCCGTGGAGATCATCGACGGTGCGGTGAAGGACAACACCGCGGCTCGAGCTGGCGGCATCTACGACGGCAGCCCGTATTTCGGCAAAGGCAGCCAGATCACCTTGGAGAACGCCCATATCAGCGGTAACCAGCCTGACAACGTCCTTGAGACCGACCAGCTGCCGTAACATCCGGCCGTACTGTCACAGTCGGGTCTGTCCATTGAACGGTGTAACTGATCGTTTCAGAAGGGAGTATCAGAATGATCTTTGGAGTCGTCGGAGGCAGATGATGCTGGCGGCGAGTTCGAGGAGTCCTTGGTGGAGGTCGGCTCGGCGTTCGTAGCGGGTGCGGAGTCGCTTGAACTGGTGGAGCCAGGCGAAGGTCCGCTCGACGACCCAGCGGGTGCGGCCGAGCCCGGATCCGTGGGCGACGCCGCGCCGCGCGATCAGGGGCTTGATGCCTCGCTTCCACAGGAGGCGGCGGTACTTGTCGAAGTCGTAGCCGCGGTCGGCAAACAGCCGTCGGGGCCTGTTGCGGGGGCGTCCGCGCAGGCCCCGGATGCGGGGTATCGCGTCCAGGAGCGGGATCAACTGCGTGACGTCGTGCCGGTTTCCACCGGTCACGGACACGGCCGGCGGGGTGCCGTGGCGGTCAACGATCACATGGTGCTTGGAACCCGGCCGTGCGCGGTCGACCGGCGAGGG
>NZ_JBXQQB010000121.1:0-2665 GCF_057220535.1 Kitasatospora sp. NEAU-CNBT7 | reverse complement strand
GCGAGCACCACCACGATGAAGCCGAGGGAGAGCGGGATGCCGATCTCCGGGACGTGCACGCCGCTCTCGTGCAGGGCGTGCAGCACCAGCTTCACCCCGATGAAGCCGAGGATCACCGACAGGCCGTAGCTGAGGTGGACCAGCTTCTTCAGCAGGCCGCCGATCAGGAAGTACAGCTGCCGCAGGCCCATCAGCGCGAAGGCGTTGGCGGTGAAGACGATGTACGGGTCCTGGGTCAGGCCGAAGATCGCGGGGATGGAGTCCAGCGCGAACAGCACGTCGGTGGTGCCGATGGCCAGCATCACGATCAGCATCGGGGTCATCAGCCGGCGGCCGTTCTCCCGGATGAAGAGCTTGGTGCCGTGGTACTTGTCGGTCGAGGGGAAGCGCTGCTCGATCGACTTCAGCAGGCGGTTCTCCTCGAACTCCTCGTCCTGTTCGCCCGCCCGGGCGTCCTTGATCAGCTTCCAGGCGGTCCAGATCAGGAACGCGCCGAAGATGTAGAACACCCAGGAGAAGGTGGTCACCAGGGCCGCGCCGCCGGCGATGAAGACCGCCCGCAGGACCAGCGCGATGATCACGCCGACCATCAGCACGCGCTGCTGGTAGATCCGCGGCACCGCGAACTTGCCCATGATCAGGATGAAGACGAAGAGGTTGTCGACGCTCAGCGACTTCTCGGTGATGTACCCGGCGAAGAACTCACCGGACGGCTGCGATCCGCCGTACCACCACAGGAAGCCGCCGAAGGCGACGGCGAGGGCGACCCACACCGCCGTCCAGATCCCGGCTTCCTTGATCGAAACCTCGTGCGGCTTGCGGCCGCCGATGAAGAAATCGGCCACGATCAGGGCGATCAGTGCAGCAGCGGTGCCGGCCCAGATGCCTGCGGAAATGTCCACTGCTGCTCCTTTGCCGGGTCGGATCCGCCTGCAGGCCGACCTGCTTGCTGCTGCCCGCCGGGGGGTTCGGTCGTGGTCTTCCCGAGCGTAGTCATGGGTGAGGTGCTGCCCGGGGCCGACCGACCCTCCCCGAGGGGCAGGCTGCATGCCCCGTCGGGTGTCCTGTGCCGTGTGGTGTCGCGGGCGTCTCCCGGCAGCGCTGTGCCTGGCCTGCCCGCACAACGTCTGCACGACAGCCGCCGCAGGACACTCCGAACCGCTGTATCGGCTGTGAACAGCAGAACGGGGCCGGTGCGGTGCTGCTCGGGGCCGCCCGTGATGTCTTTCGTAAGGCATCCGACAGTCGGGGTTTTAGCCGCTCTGCCGTCTCCTTGAAGGGCCCTCCCCGCACAGGCGGGGATCGTCGACGAAAGGAACGGCGGACGGTGACATCCGACGAGGCGTCAGGCAGGCCCCCCAGGCGAAGGAGAGGACGCGTCATCTCACTCGTTGCCGTGGCCACCGCGGGGATCCTGGTCGTCGCGGCGCTGCTGGAGGCCATCTCACAGGCTGGCGGATCCGGCGGCGCGGCAGCCGGGGATCCCGGCGCACAGCAGACGTCGCCCAGCCAGCAGCCGACGGCGGGCGCCGAGGAGGGCTATGCGACCAAGATGTCGACGGTCTATCCCACTGATCCCAACTCACGCGGGACGGGCAGATTCACCCAGGCCCCGCTGTTCCAGGAGACGGCTCCCGGTGCGGGCCGGACGATCACCTACCGCGTCGAGGTCGAGGACGGAATCGGGCTCGACGGGGCTCTCTTCTCCGAAGCCGTTCAGCGGACCCTGGGCGACCGAAGGGGGTGGGCGGGGAAGGGGACGATCAGCTTCCGGCAGACCTCCTCCAACCAGGCCGACTTCGTGATGACGCTCGCCAGCCCGGGGACGACCGCGGAGTGGTGCGCGAAGTCCGGCCTCGACACGACCGTCTCCAACGTGTCGTGCAACTCCTCCTCCACCGACCGGATCATGGTCAATTCCTTCCGGTGGGCCCAGGGTTCGGACACCTTCGGTCCGGAGAAAATATTCGACTACCGACAGATGCTCATCAACCACGAGGTGGGGCATCGAATCGGTTACGGGCATCAGAACTGCAAGAACCCCGGTGCGCTGGCACCCGTGATGCAGCAGCAGACCAAGAGTCTGGACCTGGACGGCATCCGCTGCCGGCCGAACCCGTGGCCCTACCCGGACAACTGACACCGGCAGCCACTTCGACCGGCCGCCGGCGAGTCATCCCTGACTGAGGTTTTCTCAGCGAAATGATCTCGTTGGTGTGCTGGGGCGTGAGGGCAGCGGCGGGCAGCCGTGAAGCCCTACTAGTGTCCTGCGCCGGGAATTCGTTCAAGATATGAGGCGAGTCGTTCGAGGATCTCGTCGGCGGTCTTGGTCCAAGTGAACGGGCGGGGGTTCTCGTTCCAGGTCTTGATCCAGGCCCGGATGTCCTTCTCCAGGGCCTGGACGGACTTGTGGACTCCACGTCGGAGCTGCTTGTCCGTCAACAGCGCGAACCACCGCTCCACCTGGTTGAGCCAGGACGAGCTGGTCGGGGTGAAATGCAGGTGGAACCGCGGGTGGCCGGCCAGCCACTTCTGGATCGCCGGGGTCTTGTGGGTGGCGTAGTTATCGCAGATCAGGTGCACGTCCAGGCCGGCGGGCACTTCCTTGTCGAGCTTGGCGAGGAACTTCTTGAACTCGGCCGCGCGGTGGCGACGGTGGAGGGAG
>NZ_JBXQQB010000120.1:0-2789 GCF_057220535.1 Kitasatospora sp. NEAU-CNBT7 | reverse complement strand
AAGCTGTCCGCCGACACCGTGAAGATCGGCTACTTCGCCAACCTGACCCACGGCACCCCGCTGGTCGGCCTGCAGGAGGGCCTGTTCCAGAAGGAGCTGGGCGCGACCCAGGTCAAGACCCAGATCTTCAACGCCGGCCCGGCCGAGATCGAGGCGCTGAACGCCGGTTCGATCGACATCGGCTGGATCGGCCCCTCCCCGGCCATCAACGGCTTCACCAAGTCCAAGGGCACCTCGCTGCGGGTCATCGGCGGCTCCGCCTCCGGCGGGGTGAAGCTGGTCGTCAACCCCGACAGGATCAAGACCCTGGACGACCTCAAGGGCAAGAAGATCGCCACCCCGCAGCTGGGCAACACCCAGGACGTGGCGCTGCTCAACTACCTGGCCGAGAAGGGCTACAAGGTCGACGCGCAGTCCGGCGCCGGCGACGTCTCGGTGGTCCGCTCGGACAACAAGGTCACGCCGGACGCGTACAAGTCCGGCTCCATCGACGGCGCCTGGGTGCCCGAGCCGACCGCCTCCAAGCTGGTCACCCTCGGGGCCAAGGAACTGCTGAACGAGAAGCAGGTCTGGCCGGACGGCAAGTTCGTGATCACCAACATCATCGTCTCTCAGAAGTTCCTCAAGGAGCACCCGGACGTGGTGGAGGCCGTGCTGCGCGGCTCGGTGAACACCAACGCCTTCATCAAGGCCAACCCGGACAAGGCCAAGGCCGACGCCAACGACGCCATCAAGGCGGCCGCGGGCAACGCCCTGGAGCCGGCCGTCCTCGACCCGGCGTGGAAGGACATCGAGTTCCTGGACGACCCGCTGGCGAACACCTTCCAGGCCGAGGCCGACCACGCGGTGACGGCGGGTCTCCTGGCCAGGGCCGACCTGCGCGGCATCTACGACCTGACCCTGCTGAACCAGGTGCTCGGGGCCGCGGGCCGACCCGCGGTCTCGGACGCCGGACTCGGCAGGACCTCCTGATCCCGGGCCCGACGGCCCCGCCCCCGCCCGGTAGCCCCGGCCTTCGCCCCCACCGCATGCCCTGCATCCGCCAGGAGGTCCCGCCATGAGCAGAGCACTCACCGCGCAGCACGACGCATCCCCCGCAACGGCCCCGGACGACGCCCCCAGCCCCGACGCCCAGGCCGCCGGGAGCTCTGCCGCCGGAAGCCCCGCCGTCCGGATCTCCGGGCTGCACAAATCCTTCGGCCGCGCCGGTGCCGCCACCGCGGTCCTGGAGGACATCCACCTCGAGGTCGCCGCGGGCGAGTTCCTCTGCCTGCTCGGTGCCTCCGGCTGCGGCAAGTCCACCCTGCTCGACCTGGTCGCCGGGCTCGACCGGCCGACCTCCGGCACCATCGAGGTGCCCGGCGGACGGCCCGCACTGATGTTCCAGGACCACGCACTGTTCCCCTGGCTCACCGCCGGCAAGAACATCGAACTCGCCCTGCGCCTGGCAGGCGTCCCCCGCGACCGACGCCGCCCCGAAGCCGAACGCCTCCTGGAACTGGTCCGCCTCGGCGGCTCCCACCGCAAACGGATCCACGAACTCTCCGGCGGCATGCGCCAGCGCGTCGCACTCGCCCGCTCCCTCGCCCAGGGCGGCAACGTCCTCCTGATGGACGAACCCTTCGCCGCACTCGACGCCATCACCCGCGACGTACTCCACGACGAGATCACCCGCATCTGGGCCGAACGCCGACTGACCGTCCTGTTCGTCACCCACAACGTCCGCGAGGCCGTCCGCCTCGCCCAACGCGTCGTCCTCCTCTCCTCCCGCCCCGGCCGGATCGCCCGCGAATGGCACATCGACCTGCCACAGCCACGCCGCATCGAATCCACCGGCGTCGCCGATCTGTCCATCGAGATCACCGAAGAACTGCGTGGGGAGATCCGCCGCCATGTCCAACACTGACACCACCCTCACCAAGGAACCCACCGACTCCGCCACCGTCGAAGCAGGCCTCGACGCCCTCGAAACCGTCCAGATCCAACGCACCCCCCTCACCCAGGCGCTGCGCCAGAAAGTGCTGCCGCCGGTCCTCGGCATCCTGCTGGTCCTCGGCGTCTGGCAACTCGCCGTCACCCTGGAACTCACCACCACCGACAAACTCCCCAGCCCCGGCGAGGTCTGGCAGTCACTGACCAAGCTCTGGTACGCGGGCACACTCTTCTCGATCATCTGGACCAGCCTGTGGCGCGGCCTGTCCGGCTTCCTCGCCGCCGTCGCCATCGGCACCCCGATCGGCCTGCTGGTCGCCCGGGTCAAGCCGATCCGCGCCGCACTCGGCCCGGTGCTCTCCGGCCTGCAGTCACTGCCCTCGGTCGCCTGGGTCCCGGCCGCCGTGATCTGGCTCGGCATCAACAACTCGGCCATGTACGCCGTCATCCTGCTCGGCGCCGTCCCCTCCATCGCCAACGGCCTGATCTCCGGCATCGACCAGGTCCCGCCGATCTACCTGCGGGCCGGCCGCACCCTCGGCGCCACCGGCCTCGCCGGCGCCCGCCACGTCCTGCTGCCCGCCGCCCTCCCCGGCTACCTCGCCGGCCTCAAACAGGGCTGGGCCTTCTCCTGGCGCTCCCTGATGGCCGCCGAACTCATCGCCGCCTCCCCCGACCTCGGCGTCGGCCTCGGCCGCTACCTCGAGAACCAACGCGAATTCTCCGACATGTCGGGCGTCCTCCTCGGCATCATCCTGATCCTGGTCGTCGGCGTCGCCATCGACCTACTGATCTTCTCCCCGATCGAACGCCGCGTGCTGCGCAGCCGCGGCCTGCTCGTCACCACCCGCTGAGGC
>NZ_JBXQQB010000119.1:0-2823 GCF_057220535.1 Kitasatospora sp. NEAU-CNBT7 | reverse complement strand
TTGAGGTTGAAGTAGTGAGGTGATTATGGGAGTTGGAAGGTCAGGCCGGTCTCGGCGATGAAGCCGTCGATGGGGCGGGGACGGTACTGCGTTTTCTTCAGTCGGGTCCGGACCGCCGTGGCGAGCTGGTCGGTGGTGTGGGGTGCGAGGTTGGCCAGACTCTTCTTGAGGTGGGCCCACACACCCTCGGCGGGGTTGAGGTCCGGCGCATACGGCGGCAGGCGGAAGACGGTCAGCCACGAGCGGGTGGCGATCAGCTCGCGCATCACGCGGTCGGTGTGGGCGGTGGCGTTGTCCCACACCAGGACGAGCGGGCCGCCGAGCTGCTGGTGGGCTGCATCGAGCAGCCGGGCGAGGTCCTTCTCGCGGAAGCCCTTCTTCTCGCCCTTGCGGCCACGATGGACGATCATGCGGTAGATCAGTCGGGTCCGCGGGTCACCGGGCCGGACGCACACGAGCCCGGCGGGCGAGACGCGGCCGGAGCCCTTGCCGGTGACCTTCACGACGGGTGTCTGTCCCTTCCGGGACCAGGTGCGCGCCTTCGGAGGCCTCAGCGACTGGCCTGCCTCGTCCTCGAAGACCACCCACGCGCCCTGGTCCCGTGCGGTTTTCCCACGGCGGGCCAGGTCTCCTCCCGCCAGGCGGCCACCGCCGCGTCGTCGCGCTCCACCGGGCGATGCATCGGGACTTGCACGCTCCAGCCCATCCGGTGCAGGACCAGCGACATGCCCTTCAGACTGTAGGAGACCTTGAACAGCCGCTCGACCAGCACCGCGATCCGGGCCGGCGTCCAGCGCTGGTCCTCCGTCCAGCCGTGCGCGGCCGGCCCCCGCGTCAGCTCCGCCTCGAGCCGCTGCGGCTGCTCAATGTCCAACCGACACCGCGGGCCCTGCGTCCCCTTCGACACCAGCGCCTGGACACCGCCATCCCGCCACCGGGCTTGCCAGGCATAGACGGACTTCCGCGACACCCGCAGCCGCCGCGCGACCTCCGACGGGCGCACTCCCTGTTCGAACAACTCCGCGGCCTCGAAGCGCACCCGCTCCCGCTTCGCCCGCCCTACGGCGGTCAGCCCGCCGCCATCCGCATACCTCATACGCACGGAGTAGCGAAAGGATCATCATCTGTCACCCCCTCGCGACAACCTCAGTTGCGTCCCACCCGCACGCCCTCGCGGGCACGGCTTGAGCTGCACGGGCTTTCCTGGAGTCCGCGATCACGGACTGACAAGCCGTTGTCGTACCGATCGTGGTGAACGTCGGTTCAACGGTGCCGACCCGATCCGGTGATCTCCGGCCGGGGCGCGCATGAAGACAGGGCGGGCGTTTCCCCCGGGTCGTGGACACCCTGATCATTGAGCTCTTTTCAACCCTGCTCGGCAGGGTGAGACGTCGTCCGGCCTTGACGGCTACCCGGGCCCGCAGGATCGCGGTCGGCACGCCGGAGGCGACCTTGGCCCCCGTCACCCGATCGGTGGCCGCTCTGAAAAGGCTCAGAGGCCGTTGTCGTACCGATCTTGGTGGACGTGGGTTCGAGTGGATCAGCTCGGCCGGGTGATCTTGCCGGTTGCCGGGCATGAAGGCAGGGCCTCTGGTGCAGCTCGGGGTTGTCGAGACCTTGAGCGCGCCAGGAGGCCCTGGTGTCGCTGTTGTATGCCCTTGCGCCGGCCGGCTCCAACTCGGATGCCCGGGAGTGTGATTGTCTCGCTCACCGGTTCGGGAGCGCCAGGGACCGTCCGCACAGGCGACCGAGGTACCCCTCGGACATGACGGACGCGGAGTGGTCGGTCGTGCGCGAGGCGATGCCGGTTCCAGGCTGGCTGGAGGGCCGTGGCGGCCAGCCGGAGAGCTACTGTCACCGGCAGATGGTCGACGCGGTGCGCTACCTGGTCGCGGGCGGCATCACTTGGCGGGCGATGCCCGGGGACTTCCCCGCGTGGGACCGCGTCTACGCGTTCTTCCGGTGCTGGCGCGACAAGGGCCTGGTCGCCGAGTTCCACGACCGGCTGCGGGACCGGGTCCGCGAGGCGGCGGGCCGCGACCGGGAGCCGACCGCGGGGATCATCGACGCGCAGTCGGTGAAGGGCGCCGCGTCGGTGCCGGCCGCGAGCAGGGGCTTCGACGGCGGGAAGATGCGCTCACGCCGCCTCGCCCGCGACTACGAGGGCCGGACCGACTCCGCCGAGGCGATGATCCGTTGGTCGATGACCATGGTCATGAGCCGCCGACTCGTCCGACGGGCACGCTGAACAGTCCCGGGCTCTCCTCGACCAGCCAACCCCGCGCCACCAGGCGCTTCGCCTTCGACCGCACCCCTTCGACCTTCGCGGGAACCGACTCCAGCCCGAGCGCCACGGCGAGCTGCCGGCAGTCCGTCGCCGCACCGCCCGAGCGCCCGCGCTCGGCCAGGATCTCCATGATCCGCCGGTAGTCCGGTGCCAGCACGCCGGCATCGAGCCCGTCCCGCCGCACCGGCACCACCGAACCCGGCACCGCCGCCGTGACCCGAGCCGGCCGTTCACCGACCGCGACCACCGGCGGAAGCCCCTCGTCTTCGCGGGGCTCCGTCAGGACCCCGGCCACCGTCTCACGGGCCATCACGAACCGCTCCCACGCCGCTTCCGCCTCCCGCAGCTCGGCCTGAAGAGTCTCCACCCGCTGCCGGGCGACCCGCTCGCGTTCCTCCAGCAGCCCCATCACCGACAGCACCCTGCACCTCCACCGAAGAGACGACACGACACGTCATCTCTGCCGCCGAAGCACCGCCCCTACGCCTGGCCAGCGAAGACGCACCCATCACACTCGGAAAGACAACGGCTTCTCA
>NZ_JBXQQB010000118.1:0-2830 GCF_057220535.1 Kitasatospora sp. NEAU-CNBT7 | reverse complement strand
CCTCAAGGAGACCGGCACGGTGCCGCGGGTGATCGTCACCGACAGGCTCAAGAGCTACGGCGCCGCCCGCCGCGAGGTCATGCCCTCGGTCGAGCACCGCTCCCACAAGGGCCTGAACAACCGGGCCGAGAACAGCCACCAACCCACGAGCAGCGCGAACGCGCCATGAAGGGCTTCCGATCGGTCGGCGCCGCGCAGCGGTTCCTCGCCGCGTTCAGCGGCATCTCACCCCACTTCCGACCCGGCCGCCACCTCCTCACCGCCGCCCGCTACCGCCTCGAAATGATCATCCGCTTCACCATCTGGAACCACATCACCGGTGCCACCGGCCTGCCCACCACGGCCTGAACCAGCACCCCCATCGGGGCCCAGCATGCCCCGACACGGCGTCAGACGATCAAGCACCCGACAACGTGACAACGCCGTCCGGGGCGAGCTCGTTGGCGTACACGGTCTCCAGCAGGGTGTCGGTGCCGCGCCGTACCACGAACACCCGGTCGGCCAGGTGCCCGGCCTCCACTGCGGCGAGCGCCGCAGGCAGGGCTGCGGCGCAGGCGTCGTGGTTGTCCCAACCCACGTACCGGGCCCGGCCCTCGACGGCGAGGCGCAGGTAGCGGTCCAGGACACCGAGCTGGGAAAGCGCCTCCGGCACGGCCAGGGCCACGACCTCGATGCGGTAGCCGGCCCGCCGGTACGCGGCGATCTCGGCCAGGAACTCCTCGGGGCGGCCCAGCGCCGCCTCCACCACCGCGTCGAACCGGCCCTCCCGCAGCCCGGCTTCCAGCCGAGCCTGCCAGCCATAGGTGTCCGTGCGCACCCGCACCCCGGCCGTGCGCACGTCCTCGACCAGGAACCCGGGGTAGGAGGGGTGGACGGCCTTGTAGGCGTCACGGTCCACCCGCACCGCCCCACCCCGCCTGGCGAGCGCCGCGTGCACCAGATCCACGACGAACGTCTTGCCGCTGCCGGCCTGCCCGGCCACGAACACCACCACCGGCCGCTCCTGACGGACCGCCCGCCCGATCCCGGCCGGAAGGACGACCTGCTCCAGCACCGCGGCGCTCTCGGTATCCGACAACGCCGCCGGGACGGTGCTCCACTCCTTCAACCCGCTGCTCCTCGCCGCTTCGGACTTTGTTCGGGGCGTCCGCCCACGGACACGATAGCGGGTACGGGTACGGGTACGGGTACGGGTACGTACCCCACTTGAGGGTGCGGGTACGTACCCGTATCCTGAGGGGGACCGAGAGGAGCACCACCCGATGGCCGACGCCAACGTGCGCATCCCCGCCGAGACCCGCGACCGCCTCGCCGAGGTCGCCGCCGCCGAACACCTGTCGCTGCGCGCCTACCTGGCCCGCCTCGCCGACACCCTGCTCACCCCCGCCGAACGCGCCGAACGCGCCGAACAGGCCCGCCACAAGCTCCAGGCCTGGAACGGTTACAACCCCGACGCCGCGCACACCAAGCAGCTGGACGACGAACTCGACCGCCGCCTGGCCCAGGCAGGCGGCCAGTGACCGACCTGCACGTCGTCCTCGACGACACCGCCATGGTCGCAGCCGGCCGCGGCAACATCCTCGCCTCCCGCCTCATCCACCGTGCCCACGCCGAAGCTGGCTGGTACCTCTACGCCCCGGCCTGCGCCCTGGTGGAAGCCGACCGTAAGCGCCCCGGCACCGCCGAACACCTCGCCGCTCTGCCCGGCGTCACCGTGCTCGACCTCGACCTCGCTGCCGTCCTGGCGGTCGCCGCCGAGAACACCTGGGCCCAGGCCCACACCCGCTACGCCGTCGCCCCGACCCCGGAGCGCCCGGACGGCGCGGTCGTCGCCACTGTCGACCCGGCCCGCTGGAAGGGCGAGCCGGTGCGCGTCATCGACCTCACCCCGTGACCCTGCCCGACCAGGCCCCGGCCGGGCAGCGGGGCCGCCGCTGCCAGCCGTCCACCGCCCGGAGACTTCCGGAGATCGAGTAGCGGGCGGCAGCGAGGATTCCACGGTGGTGACGCCGAGTCGTTCGGAGGCGGCGGCCCCGCTGCCCGGGATCCCTCCCGGCAGACGCAGGCTCTGCACCGCCGGCCCTCTGGCTCCCTTCCCGGGACGCTTCCGCTTCCGGTCGCGCCCGGCGGGAGCGGGGGCGTAGACCGGAATCATGAGCCGCTCCGACGCTGCGGGGACCGGGTCCGGCGACAGGCCGGAGCTGTGCGACGTGTGCGGGGCGGTGGTCGCGGCGCGGGAGTTGCTGGTGCGGCGGGTGCCGGACTCCTCTGCTGTCGGCGAGGTCGCGCGGTTCGACGGCGAGCGGCTGCTGCGTGCGTGGCGCACCTGGTTGAACCCGCCGCCGACTATCAGCGCCGCCCCTGCATCACCGAGGAGCTCTGGGCCGGGCAGATCGCCCGGGCGGTGCGGCTGCTCGGCCCGACGGACGAGGAGCAAATGATCGACCTGCTCCTCGCGGTCACCGGCCTCGACGAGGAGCAGGGGCGTTGTCACGTTGTCGGGTGCTTGATCGTCTGACGCCGTGTCGGGGCATGCTGGGCCCCGATGGGGGTGCTGGTTCAGGCCGTGGTGGGCAGGCCGGTGGCACCGGTGATGTGGTTCCAGATGGTGAAGCGGATGATCATTTCGAGGCGGTAGCGGGCGGCGGTGAGAGGTGGCGGCCGGGTCGGAAGTGGGGTGAGATGCCGCTGAACGCGGCGAGGGGGGCTTCGCCCTGATGGGTGGACACGCTGATACTGGATCTGCTTGATCCGGAGGAAGCGAGAACACCGCCGATGGCGATGAAGGACTACTCGGACGAGTTCAAGGCCGATGCCGTGGCCTTGTACG
>NZ_JBXQQB010000117.1:0-2849 GCF_057220535.1 Kitasatospora sp. NEAU-CNBT7 | reverse complement strand
CGGCCGGCCGCCGCCGTTGCCGTTGATGCCGCTGTTGCCGTTTATGCAGCTGTTGCCGTTGATGCCGCCGCCGTTGCGCGGGCCGGTCCCGGCCCGGGGGCGGGCGCGGTTCAGGAGACCAGCTCGGTGACGGCCAGCACGTCCGCGAGCGCCTCGGCCAGTACCGCGTCCCCGGCGCCCGCCGCGGCCAGGTCGTGGCCGGCCACCGCCAGCTGGTCGCCGACCGCGAACGCCCCGGCGTCCGGCAGCTCGCGCGGCGGCCCGCCCTCCAGCCGCAGCGCGGTGGCCGCAAGTCGGCGGGCCAGCGCCAGCGCGGCGGCCGCCCTGGACGGGTGGCCGGGCACCGCGCCGAGCAGCCGGCTCTGCGGCATCGAGCGGAACCGGTCGGCCAGGCGGTCGACGGCGGTGGACAGGGTCGGTTCGTCGGACATGCAGCGAGGCTACCGGCAGACGCCGCGGGCCCCGGGAGTCGGTGACTCCCGGGGCCCGCGGCCGAGGCGGCCGACGGCTAGTCGTCGCCGCGCAGGATGGCGATCAGGCGGAGCATCTCCAGGTAGATCCAGACCAGCGAGAGGGTGAGCCCGAAGGCGGCCCGCCACGACTCCTGCTGCGGGGCGCCACCACGGATGCCCTCCTCGATCTCGGCGAAGTCGAGCGAGAGGAAGAAGGCGCCGAGCGCGATGCCGATCAGGCCGACCACGATGCCGAGCGGACCGGAACGCAGGCCGAGGTCCGCGCCGAGCGCGTAGGCGACCGCGTTGATCAGCATCAGGATCACGAAGCCCATGGCCATCGCGATGCCGATCCTGGCGTACCGCGCGGTGACCCGGATCCGGCCGCTCTTGTAGGCGAACAGCATCGCCGCGAAGACCGCCGCCGTCCCGAGCACCGCCTGCAGGACGATGCCGTCCCACAGGGTCTCGAACGACTTGGAGACGGCGCCCAGGAAGAAGCCCTCCAGGCCCGCGTAGGTCAGGATCAGCGCCGGGCTGACGGTCCGCTTGAAGGTGGCGACCAGGCCGACCACGAGGGCGGCCAGCGCCGCCACCACGGCGTACCCGTAGTTCTCGGCCGGCAGCGCGAACCAGGCCACCGCGCCGGCCGCGACCAGGGTCAGCAGGGTCATCGCCGTGCGGGCGACCACGTCGTCCATGGTCATCCGGCCGGTGTCCAGCGGCCCCGCGGAGGGCGCCCGGTACATCGTGGCCAGCTGCTCGTCGGTGAGTCGGCCGCCCTGGGGCTGCCGGCCGTACTGGTCGTTCGCGTAGGGGTTGTTGGCGTACGGGTCGGCCCCGTAGGGCTGCTGTCGGGTGCTGTCGAACCCTGCGTAGCCGGTGTCGCGGGAGAAGGCCCCGTCCCGCGAGAAGACCGGATTGCTGCTTCTCATGCTCATTCCCTCCGGGGGACGGCACGGCACCGCCCACCATCGGACAAGAGTAATGTCTTGGCAAAGCAGTACGCGTACGCCGCGAGGATGATCTCCCGCGGCCGAGCAGGCGGAGCTGGTGCCCGGAGCCGGACTCGAACCGGCACGGCCTTGCGGCCAAGCAGTTTTAAGCTGCCCGTGTCTGCGTTCCACCACCCGGGCGTGAACCGCTCCCGCCCCTGTTCGGGCTACCCCCTGAGCCTAGTCGTCCGACTCCCGGTTTCGCATGTTCCCGGCCCCGGAAGTTGTCATGCTTCCTTGCCATCTGACGAACCGTTCGTGATCCGGCCAGTGGAAGCACTGTTATCGGCCAGTTGACGGGCCGCACCGGGCCTTCACCGGCCTCAGGGACGGTGTCATACCGCAGGAGGAGGGTGACGGTCCGGTGTACGCCTCGCGGTGGTCCGGCCAACCGTCCGCCGGAGCGACGGATCCGGCCGGGGCCGCCCGGGAGCATGGAACCACCGTCCCCCCTTCCGGCAGGAGCCCTCCCGTGACCACGATGACGACCACCACCGCCGCCGCGCGCGCCGTCGGCCTGAACAAGGTCTACGGCGAGGGCGAGACCCGGGTCGTCGCCCTGGACGACGTCAGCGTGGCCTTTGGCCAGGGCGAGTTCACCGCCATCATGGGCCCCTCCGGCTCCGGCAAGTCCACCCTCATGCACTGCATGGCCGGCCTCGACACCGTCACCTCCGGCTCCGCCACCATCGGCGGCACCGAACTCGTCGGCCTCAAGGACAAGCAGCTCACCCGCCTGCGCCGCGACAAGATCGGCTTCATCTTCCAGGCCTTCAACCTGCTCCCCACCCTGACCGCCCTGGAGAACATCACCCTCCCCATGGACATCGCCGGCCGCAAGCCCGACCAGGCCTGGCTGGAACGCGTCGTGGACACCGTCGGCCTCTCCGGCCGCCTCACCCACCGCCCCTCCCAGCTCTCCGGCGGCCAGCAGCAACGCGTCGCCTGCGCCCGCGCCCTCGCCTCCCGCCCCGACATCGTCTTCGCCGACGAACCCACCGGCAACCTCGACTCCCGCTCCGGCGCCGAGATCCTCTCCTTCCTCCGCAACTCCGTCCGCGAACTCGGCCAGACCGTCGTCATGGTCACCCACGACCCCGTCGCCGCCTCCTACGCCGACCGCGTCGTCTTCCTCGCCGACGGCCGCACCGTCGACGAACTCCACCACCCCACCGCCGACACCGTCCTGGACCGGATGCGCCGCTTCGACGCCAAGGGCCGCACCAGCTGACCCCCGGCTGACCACCGGCACCCGTCCATCCCCATCCACCGACCCCAGGACACGGCAACCACCATGTACCGCACCGCACTGCGCAACGTGCTGGCCCACAAGGGCCGACTGCTGATGACCGCCCTCGCCATCATGCTCGGCACCGCCTTCGTCGCCGGCACCATGGTCTTC
>NZ_JBXQQB010000116.1:1924-2952 GCF_057220535.1 Kitasatospora sp. NEAU-CNBT7 | reverse complement strand
ATGTACGACGAGAACGACGGCTACTTCGACCACATGGTCCCGCCCACCCCCGAGACCGGCACCCCCGAAGAGTTCACCCAGGGCCGCGCCATCGGACTCGGCAACCGCGTCCCCCTCTGGGTCGCCTCCCCCTGGTCCCGCGGCGGCTGGGTCAACTCCCAGGTCTTCGACCACACCTCCGTCCTGCGCTTCCTCGAAGTCGTCACCGGCGTCCAGGAACCCAACATCTCCGCCTGGCGACGCACCGTCTGCGGCGACCTCACCAGCTGCTTCGACTTCACCAAGCCCGACTACACCATCCCCACCCTCCCCGACACGGCAGCCCTGATGGCCAAGGCCGACGCCAACGCCGGCCTGCCCGCCGTCAAACTCCCCGCCACCGGCACCCAGTCACTCCCACCCCAGGAGACCGGCGACCGCCCCCACCGCAAACTCCCCTACGCCCCCGGCGCCGAGGTGACCGTGGACCGGGCGACGGGCGCCGTCACCTGCACGCTGACCAACACCGGCACGGCCGGCTTCCCGTTCACCGTCTACCCGAACATCGTGTTCCCGTTCGCCGGTACGCCGTACACGGTGGCGGCGGGCGGCTCGAAGACGTACACCTGGGACGCCTCGGCGACGGACGGACGCTACGACTTCACCGTCCACGGCCCCGACGGCTTCGTCCGCCGCTTCGCCGGCACCGTGGTGCGCGCGGAGCAGACCGACATCGCGGTCCCCTCGGTCGCAGCCACGGTCAGCCCCAAGAAGGTGCTGCTGCAGCTGCACAACGACGGCCCGACGGAGGTCTCGTTCACCGTCACCCCGAACGACTTCGGCGGCCAGACGCAGACCGTCTGGGTCGGGGCGAACCGGGTGGTGGGCGTGAACTGGCCGCTGGACAACGGCCGTTACGACGTGACCGTGACCGCCGCCACCGGCACCCGGTTCACCCGCCGGTACGCGGGCACCGTGCACTGACCCCGGTCGCGGAGCCCCGTCTCCTGGCCCCCAGCGGCGGGGGGACGCACACCCACACTAGAAAG
>NZ_JBXQQB010000116.1:0-1914 GCF_057220535.1 Kitasatospora sp. NEAU-CNBT7 | reverse complement strand
CTGGTGGGGGGGTGGTAGCTGCGACCCTACCTTGCGGAAGGGTCCCCCCCCCCCCTCCCCCCCCTCTCCCCCCCCCCCCGCGCCCGCGTCGGCCAGGAGTTCCCGGTGTTCCCGACCGGCGGCCACGCCCTGTTCATCCCAAGTCCGTTACTCCTAGAGTGAATTGGGTCAGTTGTACAGCCAACTCGACCCAGCCGGACCCGCACCGGTCCGGCGGACAGGACCCCCGTGGCGACAGGATCCTCCCTCGTCCTCTCCACACCCACCAGTCCCACCGAAGGCGACAAGCTCACCTTCCACTGGACCACCGACGCATCGGACGCCAAGAACTGGGTGGGCATCTACGACGGCACCCGGCTGCCCGGCACCGGCTCCTCGCTGCTGTGGAAGTACACGCCCGGGGCGTCCGGCGACGTCCAGCTCGACACCTCCGCCCTCACCGGCGGCCCCTACACCGCCTACCTGCTGGCCAAGGACGGGTACGGGATCCTCGCCCAGAGCGCGCCGTTCAGCTTCAAGCCCAAGCCGACCCCGGCCCGGCCGCACGCCGCCGTCGACGCGCTGACCGCCACCCAGGTCGCGCCGGGCGCCGCCGTGAGCGTCAAGCTCGGCGGCCTGTGGATGCGCTCCTCGGGCACCCCGACCTTCCGCAAGATCGCCGGGGACTCCTGGCTGTCGGTGGCCGCCGACGGCACCGTCACCGGCACCGCCCCGGGCAGCGCGCCCGCCGACCCGGCCGTGCTGACCGTCGGGGTGAAGGACGCGGCGGGCAACACGGACACCATCACCGTCCAGCTCCCGGTCCGCGACCCGGCCCAGCCGATCCGGCTGAAGACCGCCGCCTGGAACCTCTGGGACGCCGGCACCCACGCCACCGACGGCCTGGAGAAGCAGCTGCGGGTGATCCTCACCCAGAACCTGGACGTCGTCGCGCTCCAGGAGACCGCCGGCACCGCCGCCACCGCCCTGGCCACCGCGCTCGGCTGGTACGCGTACCAGAGCGCGAGCAGCGTCGGCATCGTCAGCCGCTACCCGCTGGCCTCGGTCACCGCCGTCACCACCACGCTGCCCGCCGCGGGCGCCACGGTTCAGCTCCCCGGCAACCGCAGTGTCCGGTTCTGGGCCGCGCACCTGGACGAGGCCGACTACGGCCCCTACGCCGTCCAGGACGGCCGCACCGCCGCCGCGACCGTGACCAGCGAGAACGCCTCCACCCGAGGCAAGCAGGCCACCGCCCTGGCGACGGCGGTCAAGGCCGACATCACCGCGGGCAGGGCCGTCGTCCTCGCGGCCGGTCTGGCCTCGCCCTCGCACCTGGACTGGACGCCCGCCACCGCCGCCGCACACAGCGGCGTCACCGCGCTGGCCTGGCCGGTCACCGTCGCCCTGCAGAACGCGGGCCTCACCGACGCCTACCGCTCGGCGCACCCCGACCCGGCCGCCTTCCCGGGTAACACCTGGTCGCCGACCCGCAAGGTCCGCGGCACCAAGGCCGAGCCGCAGGACCGGATCGACCAGGTGCAGTTCGCCGGTCCGCTCACCCTGCTGGAGGCCCACACCCTGGTCACCGGCCGCCCCCAGCCGGACCCGGGCACCGCGGCCAACGAATGGCCCTCGGACACCGCCGCCGCCGTCGCCACCTTCACCTTCTGAGAGGCCGACCGATGACCCCCCAGCTCAGCCGCCGCACCTTCGTGTCGGCCACCGCAGCCGCCGGCGCGGCCACCCTGGCCGGCCTCCCGGGCACCGGTACCGGTACCGCTCAGGCGGCGACCACCAGCGGAACGGTGGCGGACGTCAAGCACGTGGTGATCCTGATGCAGGAGAACCGCTCCTTCGACCACTACTTCGGCACCCTGAGCGGCGTCCGCGGCTTCGCCGACAAGCAGGCCCTCCAGTTCCCCGACGGCGGCA
>NZ_JBXQQB010000115.1:0-3047 GCF_057220535.1 Kitasatospora sp. NEAU-CNBT7 | reverse complement strand
CGCCCAGTCCCACCAGGGCCTCGCGCAGGCCCGGCGCCCGCACGGCCAGGACCTCCACGGTCTCGTCGACGTACCGCCAGGCCGTCGCCTGCGACACCCCGAACCCTGCGGCGACCCGGGCGAACGTCTCGTTCTTCCGCAGATGGGCCAGGACCAGCAGGGCCTGCTTGGAACAACCGAGCCTGCGCCGGCGTGAGTTCAGTTCACGCCTTCGGGCGTGGACCAGCCAGGAGACATGCTCGACCAGCTCGTGCGGGACATCGAGCACGGCAGGATACGGGACCAAGCGAGGCTCCTCGGTCAGAGCGTGGTGCGTAGAGAACACCAACGCAACGACCAGGAGCCTCGCCTGTTACCCCACCCCCGCTGACCAGCCATTTCACCCTCCCGGACAGGATGAAAGAGGCTCACTGATACCTGAATGACTGGTCAGAGCAGGTCCGCAACCGACACCGGCGTCGAGCTCATCCCTCGGTTCACTATGCTTCTCCACCCACCGCCCGTGGACGGCCATGGTGACGGTACGTGGGTGAGGAACAGCCCGCGGGACATGGAGCTCAGGCTCAGGGATGAAACGCCCAGTCGGCCCTGGGACCGGCCCGTCACAGAGCAAGTACTCAAACAGGATTTACCTGGTGGGTTCGGGTGTCATAGTAGACAACACGTTCACCGCCGTCTTCTTGCTGATAGAACTGGATCCAGGGGTTGGCCGCGGGCGGGAATGACGAGTTGGGCTGAATTAGCTCGACCCGGTTGACCGGGATCTGTTTCCCTTCAGAATCCGACCCCAGGGGGCTTTGCTGGTAGGCGCAGACCGCATCCTTCAAATTATAGGAAAATCCATCCTCGAACGTAGGCCTGACAGGCATCGCACTTCCGCCCACAAACAGAGTGTCCAGGACATTGATGAAAGATTCCTTCGTCGCCGTGTCGGCCTGGTACTGAAGGACCTTGCAGCCTGACGATTCCGAGCACGAGTTATATAGGACGGACCAGGTAGTAATCTTGGAGAAGTCCGTTACGAAGGATCCGTCAGGAGCAGCTCCATGGGCATCGACAAGAATTGCGTTCGTGGCGTACTCGGGGTATTGCTGCTGGACAGCGTCCCAGGAACGGGTGATCAAAGCCTGCAAACGGGCAACCCCTCCATCACTCTTCGATTTCTGATTTCGCGGACCCGCGGAGGAGGCCACGGAATCCATGGGGCCCAGCAAGGAGAGAACCACGGCCAGCGTCGCTGTGAACGCTGCTGCCAGGCGTGAATTGCTCAAAGACATATGACATCCCAGGGGATTGGCGAGCAGTGTATGGATGCGAGGAATGCTTCAGCAGCTCCGAGGGCGGCCCATGTTCCCGGTGCAGGCCAGGCTAGCTGGGCCTTGACCACGAGCAGGTGGGCCCTCCTTCTCTCAGCCTCACAATACGGTCAGTGACATTGCCGTTCGCTGGGGGAGGCTTCAGCCAGTATCGGCCGCGGCAAGAGAATCAACGAGTCGCACCGCTTTGCCTGGGCCATATGGCCTAGTCGAAAATTATTTCCCTGAATAACCGATGGCTCCGACAAAAGCCTACCGTCGCCCAGAACCTGCAAATCATGCATTGACAGGACACGCTTTGCCTTTGATCACAGACACCTCGGAGAGTCCGCCCAGCGGATCTGACTGAGTCCGGACGACTCTGATCTGCCCGCGCGCTTCACAAAAATTACCAGTTCCCCCCACAATGGCCGTGAAATAGGGCAGCGATGGGCTCCTGGTGCCATTCTGCCAGGCGATCTGCCCTCTTCCGTCGAGGACATACGAACCATTGCAAACAACAGCAGGGGGAGGACCGGGCGATACAGTAGTGCAGCTGAAGACAGAATACCCTACGCGACTCCCGGTGGCATCAAACAGGATGGCGCTTCCGTCGATCACCTTCGTGATCAATGTAATGGTCTCGACATTTTCACGATGCCCCTTTCCTTGGCTTTCACTACCATGCGCGACCGGAGCTCCGAATGCGGTCAAAAATGCCGCAGTTGCGCAAATTGAAATGGCTGGCGAAATTTTCACTACACCCTCCGGGATCTTTGGTTAATTGGTTCGGATTCTTGCTCGCCCGAAGACTTTCTATCCAAGCCACGGACAGCAACCGTAGTTGTATCTTGGGCATCTGCATAAGTGGCCGCCAGTGCAGGCTCGCGCCATTAGCCCGTTCAGACCTGGGTCTGTACGGTCGTCAGTCGGCAACGACGCCGTCCGGCTCATGGAACACCTCCAGCGGCACGGAGCAGGCCGCGTCCTCGGCCCTCGTGCCCAGGCCCTGCGCCGGATCATGGCGCAGAACCACCACCGTGACCAGGCAAGCCGACCGAGCTGGCGCACCGCCCAGAGGGAAGGCGGCCCCGGGCTGCCGCCCTCGTCCCGGGCAATCGTCTCTCCCTACGACATCTCAGCCCGAGCGCGGGCTGGCACGGCCCCTACCCGACTTCGTCGCCCACCGCGGCCCGCTGAGCTCTTTCAACCCTGCTCGGCGGGGTGAGACGTCGTCCGGCGTTGACGGCTACCCGGGCCTGCAGGATCGCGGTCGGCATGCCGGAGGCGACCTTGGCCCCGTCACCCGATCGGTGGCCGCTCTGAAAAGGCTCGCTGATCGTGGCCAGGTTCACCAAGAGCCAGTGCCGTCCCTGCCCGGCCCGCACGCAGTGCACCTCCACCCCGACAGTGCCCGAACCCTGGGCCGGCCTTCCCCCATTTCCTTCTTCGTGGCCCCGCAACGGGGCTCCAGGCCTCCGGTCCGGCATGACTGTTCCCTAACTGGGTGTTTCGTCCCTTGTCCTTATGCTCAGGTGCCGCGCCAGGTTGGGGTGTTTTCGCCGGTGAGTCGGCGGGTCATGAGGCTGATCATCGCGACGTGGATCATGGCTTCGGAGCGGGCGGGGAGGGCCTCGTAGTCCCGGGCCAGGCGGCGGTGGTTCATCAGCCAGCCAAGACTGCGTTCGACGACCCAGCGGCGGGGCTGGACGACGAAGCCCCTGGTGGTGGGGTCGCGGCGGACGATCTCGA
>NZ_JBXQQB010000114.1:0-3140 GCF_057220535.1 Kitasatospora sp. NEAU-CNBT7 | reverse complement strand
GACGCCGTTGCGGCTGTTGCCACTGCCCGCACCGGCCCGGTCGTGCTTCTCGTATCCGAGGTGGTCGGTGATCTCGCCCTCCAGAGCGGACTCCAGCACCCGCTTGGTCAGCTGCTGCAGCAGCCCGCCCTCGCCGGTCAACTGGAGCCCGCTCGCGCGGGCCCGGTCGACCAGCTGCCCGATCAACTGATCGTCCAACAGGTCCGCCGACAGCTCGACCGGCCGGACCTCTTCAACCGCCTCAACCGAGGCGATCACGTCGCTCATCAGGTGCTCTTCCTTGATCGGGAGATACACCGGTCACCGTACAGACCCCGTCTGCTCCGGTCGGGCGTGGACGGGCAGCAGGGCGAGGAGCTGGTCGCGGATCGGGTCGAGAATGCCCCGGTGATCATGAAGCATAGAGAACTCCATGATCGGGCCTGCCGCCAGCACCTGCAGTACCTACTGGCGGACGCTCAACGCCCACCCTCGCCGCGTGACAACCGACCGCGTGTCCGCCTTCACGGGCGAAGGCCCATCTGGGAAACGCCCAGCCAGTGGTCTTGATGGACGCTGAATCTAGGCCGCTCGGCCGCCCGATCGACTCGTGCGGCAGGACTTCATCGAGCCTACAATCCATGACTACTGCAATCTGAATCACCGATACCGATGAGGATTTCGAAATGAATCGAGCTCTCGTATTTTGCCATGGGATCTCAACAAAATTTTTCAATGGCACAAAAGATGTCCTAGTTCCGGAAGGTATTCGACTCAGCTTTCTTGCGCGGCCGGCTGAAGATCTTTCAGGAACCAGTGGACCGTCCATGATCTCGTCGGAGAATCCGGATGGCCTAATTTCCGAAACGGTCACGGGGGGGCATGGAAAGCTCACCCAAAACTACGACCTAGGGCCCGACGTCAGCGCCAGGGGCATTTTTGAAATGAACCTCGATTCATACGCAAGCTGTGCAGGATTCAATCTGTACTTCATCGGAAGCGGCCCATTGGCGAACTCGAGTTCCCTCTGCTCAAGTCCTGGAAAATGCAGGATTCAGGGGGGGCATGGAGTGTCTTGCACTGGAGTTCTCGGGATTCTGGCTGAGCAGGAAATAATTATGACAAACTGCAGATCAAGTCTCGCTCAGGCGGTATTGGATAAGCTGAGGATCAAGAAAGTAAAACAAACGGATCGCGAATCAAATCCCAAGGAGCGAGCCGCAATTAAGAGGATCCAGAAAAGGTCACTGGAGGCGCATAGTAAAAATCGACCAAATGATATCAAAATAAAGCCGGGGAGCAGTATGAAATTCCTGTCTGATCTCGCCGTTACGCATCCGGTGACGCTTGCAGGCGTGATGTGGAATAATGGATTTCCTGAGGCCTACAGCAAGCTCACTGCGGTAGATCCGGGCGGCTACCCCCTTGTGTCGCGGGCGCCTAGGCATGCTGTGCAAAATGCGTTCGGAGTTTCATATAATGAAATCCCCGTTCCTTCTTGCTTTGCGGAGTGCCTCGAGGGCGATTGGGCCGAGGCATTTCTCTATTGGCTTCAAAATTGTGGGCAGCTCAGGCAAGATGAATACAACTTCATGCTGTTCCTGGCGTCGGAACCGTACGAGAAACTTAAGAGAAACTCTGAATGCGAATGGCGTCTCGCGAGCTGGACTCTGGCTGACGCATTCTTTGAAATCCGCCAAGCTGTCGAAGGGCTTGGTATAATGGACATCGAACTCGCTGAACTTCAGATCGAACATGGATCGCTGAGGGGGTACTTTCAGCGGCTTGGTGACGCCGTCTTGACTCTGAGTGAAGATTCAATCGATGGGACGGAAGGTGAGAGGCGCTCGGCGCGGGATGAGCTGGAGAAGCTCTCTAGGGAGATGATGGAATTTGACCGGGAAATTAAGGTTGGCCCCGGAATGGCCAGGATTATCGGCGGATTCTCCATGGACTACAGGGAGGAAGTGGACGCCTATCGGCGAACTACTTCAAAGTCAAAATCTTGATTGATGAGCATGGGGAGGACAGTTTGGGTCGAAGCTCTGTTGATGTAAGTGAGCCTCTTTCATCCTGCGGGGAGGGTGAAATGGTTGGTCGGCGGGGGTGGGGTAACAGGCGAGGCTCCTGGTCGTTGCGTTGGTGTTCTCTACGCACCACGCTCTGACTGGGCGTTTCGTCCCTTGTCCTTATGCTCAGGTGCCGCGCCAGGTCGGGGTGGACTCGCCGGTGAGTCGGCGGGTCATGAGGCTGATCATCGCGACGTGGGCCATGGCTTCGGAGCGGGCGGGGAGGGCCTCGTAGTCCCGGGCCAGGCGGCGGTGGTTCATGAGCCGGCCGAAGGTCCGCTCGGCGACCCAGCGGCGGGGCTGGACGACGAAGCCCCTGGTGGTGGGGTCGCGGCGGACGATCTCGACGTCGATGCCGAGGGTGCACCGTGCTCGACGACGGCGGTCTTGTACCCCATGTCGGCCCAGGCCTTGCCGACAGTCGGGTGGTCGGCGGCGACCTGGGTCAGCAGCTGCCGGCCGGCGGCATCGTCCTGCACGCTCGCGGTGGTGACCAGCACAGCGAGCAGGAGGCCGATCGTGTCGGTGACGATGTTCCGCATCCTGCCGACGATCTTCTTCCCGGCATCGACGCCCTGCGAAGTGGCGGGAACGTTCGTGGAGGTCTTCACGCTCCGGGAGCCGAGGATGCAGGCCGTCGACTCGGGATCACGACCTTCGGCAATGCGGACCAGGCGTCGGAGGAGGCCGTTGAGGTGCTCGAACACCCCCTCTTGGATCCGGTCGGGGCTGCCATGGCCGGCCTCCTCGGGCACCGTCCAGCCGTTCTCTCGCTCCAGCGGCGCCAACAGGCCCCGCATGTAGGCCAGCGCCGACTCCCGCGACTCACTCCGCGCGAACCGGCGGGCAAACCGCTCATGCAGCCCGTCCGACCAGCGACGAGCATCGATCTCGGATATGTCCCCGCCCATGAACGGTCCAACGAGCGAACCCGACAACCGTCACGGTAAGCACCGTTGCAGTAGTAAGACGCCCCAGGAGTTCCGGCCCCCGAAGGCAACCGTGCGCACCGCACCCGACCCATATCCACCAGATTGGAGTCGGTGACGAAGTTAGGACGTAACGACGCCGGTTCCTCTCGTACTCCTCTCC
>NZ_JBXQQB010000113.1:0-3233 GCF_057220535.1 Kitasatospora sp. NEAU-CNBT7 | reverse complement strand
CCCCACCACCAGGGGCTTCGTCGTCCAGCCCCGCCGCTGGGTCGTCGAACGCAGTCTTGGCTGGCTGATGAACCACCGCCGCCTGGCCCGGGACTACGAGGCCCTCCCCGCCCGCTCCGAAGCCATGATCCACGTCGCGATGATCAGCCTCATGACCCGCCGACTCACCGGCGAAAACACCCCAACCTGGCGCGGAACATGAACCTCGGAGCCAGGGACGAAACACCCAGTAAACAACAATCTCAGGCAGCCGCACCCCGACGGAACAACGCGGTCCACAGGAAGGTCACGCCGAACAGTGCCGAGTCAGGGGACTCTCCCGCATGCGGCGCAGTTCCACCTCGACCAGGTCGGAGAAGATCCAGCGCAGTGTTTCGGGCGTGTAGGCGAGGCCACCCTGCAGATTGCGCTGGCGGTAGAGGTCTGCGTCGGCGAGCTCCGACCCTATGCCTCCGAATAGGGAGTCATCACACCGGCTGATTCCTGGTCAGCCGACGGTGAGCGTCACCTCGTCCGGCGGGTTCGCGTTGCTGAGGATGGTCACCGAACTCTGGTTTGCCACGTCGTCGAACGGAAATCCGTACGCAAGGTTGTCAACGCTGATGGCATGCATGAACTCGGAGTAGCCGTTTGAAGGAGCCGGGTCAGGATCTTGGGCGGTGGCCTTGGGGTAATAGGCAGAAGGATCGTGCCAGTCGTTCGGACTGGAGGCCACACCTCGGTTGAAAGCAGCGCAGAGTTCGGCACCCAGGGTTCCCTCGACCCCGTTCAGCCCTGCCCCGGCGAGTGCGCCCGAGCACGACACGACGTCGTAGGTCGAAGGTTTGGCCAAACTGCCGGAGAGACCATTGTCCGTGAAGTGCAGTCGGCCATCCGCTTCTACCTGACCCGTGAAGTTGTCACCCGGTCGGGAGAACTGGAACGCGCCCGGGGCCTTTGCCCAGTCGGTCCACACCCGATTGATCTCGTTATCAAAATAGTTTGCCGCACTGCCTCCGGAAGCAAAAATTGCAGAGGACCGAGGGGCAATGATGCGACCGGAGCCGTCGATCAGGTGGGCGAACGGCGTTCCTGCTTCGGCCTGCTTATACCTGGTGACAAGCGACGCACTGCCTCCACCCGGGGATTCCTCCGTGCCACGGACCTGGTCCACGCCAGACGCCTTCTGGCTCACTTCTGCCGTCAGCGGGAAACTGAACATGTCAACCTGAGTCGTGTTTCCGCCGAAGTTTGTGACACCGTACTGATAGCTGTACTCGTACCAGTCAAACAGAGTGTTGAGGTTCGGGTCGGTCGGGTTGCTCAGGTTTGGGCCGGCCCAGCCCGAGTTATCGGGCGCGATCCCGAGGTACATGGGAGCATTCTTTGAAACAAATATCCTGGCTCCGATCAGGTTTGCCGGCAGATGCAGTTCCCTCTTGCCATTGGATTGCGGGATCTGGTCCAGAGTGAACGACATGTTGGCATAGTTCGTACCGTTCTTTGTCAGGTGACCGGAAGCATTAGCATCGTTGTGGTCGATGTGCTTGACCACCCCATCCGCCGTTACGTAGGACCACTGTCCCGCACCGGCCTGGCCAATGACGGTGACGTACACCTGACTGTCTGGAAGTCCCGTTTGATTGACAAAAGCAGCCGGGAAGCCTCCGCTCTCGGCCGTCGCGGCGAAAGCTGGAACGGAGGAGACGAGCGGGATCGACGCGGTGGCACCCGCGAGCGCCAGCGCGATCACAGCCCTGCGAAACGACCCGGCTCGCATCTTCCTGGTTGACATTCTTCTCTCCTTTTCATTCCAAAACGGCGCCGAAAGAGCGAACAGCTGAAGATTTTTCTACGG
The DNA here is from genome assembly GCF_057220535.1 of Kitasatospora sp. NEAU-CNBT7. Classification (NCBI taxonomy): domain Bacteria; kingdom Bacillati; phylum Actinomycetota; class Actinomycetes; order Kitasatosporales; family Streptomycetaceae; genus Kitasatospora; species Kitasatospora sp. NEAU-CNBT7. Next base: position 1,396 of record NZ_JBXQQB010000113.1, on the reverse strand, counting down.
CAAGACTGTAGACATAGTTTCGCCGAAAGGATCAAATTTATTCTGCCGCAAGGAGCCTGCGGTGAAGAACCGCTACGCATTGAGTTTCCCAATCGACCTGCCGCGTTCTTGTCCCCCAGTCGGTGGGGCGACGGGATGAATTTTTCGCCTCTGCTGACGCTGCCAGGTCAACTAGGGCACGTATCGGCTTGTGATCAATCTGCGGGTTTGACCCTCGCGATCGCGCCTGATCCGATAGATCGTGTTGCGTGACGCGAGTGCAACTGACTGATGCCGAGTGGGAGTTCATCGGGCCGTATCTGCTGATCGGTGAGTACGGCCCGTACCCCGAGCGGCTCCGCCGACAGTTCGAGGGTGTGATCTGGCGGTTCCGGACGGGTGGCCAGTGGAGGGAGATGCCAAGCGAGTTCGGTGCCTGGTCGACGGTTCACAACCGCTTCCGGCAGTGGAGGGACGCCGGAGTCTTCGTAGCCCTGCTGGAGGGCGCGATCGCCGAGGCCGCGAAACGGGGCGAGGTGGACCTGTCGCTGGTCAGTGTGGACTCCACCACCGTCCGGGCCCATCACGACGCCGCCGGGACGTACCTCGCCCCCGACACGCTCGCCGACCTGGAGAAGGCCGCCGAGGAGGCGGAGAAGGCCCGGAAAAAGGGGCGGCCCTAAGAGCTCGTAACACGATCTTGTGAATCGGTGCAGGTCGGCCGTAACCGGTACGACGATTGAGCTGTTCGTGATGGCGTGAGCACCAAGCCGTGGGCCGTGGATGACGAGTTGTGGGCGATGATCGAGCCGGTCCTGCCGGCCTGGCCCGAGCGGTCACCGGGACCGAAGCCCGTGTCGGACCGGCTCTGCCTGCAGGGCATCCTCTTCATTCTCTACACCGGGATCCCGTGGCAGCAGCTGCCCCTGGAGCTGGGCTTCGGCTCAGGCCAGACATGCTGGCGGCGCCTGGAGCGCTGGCAGGAGGCCGACGTCTTCGACCGGCTGCACCGGATACTGCTCGCCGAGCTCAACGCGGCTGGCGAACTGGACTGGAGCCGCGCGTGCGTGGACGCCTCCCACGTACGCGCGAAAAAAGGGGACCGGCGACGGGCCCGTCGCCGGTCGACCGCCGCAAGACAGGCAGCAAACACCACCTGATCTGTGACGGTGGCGGCACCCCGCTCCACATGATCACCACCGCGGCCAACGTGAACGACGTCACCCAGACCCTCGCCTTGGTGGACGGAGTACCGCCGGTGGCCGGCCGGGTCGGCCATCCCCGCAAGCGCCCCGACGCCCTCCTCGGTGACAAGGGCTACGACAGCAACCCCAACCGGCGCGAACTCCGCAGGCGCGGGATCCTGCCGGTCATCTCCCGCAAGGGGCAGCCCGACATCAAGGGACTTGGCAAGCTC
>NZ_JBXQQB010000112.1:0-3280 GCF_057220535.1 Kitasatospora sp. NEAU-CNBT7 | reverse complement strand
TCCTCGGCCTGCCCACCAACGAGCCCTCGATCAACGCCACCCGCTCCCGCCTGGGACGACTCGTTCGTCAGGGACTCCTCGACCAACCCGGACGCGGCCGCTACCAGAAACGGACTTAACGTCCTCTGAGATCACCTGCTTCGCCGCGCTGCCGGCGCCCTACGACCTGACGGGGGTCACCGTCACGGCCGACGCCCTGCACACCCGGCGCGCCCACGCCCGCTTCCCGGTCGAGGAGAAGAAGGCCCACCACCTGCTTGTGGTCAAGGCCAACCAGCCCGAACTCCACCGCCGGCTGCGGTCACTGCCGTGGAAGGACGTCACTGCCAGGCGCTACGACCGCGAGGCCGCTCACAGCCGCCGCGAAACCCGCGCGACCAGGACCCTCACCGTCACCGGCCTCGACCTGGACTTCCCCCACGCCGTCCGGGCCGTACGTACCCTGCGCCACCGCACCCACCTCAGGACCGGCACCGTCAGCCGCCGGACCGTCTACGCGATCACCGACCTGACCTCGCATCAGGCATCGCCCCAGCGCCTCGGCCATCTCGCCAGGCCACAGCGGACCATCGAGAACCGGCTCCACTTCGTCCGTGATACCACCTTCGCCGAGGACGCCTCGAAGATCCGCACTGGCCACGGCCCCGACAACACGGCGACCCTGCGCAACCTGGCGATCAACACCCTCCACGCCGCCGGGTACCGCAACATCGCCGCCGGCATCCGGCACGCCTCCTACGAGCCCTTCACCCGCCCGCTCGACCTGCTGGGCACCATCCGACCAGCACGGTTACAAGATCACAGGACTTTGCAACGGCCCTGGGTCGTGACATGAGAGGAGAGCGGTGACTCCCTTATCGAGATAGTCAAATCACATATACCCAAAAGCCGGTTCCGCCAATTAATCTACCAGTCAAATCAATGAGGCTTGCGATGGAAATCGTTTTTCCCTCTCACGGAACAAAGCATTCAGGGTCAGTCAGGATCCCCGAGGAGCCCGTCCTGCAGATGCTCAGTCAGGCCGGTTTCTCTCGTTCGCCGAACGCGAGGAAATCGCCCTGCCCAGGACCCCAGGACACCGGAGTGCGGGAGATCGCCCGCCGGCTCGGCCGCGCGCCGTCGACCGTCTCACGAGAGCTGCGGCGCAACGCGGCCACGCGATACGGGCAGTTGAACTACCGGGTCTCGATCGCCCAGTGGAATGCCGAGCTGGCGGCCAAACGTCCCAAAACAGCGAAGCTGGCAGAGAACGAGCGGCTGCGCGAGTACGTCTCGGGTGCCGGATCGTGCCCGTCATCCCCCGAGGCGGCGAACCCGACATCCGCGGCCCCGGGAAGCTCCGCCACGTGGTGGAGCAGACCTCCGGCCTGCTCCACCGGTTCAAGCGCCTCGCCGTCCGCCGGGAACGCCGCCTTCAACTGAGCTCTTTCAACCCTGCTCGGCAGGGTGAGACGTCGTCCGGCGTTGACGGCTACCCGGACCTGCAGGATCGCGGTCGGCACGCCGGAGGCGACCTTGGCCCCGTCACCCGATCGGTGGCCGCTCTGAAAAGGCTCACTGCACGACCCGCTCATCTCGCTCGCGTGTGCGGTGATCTGCCGGAGAAGGCTCAACAAGCCAGCAGAGTGATCATGCGACGAGCTCAAAGGCTGGTCGTGTCAACACCCGGACGGTCGAGGATCAGGCTGATGATGCGACGCCCAGCGATAGCGGCGAGACGGGGAAGTCGAAGTAGGTGTCAGGGAACGGCTCAGGCTGGAGAGTATAGTGCCACCACTCCTCTGCGAGGTTTACAAAACCTACCTGCTCCATTGCGGTTTTCAGTGCCATCCGGTTCTCCCGCTGCTCGATCCGGATCCTCGGATCCATAGTGTGGGAGCGTGGATCGAAGCAGTCGAACCCGGTCCCCATGTCTACTGGATCGCCCCATGTCGAAACCAAGGTCACGTCAACGGTGCTTCCCCTGCTGTGGCCGGATCGCTCGTGGATATAGCCATCAGTGAAAAGTCGCGATTTGTCGACACTCGGATAGAATTTCCGTTTGGTCCGCTGGTCACCCAGGTCGGCCGCCCACCTGGCGATGTGCGCTACTGCCCGTGCGGGCCGGTAAGCATCGTAGACCCTAAGGCCATACCCTCGCGCCGACAGACCCTGCTGCGCTTCGGCCAGTGCGCGCGCAGCCTCCCGGGTCACTATGCACAGCGGGCCGGCATATCCGTCCAGCGGACTTCCGACGAAATTTCCGGAGCCCGCATAGCAGATGTCAATCTGAATGCTTGAGTCCACCTCAAGCAGATTGACGAATCTTTCACAAATCAATGATCTGAGGTCTTTTTTGGATTCTCGGGGCAGTCCTGCATGGTTCATTTCGACGGCTTTCTGGTCCGCGGATATTGTCTTACCGATCAGCAGACCACTGTCCCTACTAGCGTGGGGATGGCCGGAGGTTAAGGGTTCCCGACCACCCCTGCGCTGACCCGTCGAGTCCGCCGAGGCAAGCTGACGGGCAGTCTTTCTAGTCCTGTGGCACGGGGCACTTCGATCAGGGCGGATGAACCGCCGCACAGGCCCGTCGGGCGTGACATACATTTTGACCCGAAACGCTAATGTTCCGGCGTTTCGAGGGTGTACCGGACGTGCGGGCGCGGAGGTAGCCCCGGACGGTGTGGGGTTGCTTCTGGCGTCGGTGGAAGAAGCGGCGTACCTCGCCTGCAGGCTCTCCGGCGTTTCGGGCCCGGCAGGCCGGCAGGAGCGTCCGTTCGAGGTCGGCGTTGACGGGCTCGTCCGGGGTGGTCTCCGGCGCGTAGGCGGGCAGCAGGTGCAGGACGATGCGGTCCTCGTACTCGGTGTGAAGTTCCACCCTGCGGTTGGACACTGTCCGTTTACGCCGCCAAGGCGTGACGGGCGCTTCCCCCGGGTCGTGGACACCGGTTGTCATGCGGCGGTGGTCAGCGTAGTTGATCGCTGTTCGTAGGTGATCGGGCTGATCTGGCCGAGGCGGGAGTGCCGGCGCCGGGTGTTGTAGCGGGTCACCCAGCGGAAGACCGCGAGTCGGGCCTCGCCGGCTCCGTTCCATCGCTTCCGCCCTTGGAGCGTCTCGCGTTTCATGGTCGCGTTGAAGCTCTCCGCGGCGGCGTTGTCCGCGCTCGTGCCCACCGCGCCGCGGGATCTGGTCACGCCCAGCTCCGCGCAGACCCGGGCGAAGTCCTTCGACCCGTAGTGGGCCCCGTTGTCGCTGTGAAAAATCGCCCCGCGCAGTCCCCGGGCGCCGCGGGCGGCC
>NZ_JBXQQB010000111.1:0-3432 GCF_057220535.1 Kitasatospora sp. NEAU-CNBT7 | reverse complement strand
CAGACCGCGAAGGGCCAGTGCGGCCTGGACGACTACCAAATCCGTCGCTACCCGGGCTGGTATCGGCACATCACCCTCGCCATGGCCGCCCACGCCTACCTGACAGTCATGCGGGCCCAGCAGCTCGAAAAGGGGCCGGACCGGCTCGAACGCCAGACCTGATCCCACTCACCGTCCCCGAGATCCGTCGACTGATCGCCCACCTCACCCGGCCCGTTCGCCGAAGCATCGCCCACGTCCTGCACCGGTCCCACCGGCGCCGACGACGCCAGCACCAAGCCCGGACCAGCCACTACAAGAGACGAGGCAACACCCCAAGAGCTGATGCCTCATCACGTTAAGCACCGTTGCAGTCCTAAGGAGCAGGACATCCTTCCCGGGCCTGCCCGTCTCCCCAACAGGACGGGGCCAGCCATGACACACCGCGACAGCCATGATGACCGGAACCCGGAAAGCCTCGAGCTGTGCGACCTGTGCGCAGCCCTCGTACCCGAGGACGAGGTCTACCTGAGCGTGGTCGCGGACTCCTCCGCCACCGCCCGCGGTGATCTCGCGCACGGCGAGCGCCTGCTGACCGCCTGCTCCTGGGACCACCTCCAGACCCTCGTCATCGCCTACGAACAGCGTGTCTTCGACGACGAGGAGCTCTGGGCTTCCCTCGTCTTCGAGGCCTGCCGCCGGCTCGGCCACGAGGCCACCCCCGAGCGAATACTCCAGGCCACCGGTCTCACCCACCAGCAGCTCGACCGTGCCCACGCCTGGCAGTCCCGCCGCAGACTCCTCCACCAGCGCACCACCCGCGACGCCGACTGCGGCCACCACGGACCCGAGGGAGAGACCGGCGAGGACGACGACAAGCCCCGCAGCCACCGCTGAACCGGACCGGCAGGAGGAGAGGCCAGTCCACAGCGCCCGGCCTATCAGGAAGGCCCGCGGCGCTACTGTCGCGTCCGAACGGCCCGGGCAGGACAGTCGTTCACGATGCCGAGGAAGATGCTGGACTCATGCCGTCGGATACTTCTTCTCCGCGCTTCGCCGGCCGTATCGGCCCTGCAGGCGGCCCGAAGCCTTCCGGACCATCGTCATCCCGCCGTACTTCGTCCCGTGGATCCGGTCCCCGCTGGGGCCTTTCCCCGCCGGGGACCGGGCACGGAGCCTCGGTTCGTCCGCCGCACCCGTACGGGCCACTGCGTGATGCGGGAGCAGCCCAGCTCCAGGACGTGCGCCATGTCCGCAGTGGTGGAGAAGACTGCGCTGGACGCGATGAGGCCGAGGAATCTGACGGCCTTGTCCTGCGGTTCGGGGTCGCGGCTGGTGAGCCAGCCAGCGCTGGCGAAGTGGACCACCTGGTGAGGCCTTGCAGGCCTCGCTCCAGCGACACGAGTCGGGATGGCAGCGAAAGCCTCCCGGGGCGAGGATTGGCACGAGCCCCTGCCTGACACCCGGCGCTTGGCACCGCTCGGCCGGATGCTCCGGCCCCGCACCGGTTTCACGCACCGGCCGACCGGCGAGCCCACCGTCCCCGACCCAGGAATCCCCAGACAGATGAGCGAACAGAATCATGAAAGCAAGCGCACCGCCCGTAGACGAATGCTGCAGGAGCGGGCGATGGAGGAGGAACGAGTCAGGCGCAGGAAGAAGATGGCCGTGGGCGCAGCGGTGCTGGCAGTCATCGCCACCGCCGTGGTCATCGGCGTGGTGGTGCAGAACGAGCGCTCCCAGCCGGAGACCCCGGCCGCCGTCCCGGCTGGCACCACCGGCGACAGGAACCTCGCCATCACGGTCGGCGCGCCCGACGCCCCGTCCACCCTGACCATCTACGAGGACCCACGTTGCCCGGCCTGCGGCAACTTCGAGCATGAACTCTCTGCGTCCATCACCCAGCTGGAAGACCTGGGAAAGATCAACACCAGTTACCACATCGTCTCTTTCATCGACCGCGGAGGACGCGGCAACGGCTCGAAATACGCCGCCAACGCCCTCGGCTGCGCCCAGGACGCCGGGCACTTCCGGGCTTACCACGACGTCCTGTACCGCAACCAGCCGGCCGAGACCGAGGACGCCTTCGGCAGCAAAGCCACCCTGATCAACCTGGCCAGGCAGGTCGACGGCCTGGACACCCCCACCTTCGAGTCCTGTGTCAACAACAACACGTATAGCGGATGGGTCTCCGCGGTCCAGCAGGACTTCGACAAGTCCGGCTACACCACAACACCGACCGTGCTGCTCAACGGTCAGCCGGTCTACCCCGGGAAAGGCACCGAACAGATCACCCCGGAGAATCTGGTGAAATGGGTCGACGCCGCCAACCAGGGCAATTGAGGTTGAAGTAGTGAGGTGATTATGGGAGTTGGAAGGTCAGGCCGGTCTCGGCGATGAAGCCGTCGATGGGGCGGGGACGGTACTGCGTTTTCTTCAGTCGGGTCCGGACCGCCGTGGCGAGCTGGTCGGTGGTGTGGGGTGCGAGGTTGGCCAGACTCTTCTTGAGGTGGGCCCACACACCCTCGGCGGGGTTGAGGTCCGGCGCATACGGCGGCAGGCGGAAGACGGTCAGCCACGAGCGGGTGGCGATCAGCTCGCGCATCACGCGGTCGGTGTGGGCGGTGGCGTTGTCCCACACCAGGACGAGCGGGCCGCCGAGCTGCTGGTGGGCTGCATCGAGCAGCCGGGCGAGGTCCTTCTCGCGGAAGCCCTTCTTCTCGCCCTTGCGGCCACGATGGACGATCATGCGGTAGATCAGTCGGGTCCGCGGGTCACCGGGCCGGACGCACACGAGCCCGGCGGGCGAGACGCGGCCGGAGCCCTTGCCGGTGACCTTCACGACGGGTGTCTGTCCCTTCCGGGACCAGGTGCGCGCCTTCGGAGGCCTCAGCGACTGGCCTGCCTCGTCCTCGAAGACCACCCACGCGCCCTGGTCCCGTGCGGTTTTCCCACGGCGGGCCAGGTCTCCTCCCGCCAGGCGGCCACCGCCGCGTCGTCGCGCTCCACCGGGCGATGCATCGGGACTTGCACGCTCCAGCCCATCCGGTGCAGGACCAGCGACATGCCCTTCAGACTGTAGGAGACCTTGAACAGCCGCTCGACCAGCACCGCGATCCGGGCCGGCGTCCAGCGCTGGTCCTCCGTCCAGCCGTGCGCGGCCGGCCCCCGCGTCAGCTCCGCCTCGAGCCGCTGCGGCTGCTCAATGTCCAACCGACACCGCGGGCCCTGCGTCCCCTTCGACACCAGCGCCTGGACACCGCCATCCCGCCACCGGGCTTGCCAGGCATAGACGGACTTCCGCGACACCCGCAGCCGCCGCGCGACCTCCGACGGGCGCACTCCCTGTTCGAACAACTCCGCGGCCTCGAAGCGCACCCGCTCCCGCTTCGCCCGCCCTACGGCGGTCAGCCCGCCGCCATCCGCATACCTCATACGCACGGAGTAGCGAAA
>NZ_JBXQQB010000110.1:0-3452 GCF_057220535.1 Kitasatospora sp. NEAU-CNBT7 | reverse complement strand
AGAGGACGTTAAGTCCGTTTCTGGTAGCGGCCGCGTCCGGGTTGGTCGAGGAGTCCCTGACGAACGAGTCGTCCCAGGCGGGAGCGGGTGGCGTTGATCGAGGGCTCGTTGGTGGGCAGGCCGAGGAGTTCGTGTAGGTCGCGAACCCGGAAGACCCGCCCGGGATGCTCGTTGAAGGCGGTCACGATGCGCTGGTAGACGGTGGCGGTCTCCGCAGGGGCCGGCTCGTGGTCGGGCAGGGCGAGGCCGTCGATGACCTTGCCGGCGGTGGCGATCTCGGCGAGGCGGGCCTCTACCTCGGCCAGTGCACCGGTGAGTTGGTCAATCTGTTCGCGCAGGTAGTCGGCGCGTGTGGCGGCCTCGTCGTGTTCGGCCTGCAACAGCCGCAGGAGTTCGGTGACGTTCATGCTGCCAGCTCGACGTCGTCGCGCCAGGCAGGGCTGGGGGCGGTGAGGCGGCGGAGCATGCCGGCGGTGGCGGCCCAGTAGACGCGGGAGGCGGCGTTGTCGAGCCGGTGGTCGTAGTCGCGGGCAAGGCGCCGGTGGAGCATGAGGGTGCCGTTGACCTGCTCGACCACCCACCGCTTCGGTTGCGGAACGAACCCCTTGCCCACGTCGTCGGGGTTGCGCCGGACCACCTCGACGGTGATGTCCTTCACCGCCCCGTGGATGATCACGGCATCCTTGAAGCCCTGGTCGACCAGGGCCTTTTCCAGACGCATCCCGCACCGCTCGTCCGCCTGGTCCAGCAGGGCGATACCGGCCTCGTTGTCGTGCGCGCTCGCGGCCAGGACGACCACGCCGATGATCAGGCCCAGCACGTCGACGGCCAGTCCCCGCTTCCTCCCGGGCGTCTTCTTGTTCGCGTCCAGCCCCGTCGTCCCCTTCGGCACCCCGGCCGCCACGCGGACGGACTGGGTGTCGATGATCACCAGGGACGGGTCCTCTAATCGTCTGGCCCGCTCCCGCACCTGGCAGCGCAGGATCTCCTGGATCCGCTGGTCAAGGCCGTCCTGGCGCCACAGGGTGAAGTAGTAGAACACTGCCGACCAGGCCGGTAAGTCGTGCGGCAGGAGCCGCCACTGGCACCCCGTCCGGTTCTGGTACAGCAGCGCGTTCACGACCTCGCGCAAGTCACAGGAGCCCGGATCCCCGGTCGCCGACCGCGACACCCGCTCCTGCTTCCAGGCGGTGACCAGCGGCTCGATCAAGGCCCACTGCCCGTCGGACAAGTCTGTTGAGTACGGCATCCGTTCCATACCCCGACCCCACCATGCACACGACACGCGAGTCAGCCCGAATACCTCCGTACCCACAAACGGGCGACACCAGATCATCCAGAAACGGACTTAACGTCCTCTGAGAACGTAAGACGGCCACCGGCTGATTCTTCGAGAACGACCAAGCTCTTGAAGGAGTCACAGCACGATGACCGCACCCGACAGTCTGCCCTTTGCCGCCCTGCTGGAGGAGAACCTGGCCTCGGCGAGTCCCGACTTGTTGCGGGCGATGGTGAAGACCTTCGCCGAGGCGATGATGTCCTCCGACGCCGACCGGGCCTGCGGCGGCGAGTACGGCCGGCCGAGCGAGGACCGGGTCAACTCCCGGAACGGATACCGGAATCGGGACCGGGACACGCGGGTCGGCACGATCGACCTGGCCATTCCCCGAGTCCGCTCGGGTTCGTACTTCCCGAGTTGGCTGCTGGAGCGCCGACGCCGTGCCGAGCAGGCTCTGATCAGCGTCGTCGCGACGTGCTACCTGCTCGGCGTCTCGACCCGGCGGGTGGAGAAGCTCGCCGAGAGCCTCGGCGTCACCCAGCTCTCGAAGTCGCAGGTGTCGGAAATGGCCAAGCACCTGGACGGACGGGTCGCCGAGTTCCGCAACCGACCGCTCGACCAGGGCCCCTACACCTTCGTCTGGGTGGATGCCCTGACGCAGAAGGTCCGCGAGGGCGGCCGTGTCGTCAACGTCCACTGCCTGGTCGCGGTCGGCGTCAACAACGAGGGCCAACGCGAGGTACTGGGCCTGGACGTCGCCACCAGCGAGGACGGCGCCGGCTGGCTCGCCTTCCTACGGTCGCTGGTCGCCCGCGGCCTGAGCGGGGTCAAGCTCGTCGTCTCCGACGCCCACGCCGGCCTGGTCGACGCGATCGGCGCGACCCTGCCGGGCGCATCCTGGCAGCGATGTCGAACCCACTACGCGCGCAATCTGCTCTCGCAGGTCCCGAAGTCCGCCCAGCCCTGGGTCGCCACCCTGCTGCGGACCGTGTTCGAACAGCCCGACGCGGGCGCGGTCCGCAACTGAGGTTGTCGCGAGGGGGTGACAGATGATGATCCTTTCGCTACTCCGTGCGTATGAGGTATGCGGATGGCGGCGGGCTGACCGCCGTAGGGCGGGCGAAGCGGGAGCGGGTGCGCTTCGAGGCCGCGGAGTTGTTCGAACAGGGAGTGCGCCCGTCGGAGGTCGCGCGGCGGCTGCGGGTGTCGCGGAAGTCCGTCTATGCCTGGCAAGCCCGGTGGCGGGATGGCGGTGTCCAGGCGCTGGTGTCGAAGGGGACGCAGGGCCCGCGGTGTCGGTTGGACATTGAGCAGCCGCAGCGGCTCGAGGCGGAGCTGACGCGGGGGCCGGCCGCGCACGGCTGGACGGAGGACCAGCGCTGGACGCCGGCCCGGATCGCGGTGCTGGTCGAGCGGCTGTTCAAGGTCTCCTACAGTCTGAAGGGCATGTCGCTGGTCCTGCACCGGATGGGCTGGAGCGTGCAAGTCCCGATGCATCGCCCGGTGGAGCGCGACGACGCGGCGGTGGCCGCCTGGCGGGAGGAGACCTGGCCCGCCGTGGGAAAACCGCACGGGACCAGGGCGCGTGGGTGGTCTTCGAGGACGAGGCAGGCCAGTCGCTGAGGCCTCCGAAGGCGCGCACCTGGTCCCGGAAGGGACAGACACCCGTCGTGAAGGTCACCGGCAAGGGCTCCGGCCGCGTCTCGCCCGCCGGGCTCGTGTGCGTCCGGCCCGGTGACCCGCGGACCCGACTGATCTACCGCATGATCGTCCATCGTGGCCGCAAGGGCGAGAAGAAGGGCTTCCGCGAGAAGGACCTCGCCCGGCTGCTCGATGCAGCCCACCAGCAGCTCGGCGGCCCGCTCGTCCTGGTGTGGGACAACGCCACCGCCCACACCGACCGCGTGATGCGCGAGCTGATCGCCACCCGCTCGTGGCTGACCGTCTTCCGCCTGCCGCCGTATGCGCCGGACCTCAACCCCGCCGAGGGTGTGTGGGCCCACCTCAAGAAGAGTCTGGCCAACCTCGCACCCCACACCACCGACCAGCTCGCCACGGCGGTCCGGACCCGACTGAAGAAAACGCAGTACCGTCCCCGCCCCATCGACGGCTTCATCGCCGAGACCGGCCTGACCTTCCAACTCCCATAATCACCTCACTACTTCAACCTCAA
>NZ_JBXQQB010000109.1:0-3599 GCF_057220535.1 Kitasatospora sp. NEAU-CNBT7 | reverse complement strand
GCAGGGCGCGGGCGACCAGGGCCTGATGTTCGGCTACGCGTGCGACGACACGCCCGAGCTGATGCCGCTGCCGATCACCCTGGCGCACCGGCTGTCGCGCCGGCTGTCGGAGGTCCGCAAGAACGGCACCATCCCGTACCTGCGCCCGGACGGCAAGACCCAGGTCACCATCGAGTACGACGGTGACAAGGCGCTGCGCCTGGACACCGTGGTCGTCTCCTCGCAGCACGCGAGCGACATCGACCTGGAGTCGCTGCTGACCCCGGACATCCGGGAGTTCGTGGTCGAGCCGGAGCTCAAGCGGCTGGCGGACGACGGGATCAAGCTGGTCACCGACGGCTACCGGCTGCTGGTGAACCCGACCGGCCGGTTCGAGATCGGCGGTCCGATGGGTGACGCCGGCCTGACCGGCCGCAAGATCATCATCGACACGTACGGCGGGATGGCCCGCCACGGCGGCGGCGCGTTCTCGGGCAAGGACCCGTCCAAGGTGGACCGCTCGGCCGCGTACGCGATGCGCTGGGTGGCCAAGCACATCGTCGCCGCGGGTCTGGCGACCCGGGCCGAGGTGCAGGTCGCGTACGCGATCGGCAAGGCCGAGCTGGTGGGTCTGTTCGTGGAGACCTTCGGGACCGAGACGGTGCCGGTGCTGAAGATCCAGGAGGCCGTGGTGAAGGTCTTCGACCTGCGCCCGGCGGCGATCATCCGCGACCTGGACCTGCTGCGGCCGATCTACGCGAAGACCGCCGCCTACGGCCACTTCGGCCGGGAGGACGCGGACTTCACCTGGGAGCGCACCGACCGCGTCGACGAGCTGAGGAACGCCGTCGCCTGATCGCCCGTCAGCCGTCCGCACCCCCACCCGTGAGGAACACCATGGCCGCACTCCCTTCCCCATCCGCCCGGCAGGGTCGTGCGGATGCCTTGCGTGAAGCGCTTGCCACCCGGGTGGTGGTGGCGGACGGTGCGATGGGCACCATGCTGCAGGCGCAGGATCCGACGATGGAGGACTTCCAGCAGCTGGAGGGCTGCAACGAGGTCCTGAACGTGACCCGCCCGGACATCGTGCGCTCGGTGCACGACGCGTACTTCGCGGTGGGCGTGGACTGTGTGGAGACCAACACCTTCGGCGCCAACCATGCGGCGCTGGGGGAGTACGACATCCCGGAGCGGGTGTTCGAGCTGTCGGAGGCGGGCGCCCGGATCGCCCGCGAGGCGGCGGATGCGTTCACGGCGCGGGACGGCCGGGTGCGGTGGGTGCTCGGGTCGATCGGGCCCGGCACCAAGCTGCCGACCCTCGGGCACGCCCCGTACGGGCTGCTGCGGGACGGGTTCCAGGCGAATGCGGCCGGTCTGGTCGCGGGTGGTGCGGATGCGCTGCTGGTGGAGACCAGTCAGGACCTGCTGCAGACGAAGGCGGCGATCCTGGGTTCGAAGCGGGCGCTGGCGGAGGCGGGGCTGGATCTGCCGGTGCTGGTGCAGGTGACGGTGGAGACCACCGGCACGATGCTGCTGGGTTCGGAGATCGGTGCGGCGCTGACGGCGCTGGAGCCGCTGGGGGTGGACTACATCGGGCTGAACTGCGCGACCGGTCCGGCGGAGATGAGCGAGCACCTGCGGTATCTGGCGAAGAACGCCCGGGTGGGGCTGTCGTGCATGCCGAACGCGGGCCTGCCGGTGCTGGGCAAGGACGGTGCGCACTATCCGCTGTCGCCGGCGGAGCTGGCGGATGCGCATGATGTGTTCACCCGTGAGTACGGGTTGTCGCTGGTGGGTGGCTGCTGCGGTACCACCCCGGAGCATCTGCGGCTGGTGGTGGAGCGGGTGCAGGGCCGTGCGGTGGTGGCGCGTGATCCGCGGCCGGAGCCGTCGGCGGCGTCGTTGTACCAGTCGGTGCCGTTCCGGCAGGACACCTCGTACCTGGCGATCGGTGAGCGGACCAACGCGAACGGGTCGAAGAAGTTCCGGGAGTCGATGCTGGCGGGGGACTGGCAGGCGTGTGTGGAGATCGCCCGGGAGCAGATCCGGGACGGCTCGCACCTGCTGGACCTGTGCGTGGACTATGTCGGCCGGGACGGTGTGGCGGACATGAAGGAGATCGCGGGGCGGCTGGCGACGGCCTCGACGTTGCCGATCGTGCTGGACTCCACCGAGCCGGACGTGCTGCGGGCCGGGCTGGAGGCGCTGGGCGGGCGGGCGCTGCTGAACTCGGTGAACTACGAGGACGGTGACGGGCCCGACACCCAGTTCGGGAAGGTCGCCTCGCTGGCCCGCGAGCACGGCGCCGGCCTGATCGCGCTGACCATCGACGAGGACGGGCAGGCCCGCACCGCCGAGACCAAGGTCGCCATCGCGGAGCGGCTGATCGCCCAGCTCACCGGTGAGTACGGCATCGAGGAGAGCTCGATCCTGGTCGACTGCCTGGCCTTCACCCTGGGCACCGGCCAGGAGGAGTCGCGGCGCGACGGCATCGAGACGATCGAGGCGATCCGGGAGCTGAAGCGGCGCCACCCGGACGTGCAGACCACGCTGGGCCTGTCCAACATCTCCTTCGGCCTCAGCCCGGCCGCCCGCATGGTCATCAACTCGGTGTTCCTGCACGAGTGCGTCGAGGCCGGCCTGGACTCGGCGATCGTGCACGCCTCGAAGATCCTGCCGATGGCCCGGATCCCCGACGAGCAGCGCCAGGTCGCGCTCGACCTGGTCTACGACCGCCGCACCGGGGACTACGACCCGCTGCAGAAGCTGCTCCAGCTGTTCGAGGGCGTCTCGGTGGCCTCGAGTGCGGAGTCGAAGGCGCAGGAGCTGGCGGCGCTGCCGCTGGAGGAGCGCCTGCAGCGCCGGATCATCGACGGTGAGCGGGGCGGCCTGGAGGCCGACCTCGACGAGGCGCTGACGGGGCGTCCGGCGCTGGAGATCGTCAACTCCACACTGCTGGCCGGGATGAAGGTGGTCGGCGAGCTGTTCGGCTCCGGCCAGATGCAGCTGCCGTTCGTGCTGCAGTCGGCGGAGGTGATGAAGAGTGCGGTGGCGTACCTGGAGCCGCACATGGAGAAGTCCGACGACGAGGGCAAGGGCACCATCGTGCTGGCCACCGTGAAGGGCGACGTGCACGACATCGGCAAGAACCTGGTCGACATCATCCTGTCCAACAACGGCTACACCGTGGTCAACCTGGGGATCAAGCAGCCGGTCTCGGCGATCCTGGACGCCGCCGTCGAGCACAAGGCGGACGTCATCGGGATGTCCGGTCTGCTCGTCAAGTCCACCGTGATCATGAAAGAGAACCTCCAGGAGCTCAACCAGCGCAACCTCGCCGCCGACTACCCGGTCATCCTCGGCGGCGCCGCCCTCACCCGCGCCTACGTCGAACAGGACCTGCACGCCATCTACGAAGGCGAGGTCCGCTACGCCCGCGACGCCTTCGAGGGACTGCGCCTGATGGACGCCCTGATGGGCATCAAACGGGGCGTCCCCGGTGCCCGTCTGCCGGTCCTCAAGCGGCGTCGCCACCCGCGCGCCGACCTGCTGCGCGAACTCCCCACCCAGGAACAGGGGCAGGTCCGTTCGGACGTCGCGGTGGACAACCGGGTGCCGGT
>NZ_JBXQQB010000108.1:0-3646 GCF_057220535.1 Kitasatospora sp. NEAU-CNBT7 | reverse complement strand
GGGGCTTCGCCCTGATGGGTGGACACGCTGATACTGGATCTGCTTGATCCGGAGGAAGCGAGAACACCGCCGATGGCGATGAAGGACTACTCGGACGAGTTCAAGGCCGATGCCGTGGCCTTGTACGAGTCCACGCCCGGGGCGACCTACAAGGACATCGCCGCTGACCTGGGCATCAACAGGGCGACGCTGCGCGAGTGGGTGCTGCGGGGCCGCGAACGCCGCGGCCTCGACCCTGCCGCCGAACGGCCAGGTGGGAAGGCGCCGGCCGGGGCAGGACAGCCTGCCGTGTCCGGTGATCCGGAGATGCGGATCCGGCAGTTGGAGGCCCGGGTGGCCGAGCTTGAGGCGAGCGAGCGGAAGCTGGCCACCGAGCGTGACATCCTGCGCAAGGCGGCCAAGTATTTCGCCGGCGAGACGAACTGGTGAGCCGCTTCCAGTTCGTCCGTGACCACCGGGACACCTACGAGGTGAAGCGGCTGTGCCAGGTCCTGGACGTCAACCGGTCCAGCTACTACAAATGGCTCGGCGGCGCCGGTGCCAGAGCCGTCCGCCGACGCCAGGACGAGGTCCTGGCCGAACAGATCCGCCGCATCCACACCGACTCCGGTGGCGCCTACGGCTCGCCGAGGGTGACCGCGGAACTGCGCGAGACCGGGACGCAGGTGAACCACAAGCGGGTCGCCCGGGTCATGCGGACGTACTCCATCGTCGGCATCCGTCTGCGAAGAAGGGCCCGCACCACCGTTCCGGACCCGGCCGCGGCGGTGGTCGCGGACCTGTTCGAGCGGGACTTCACGGCCGCCGCGCCGGGGCGCAAGTACATGGGCGATATCACGTATCTGCCGCTGGCAGGCGGGGAGTTCCTCTACCTGGCGACCGTGCTGGACTGCTTCAGCCGCAAGGTCGTGGGCTGGTCCATCGCCGACCACATGCGCACCGTTCTGGTCGCCGATGCGCTGCGGATGGCAGCCCGGGTCCACGGCGGCCTGGACGGGGCGGTGTTCCACTCCGACCACGGGGCGCAATACGGGTCCAGGGCCTTCGCTGACCTGTGCTCGGGGCTGGGTGTCACCCGCTCGATGGGCGCGGTCGGCAGCAGCGCGGACAACGCGGCCTGTGAGAGCTTCCACGCCTCCCTCAAGCGCGAGACGCTCCAGGGTGCCCGCGACTACGGGGACTCCACCACCTGCCGGAGGACCGTCTTCGCCTGGCTGACCCGCTACAACACCCGCCGTCGCCACTCGGCCAACGGCCACCTCAGCCCCAACGAATACGAACGACGACACCACACCGCTAAGCTCACACTCGCCGCGTGACAACCAACCGCGTGTCCACCATCACGGGCGAAGGCCCCAGCGCCAGTTCTGGCGCCTGATCGCGACGGGGGTCACGACGGTGGAGGCGTCACTGGCGGTCGGCGTGTCGTGGCCGGTGGGTGCGAGGTGGTTTCGTCACGCTGGCGGCATGCCTCCAATCTCGTTGGCCGAGCCCTCGGGCCGGTACCTCACGTTCGAGGAGCGCGAGGAGATCGCGATCCTCAGGGCGATGAGCAAGGGCGTGCGCGAGATCGCCCGCGCCCTGGGGCGTGACCCCGGGACAATCTCTCGCGAACTGCGCCGCAACGCCGCCACGCGCGGCGGCAAGCAGGAGTACCGCGCGACGGTCGCCCAGTGGAAGGCTCAGCAGGCGGCCAAGCGTCCGAAGCGCGCGAAGCTCCTGGGCAACGACCGGTTGCGTGAGTACGTGCAGGAGAGGCTTTCGGGGAACGTTCACCGGCCTGACGGGACGGTCGTCGCGGGGCCGCAGACGCCTCCGTGGAAGGGGCTGAACAAGCCGCACCGGCAGGACAGGCGGTGGGCGACAGCATGGAGCCCGGAACAGATCTCGCACCGGTTGAAGGCCGACTTCCCCGATGATGAGTCCATGCGCATCAGCCACGAGGCGATCTACCAGTCGCTGTTCATCGAGGGCCGTGGTGCGCTCAAGCGGGAGCTGGTCGCCTGCCTGCGCACCGGGCGGGCACTTCGAGAGCCTCGGTCAAGGTCACGGAACAAGCCGCAAGCTTGGCGTTTAACCTCGCTGGTCACCCGACCTGCTAATCTGCGGTTTTTCCCGGGACAGCGGAGGCGGCCGTTCTCCACGCTTCGAGATGTCGAGTCAAGAAGCACGAGAGAACGGCCGCTGTCTATGAGTCTCCCTGTCGATGCGCCCGCAGGTGAGGCGTTGGGCCTGTTGTCCCGCTTTCGAGTCGAGTTCTACGAATCCCTGTACAGCCGCCCGGATGCGCTCTTCGAGCTCACGGACGCGGTGCTGTGCGCGGACGGGCCCGTGAAGACCCTGGTCGAGCTGTCGCTGGCCACCGAGCACCGGCGCGGGCACGGTGCCCTCTACTCGGCGTTGGACCAGGGCTGGCTGGAGCCGACGCGGCTGCGGCGCGCACTGGCGGGCCTGCCGCTGCCGAGGGCGGCCGACGGCCGGGTCGTCCTGGCCGTGGATGTGAGCAACTGGCTCCGCCCCGACGCCCCCACCAGCGACGACCGGCTGTTCTGCCACGTCTACGGACGCGGAGACCGCAAGACGGACCAGTTCGTGCCGGGCTGGCCGTACTCCTTCGTCGCTGCGCTGGAGTCCGGCCGCACATCCTGGGTCGCGCTGCTGGACGCCGTGCGCCTGGGCCCCGCGGACGATGCGACTGCCGTCACCGCCGCCCAACTGCGCGATGTCGTAGAGCGGTTGAAGCAGGCCGGGCACTGGCGGACAGGCGATCCCGAGATCCTCATCGTGATGGACGCCGGCTACGACGTTGCCTACCTCTCCCACGCCCTGAGGGACCTGCCCGTCGTGCTGGTCGGACGCCTGCGCTCGGACCGCGTCATGCTCCGCGACGCAGGCCCCGCCCGCTCCGGCCCGAAGGGCGGCCGGCCTCGTCGTCACGGGGGCGTCCTCACTTTCGCCAAGCCGGACAGCTGGCACCGGCCCGATGTCACCACAGCCACGGACACCACCCGCTACGGCAAGGCGGAGGCGATCGCGTGGGATCGGATGCACCCCAGACTCACCCACCGCGGCCCCTGGCTGGACCACGCGGAGGAGGAACTGCCGGTCCTGCACGGCACGTTGACGCGGCTGAAGGTTGAGCGCCTGCCTGGCGATCGCGACCCGAAACCGGTCTGGCTGTGGTGTTCCGCGACCAGCGCCACCAGCGTAGACGTGGACCACTGGTGGCAGTCGTTCCTCCGCAGGTTCGATCTCGAGCACACCTTTAGGCTCATGAAGCAGACCCTCGGCTGGACCGCCCCGAAGATCCGCCACGCGGACACCGCCGACCTGTGGACCTGGCTCATCATCGCCGCCCACACCCAGCTCCGCCTCGCCCGGCCGCTCGCCGAGGATCTACGCCGTCCCTGGGAGCGACCGGCCGAGCCCCGCCGCCTGACCCCCGCCCGAGTGCGGCGGGGGTTCCGCAACGTCCGCGCGACGGCGGCCTGCCCGGCGGCCGCGCCGAAACCATCCCGAGCCGGCCCAGGACGGCCTCCCGGCTCGAAGAACAAGCGCCGGGCGAAGCGCCACGACGTCGGCAAGACGGTCAAACGCGCCGAGTCGATCCAGGAACACCAAGCCCGACGACCATAAACGTCAAGCT
>NZ_JBXQQB010000107.1:0-3650 GCF_057220535.1 Kitasatospora sp. NEAU-CNBT7 | reverse complement strand
CCCCACCACCAGGGGCTTCGTCGTCCAGCCCCGCCGCTGGGTCGTCGAACGCAGTCTTGGCTGGCTGATGAACCACCGCCGCCTGGCCCGGGACTACGAGGCCCTCCCCGCCCGCTCCGAAGCCATGGCCCACGTCGCGATGATCAGCCTCATGACCCGCCGACTCACCGGCGAAAACACCCGACCTGGCGCGGCACCTGAGCATAAGGACAAGGGACGAAACGCCCAGTCAGAGGTTTAAAGATCAGGCTCAGAAGGTCACCTGCGTCACATGGTTCATGCTTACGGCTCCGTCCGGCCCGAGTGTGACGCGAGCATCGGTTCCCCCTCGATAGTCTCCGTGGTGCACGTACCAATAAACAGCCGTGCCGAATTTATTTTGAAGTCCAGCAATTGTTTGCCTGCACTCGGCGGCGGCACTTTCGCTCGGAAAGTCATTGGTGAATACTTGAATGAATCGGCATGCGTCAATCCCGCCAACAACGCTCATGAAGTCAGAAAAGTATTCCGAGCCATTTACCATGCCTGGCCAGTGATAGCAGGCCACCTGTTCATGGCCATACGCCAAAACTAGTCCGCACGACGCCATGCTTGCACAGTGGGCCACGTCCCCCACGTCTGCCACGACGGAACACTGCTGCTCTATAAAGTGGGTGCGCATATAATTCACCTCAATAATGTTGAATTATATTTCACGGAAAGTCTAGCGTCTTATTTTTTGCGGGTTGCGAAAGGCAGGCCAATGGGGAATCTAGTCAGGCCATTTGTGCGGTCGCGCGAGTGGCGGGCCGTCTGGTTTGCCGCTGCGTTGCCTCCGAGGCCGCGTTTGAGATCTCGGGTGACCATCCTTTCGCGTGGTGCGGCTGCCCCGCCGTCACCCTCTCGATCAGCGCACCTACGGACAGACCGGCCACGGCCGGAAGCCGGCCTCCCTGGTCGGCCATATCCCAGATACAGCCTCAGATGCAATTCATCCTGATTGGCGAAATCAGTCAGCTGCCACTCGCTCCACACATAGCCCAGACCTACCTCTTCGGCCATTCCAGGTGAACCGCCCATTAACGGCTGAAATCTGGACTTTCACCGGCCCTGGGACGGCCCCGCTCTGTCATGCCTGTCTTGTGTGAGACCTCAACAGGTTACAGAACGGGGCCGTTACTTTTGATCGCAACCCAAAGATTATCCGAGGCTTGTGAATAAAACTCGGGGCATCAGTCTCCGCACGGGACCCTCTACTCAGCGGCCGAGACCACTGCCTAGGCGCCGGACCTGGACTGCCTGCGGACCCTTAGGGCCTTGCTCAACGACGAATTCTACCTTTTCGCCCTCAATTAGCTCCTTGAATCCGGAACCTTCGATCGCACTATAGTGGACAAATACATCCGGAAGGGACGGGGAGTTCGACTCGCCGCCTGACGCGATAAATCCGAACCCCTTCTCCGCATTGAACCACTTTACAATTCCGCGAGACTTTTCTACTGCCACTTCACTTCTCCGATATTTCTTCGCTGAAGACGGAATTTCCACTTTGCCCCAGCAAGCCCGACCTGCCGAGCAAAGCGCCGTGTTGTCGGCCGCTTGGTGCGCCCCGATCTCCCTCCATTAAAGTCCCGGACCAGCCCCCAAGCAAACCCGATCGGGCATAGTTCCGGGCATCCCCACCTCCCCCGCTCCTGCTCGATCGAGAAGTTGAACTACGCCTGAATGTCGGAGACTTGAAATGACATTTCATCTGCCTTTAACAATTTATCGCAACCTATCCAGCAAAGGAAGCACAATGACATATTCGCCCACCCTCCCCCTGGCCAATGACTAGTGACCATGGAGTGGAAAATTGATGATATAGTCGGACCCCACCGCTCAGCAGAGCTCGTCAACTCGTACCGCATGCGTTTGCGACTTATGGATAATCTGCCCGACCAGGCCGCCCTAAATGTCGCCTGCACCGCCTACGCCTACGGTTGTATCTACGTGGTTGCAGCTCCGGGGCAAGTATGGGAATCACACGCAGATGAGATAAGGCGTGAATCCCTGACCATTGAGGCGATTTCAATTGATCCAAAGAGCGGGCACTACGCCAAGGTGAAGAATGCATGCGGGGTCAGTGAGGAAATTATTTTGGACGAGCTGAGTGCCAGATTCAAGCTCATCCGCTGGCCTGAGTTCGAAGAGTCCAAATGACGGTGCTGCCCGGAACTGCAGGAGTGGTTCCGTGTCGGCTGGCGAAGTACCTGGGCGTTTCATCCCTTGTACTACAGCGGGGCAGATCAGGTGACTGCTGCTCGGGCCTGTCGTTGAGCGGTCATGCTGTGGATGTGATGGAGAAGCGTCTCGGTAATTGGGCCGAGGAGTTGACTATCCTGCTGGGCGGGCTCAGCCATCTAGTCGTTCGGCCGGACCGCGGGAGGTGTCCACGCCCCGGGGAACGCTCAAAGTCACCTTCAGTACGAGGACCCGCCGGCCCGCTTCGAAGCCATAATCCACGATGCCATGATCGACCTCACGCCCCGCTGGCACCGGTGCGACTACCCCTGCGTAGCACGAAACTCGACCCCAGAAGCCAGGTGCGAAACGCTCACCCATACCCCGATCGCCGCAAGACCAAACGACAACGTTGTCATGCAGCCAGTCGCCTAACTGGCTACGAATCACCTTGCGTAACTATTGGTTGCTTCCGTCACCACTTCGCCCTCCAGTTGCCTCAAGCTTGATGTTATTAGCTCCGAGCGGAACTGTGAATCGCTGCTCTTCGCCTGCTGCTCTATAGATAACTTTACGTCTATCATCGCCGCAATTTGTCGGCACCCCCGTAATTGTTCCAGGCGGTCAAAGTTATGAACTTTCCACGGTGCCGCCTGCGGCCCCAGGGCCGTCCCGTCCAAGCGGCTGACCTGGCCTGAAAGCCTTTCCTGTACGTAGTTTCGCAGCCGATCGTTCGCAGCCAGCTTCGCTGTCCTCGGACGCTGGGCCACGAGGTCCGCCTTCCACTGCGCGACCGAGGCCCGGTACTCCAGACGGCCGCCTCGGGTTGCGGCGTTGCGCCGCAGCTCCCGGGAGATCGTCGACAGGGCGCGGCCGAGGCGTCGCGCGGTCTCGCGAACGCCGACGCCCTGCGCTTTCAGGATCGCGATCTCTTCACGCTCGTGGAAGGACAGGTACCGGCCGGAGGGCGGGGCAAGATCCATCGGTGGCATACCGCCACCGTGCCGAACCACCTGCCACCCGCCGCCTGGGATACGCCAACCGCAGCTGCCGCCTCCTCAGCAAGCAACCCCATCGCAATCGCCTGCCAGAACTGGCGCTGAACCTCCCGCCGAAGCGCCGGCGCACCCGGAGACTTCATCGGCGACCGCCCGGTCAACGCCGCCATCCACCCAGCTGGCCTTCCCATCAACACCTCCGAGAACGAGGTGTTGCGTCCACCGGTTGAATCCACCTTCGCTGCCGCGGTCCGAGTGAAAGATGCAGCCTCGTTCCAGAGCGCCACGGCCGGCGGCCGTCCGCAGCGCGGCCACCGGCAGCTCGGCGCGGTGATGGTCGGCCATCGCGTAGCCAACGACCTCGCGGGTGGCCAGGTCGATGCAGGTTGCCAGGTAGAGCCAGCCCTCCTCGGTCGGCAGGAAGGTGATATCACCGACCAGCCGCATCCC
>NZ_JBXQQB010000106.1:0-3766 GCF_057220535.1 Kitasatospora sp. NEAU-CNBT7 | reverse complement strand
GTGCGGATGCTGTCGACGCTGGCCCGGGCCCAGGCGGTGAGGTCGCCGCGCAGGCTGCCGGTGTCGAGCAGGGGTGAGGTGCGCTCGAGGCGGGTGGTGACGACGTCGGCGAGCAGGGCCTCCCGGCTGCCCCAACGCCGGTAGACGACCGTGTGGTTGACGCCGGCGCGTTGCGCGATGGCCGGGATGGTGGGTTCGGCCCCGTCGGGCTCGGAGAGCAGGTCGATGACGGCCTGGTGGACGGCCGCGCGGACCTGTTCGGGGCTCCTGCGGATGCGTTCGGTGGGTTGTTTCGTGGTCACCCTCCCATCGTAAGCACAGATGTTTGCTTCTCGCGCCCGGAGGGTCTACAGTTCCCACCACAAGCACAGATCAGTGCTTAACCGATCCAGGGAGACCCCCATGAAGCAGCTGCTGTTCCCCAACAACATCCAGTTCTGGTACGAGACCCTCCGCTCCATGAGCCACATCGCCTACGGCGGCGCCGACTTCGGCGAGGTCGTCGCCACCGGCGAACGCATCACCGAAGGCGACTACGACAGCTGGTACACCGAGTGGACCGCCACCGCCGACCGCGTCCGCACCGAGGCCGACAAGGCCCTCAAGGCCGGCCACCGCATCAGCGCCCGCGACGGCTACCTGCGCGCCTCCAACTACTACCGCTCCGCCGAGTTCTTCCTGCACGGCCACCCCTGCGACCCCCGCCACGACCACGCCTACGACCGCAGCGTCGCCTGCTTCCGCGCCGCCGCCGCCCTGTTCACCCCGGTCATCGAACCCGTCGCCATCCCCTACCAGGGCACCACCCTGCCCGGCTACCTCTACCGCGTCGACGACTCCGGCACCCCCCGCCCCACCCTCATCATGCACAACGGCTTCGACGGCACCGCCGAGGAGATGCACTTCTTCGGCGCCATGGCCGGCGTCGAACGCGGCTACACCGTCCTCGTCTTCGACGGCCCCGGCATGCCCGGCCCCCGCCACCACCAGGACATGGTCTTCCGCCCCGACTGGGAGAACGTCATCACCCCCGTCGTCGACTTCGCCGAGACCCTCCCCGACGTCGACAACAGCCGCATCGCCCTGGTCGGCATCAGCATGGGCGGCATCCTCGCCCCCCGCGCCGCCGCCTTCGAGCACCGCCTCGCCGCACTGATCGCCGTCGACGGCCTCTACGACCTCGGCGAGACCTCCGTGCGCAACATCCCCGGCACCCGCGAGGAGGCCGAACGCCTCCTGCGCGCCGAGTCCGCCCCCGAACTCGACGCCGCCATGGAGCAGATCATGACCAAGGACCCGATCGCCCGCTGGGCGATCAACCACGGCATGTACGTCATGGGCGTCGACACCCCCCGCGCCTTCAACGCCTCCTACCTCGACTACACCCTCGCCGACGGCATCGCCGAGCAGATCCAGTGCCCGACCCTGGTCTGCGACGCCGAGGACGACATGTTCTTCAAGGGCCAGCCCGAGCAGCTCTACGACCACCTCACCTGCCCGAAGACCCTGATGGTGTTCACCGCCGACGAGGGCGCCGGCGCCCACTGCCACCCCGGCGCCATGCGCCTGACCCAGGCCCGCATCTACGACTGGCTCGACGACACCTTCAACGTCAACACCGACACCGACACCGCCAGCGCCGCCTGAGCCCGGTCGCGAACACCCCGTACCCGCTCCCGAGATCCGTCCGGAGGACTCCGCATGACCCGCACCGGCATCAAGGCCGCCCTCACCGACCTGCTCCTCAACGAGTCCATCACCCTGGAGGCGGCCGCCGACCTCCACTTCACCCCCGACTACCGCCAGCGCACCGACGGCGAGTGGGCCGACCGGGCCGCGTTCCTGGACCACATCGCGCACCTGCGAACGCTCGTCGCCGGCGGCGAGGTCGAGGTCCACGAGGAGCTCTACGACGGCGGCAAGTACGCCGACCGGCACACCTGTCACCTCACGAAGAAGGACGGTTCGACCGTGAGCATGGAGGTCTACGTGTTCGCCGACCTCGCTCCCGACGGCCGCTTCCGGCGGATCGAGGAGACCACCCTGATGCTCGAGGGGTCGGACGCCGACCGCAACCTCGGCAGCGCCCGCTGACCGGTCGCGGCTCACCCGCCCCCGTGCCCGGCGGCGGCGGTGAGGGTGGTGAGTTCGCGTACCGCGTCGGCGACGGCCCGGAAGTCCCTGCGCAGGATCTTGGAGTGGTTGCTCGCGACCTTGGCGCTGATCCGGATGTTCGGGTTGCGGGCGAGCACCGGGTCGAGGTTGCCGCGGATCCGCTCCATCAGCGCCGCCTCGCCGCCCAGGTTGCCGCCGGAGGCGAGCACGTACCGGGTCGGTGCGGTGACCCGGTCGAGGACCGGGCCGAGGGCGGCGGTGGCGCAGAGCTCGTTGATCTCGATGTTGATCTCGGCGTGCTGCGCGGCGCTCATCCGCGCGGCCAGGCCGAGCCGGCGGGCCACCGGGAACAGCACGCTCAGCCGGCGGAACAGCGTGCGGATCTGGGCCCGGGCCGCGTCGTCCAGCCAGTCGTGCGGCAACGCGCCGTCCGCCGACACCACCCCGAGGACGCGGTCCGGGTTCCGGGCGGCCCAGTGCACCGCCAGCATCGCGCCGTACGACCAGCCCACCAGGATCGGGCGCTCCACCCCGCGGGCCCGCAGGACGGCGTCGAGGTCGCGGAGACAGGCCTCGAACGAGTAGTCCGACGCGCGCCGCGACCCGCCGCGGGCCCGCTCGTCGTAGCTGATGTGCCGGTAGCCGTCGCCGAGTTCGGCGATGACGCGCCGCCAGTGCGAGCGGTCGGCGTAGGAGCCGTTGAGGTAGACCACGGCGCGGCCGGGCCCGCCGGTGTCGGTCACGGCCAGGGCGGTGTCGTCGACCGGCACCATGCCGGTCCAGGGGGAGTGCTCGGTGATCGTCATGGTGGCGTCTCTCCAGGGGTCCGGAGTCGGAAGTGGGCTGAAGCCGTAAGTGGGCCGAGTCGGATGCGGGTCGGGGACGGCGGGTGGTGGCGCCACCGGGGCGGGCCGCGGTGGCAGCAGCGGGTCAGAGGCTGCGGGCGGTGATGTCGCCGTGGGCGGTGGTGGCGTGGACGGTGAGTTCGGCCGCGGCGCCGGCGGTGTTGGCGAGGGCGTTGTGGATCCGGCCGTGGCCGGTGCCGGCGTCGAGGGTGGCGGACACGCCGCAGGCGGCGCCGATGACGATCGAGCCGGCCTCGGTGCGCAGGTCGACGGTGCCGCGTACGGCCTCGGTGATGTGGAGGTCGCCGTTGTGGGTGCTGATCGTGGCGGGGCCGCCCAGGCGGCCGACGGTGATGGGGCCGTCGAGGACGGTGAGGTGGGCGGCGGCGGTCTCGTCGAGCTTGACGGTGCCCCGGGCGCCGTCGAAGGTGACGTTGCCGAGCCGTCCGACGCCGCGCAGTTCGGCGGCGGCGCACTTCGCCTCGAGGTGGGAGCCGGCGGGCAGTCGGACGGTCACCTCGACGGCGCCGGAGGAGCCGAGGATGCGGCTGTCGGCGGGCTCGGCCGCGATCCGCAGGACGCCGTCGCGGTGGGTGACCGCGGTCCGTCCGGCCGCCTTCACGTCGCGGCCCTTGGAGGCGTCCGCCGGGCGGACCTCCACCACGGTGTCGGCCCGGTCCGCCGCGATGAGGCTGATCCGGCCGGCGGGGACGTCGAGGACGACGGAGACCGGGGCGGGGGTGTCGAACTTCTGCATGGTGCACTCCTTCGGACTGCTGTTTCTGATGAGAGAAACGCTACGTTGC
>NZ_JBXQQB010000105.1:0-3806 GCF_057220535.1 Kitasatospora sp. NEAU-CNBT7 | reverse complement strand
AGAGGACGTTAAGTCCGTTTCTGGTAGCGGCCGCGTCCGGGTTGGTCGAGGAGTCCCTGACGAACGAGTCGTCCCAGGCGGGAGCGGGTGGCGTTGATCGAGGGCTCGTTGGTGGGCAGGCCGAGGAGTTCGTGTAGGTCGCGAACCCGGAAGACCCGCCCGGGATGCTCGTTGAAGGCGGTCACGATGCGCTGGTAGACGGTGGCGGTCTCCGCAGGGGCCGGCTCGTGGTCGGGCAGGGCGAGGCCGTCGATGACCTTGCCGGCGGTGGCGATCTCGGCGAGGCGGGCCTCTACCTCGGCCAGTGCACCGGTGAGTTGGTCAATCTGTTCGCGCAGGTAGTCGGCGCGTGTGGCGGCCTCGTCGTGTTCGGCCTGCAACAGCCGCAGGAGTTCGGTGACGTTCATGCTGCCAGCTCGACGTCGTCGCGCCAGGCAGGGCTGGGGGCGGTGAGGCGGCGGAGCATGCCGGCGGTGGCGGCCCAGTAGACGCGGGAGGCGGCGTTGTCGAGCCGGTGGTCGTAGTCGCGGGCAAGGCGCCGGTGGAGCATGAGGGTGCCGTTGACCTGCTCGACCACCCACCGCTTCGGTTGCGGAACGAACCCCTTGCCCACGTCGTCGGGGTTGCGCCGGACCACCTCGACGGTGATGTCCTTCACCGCCCCGTGGATGATCACGGCATCCTTGAAGCCCTGGTCGACCAGGGCCTTTTCCAGACGCATCCCGCACCGCTCGTCCGCCTGGTCCAGCAGGGCGATACCGGCCTCGTTGTCGTGCGCGCTCGCGGCCAGGACGACCACGCCGATGATCAGGCCCAGCACGTCGACGGCCAGTCCCCGCTTCCTCCCGGGCGTCTTCTTGTTCGCGTCCAGCCCCGTCGTCCCCTTCGGCACCCCGGCCGCCACGCGGACGGACTGGGTGTCGATGATCACCAGGGACGGGTCCTCTAATCGTCTGGCCCGCTCCCGCACCTGGCAGCGCAGGATCTCCTGGATCCGCTGGTCAAGGCCGTCCTGGCGCCACAGGGTGAAGTAGTAGAACACTGCCGACCAGGCCGGTAAGTCGTGCGGCAGGAGCCGCCACTGGCACCCCGTCCGGTTCTGGTACAGCAGCGCGTTCACGACCTCGCGCAAGTCACAGGAGCCCGGATCCCCGGTCGCCGACCGCGACACCCGCTCCTGCTTCCAGGCGGTGACCAGCGGCTCGATCAAGGCCCACTGCCCGTCGGACAAGTCTGTTGAGTACGGCATCCGTTCCATACCCCGACCCCACCATGCACACGACACGCGAGTCAGCCCGAATACCTCCGTACCCACAAACGGGCGACTTGGCCAGGCAGACGGCGGCAGACCGGCGGCACATCGAAGCTCCGGTGGTTCAGGGCGACTTGGGAAGGTCACCCCGTCCAACCGGAGCTTCGTTGCGTTCGTGACGGCCAGGCCCGGACTCCTCGTACCACCGCGACCTGCAGACTCACATGATCACCGGGACTTTGAAACGCCCCTGGGTCGCGTTACGAGCTCCAAGTCATCAGGGTGTCGAAAACTTCATTGCACTCGCGAAGCTTAGGTCGCGCAGAAATGACTCGATCTCATCTCGGCTGCACTCTCCGATGATCTCGATGTGATCTCCATGTGGAATAATTGTTCCGGTGTATGGATTGGCCATTCGTGACGCGAGGTCCGTTTCGATAAATTCTAATATAAAAATTTCCGGAAAGTCCCTATCTTGCCAGTAAAATGCAGGCTCGAGAGGCCCGGTCGACATTCTCGAAAATATCTCACTTAGAACCTCTTCATTCCTCGCTCTGAGCCTCGGGAGCTGCTCGATTGTAATCCATTCGGGCAGTCCCTCAAACTCCCTTTCATACCAGTCAACTATATCCGCATCGAGCGTCAATAGAGTTGCGCGCGAGGCCTCGTCTAGGCCAGCCCACATTGCACCTCGAGTTTCATCATCAACAGATTTGAACCTTCTATAAAATTTGGCTGCCCCTTCTGCCTCCATGCCCATTTTGGAGTCAATAAACTTCCGGGACTCTGGGTTATGAATTAGGTATCTAAGGAGGCCGAATCCTCCGAGGTCGCCGTAGATCTGCTCGAGTCCGAGGCCCGGCAGGAGCCAGTCCTGTAGCTTCTGCAGACTCGTCCACTCGCCTTCGAGAATAGCAGTCAATTGCTTCCGGTCTCGCTGGGCTAGGCTTCGCCACCAAGCAAGTCGATCTTCATCTGATGCTGCTTCCATTCTCTGCAGCTCTTGCTTTGAATCCGCCCAGACGAGCGCCACCTCCGACAGGTTCTTTTTCTTTGATAGACCGAGCATCTCATGGACTTCACCTGGCTGTGAGATGAGATACCGCAAGAGTCCGAAGCGGCCATTTTCCTTCAACTGCTGTTGCGCTGCACGGTTCTCGACCGCCGAATCCATCGCAACTGACCCTCGTAAAGCTGCAACACTAGCAAGGGGGAGAGCGTCTAGGAGCTTGTAAAACTTTTCCGGGTCACGTTCTGCTAGCTCTTCGATCTCCTCGAAGGCCGAAGACGTCATCTCCTCATAATGGGGACCCTTTCGAGGTTCGGTTATAAGCCTCACCTCCTCCCTGTTGCGCTTGCTCTCTGAACGTGATGTACAGCAAGCTAGGTAGATCTCGCGATCCACCTTTGCCAGGCGCGGGAGTGCACCGTTGCAAGTGTGGTTTCCATTTCGACAGTTTTTTCCCGTGCAGAGTTTCATTTCGTGCGGCACCCAATCGCCTCCCACGGTCTGTATGCTCCCACTCGCACCATCCGCAGCACATTGTATGAAACTTGCCAATGATTCCCCCTCGAGCTCGCTGAGGAGAATGTTGGCAATCTTCATCCCGCCAGTGAGACTTTTAATCTTAGGGGGCTTTCTCATTACTGTAAGGTCATGCATTCCGATATTAGAGAGGGATGTGTCCAGAAGTTTCCCCGGCCCGGAGAATAGGTGAATCGTTACACCTTCGGGAATTTCTGTGAATTCCGAATTTGAATACGATCCGTGCGCGGTAAAATAAATTGCCATTGAAATCTCCTTGGGTGGTTTGTGTGAAGTTTGCCATTCTTTCCTGTGCTGTAGGTGTCGCGTGGTGCAACCATTCAGGCAGAGGGTCGTGCCCTCAGCTTGACTCTGTTGGTGACCTTGGCGATCGTGCTCAGCTGCCGTGGTTCTTCAGAACTCGTAATACGATCTCGTGGATGTGGGCTGGTAGACCGTCTCCGGTGTGACGATTCGTCCATTGGTGGTGGCGTGGGTGCACCGTGGATGGTCGATGACGAGCTGTGAGCGGGCCTTCGCCCAAGGCCGGGTAGTTAACGGATTTGCGCTGGTGGCAAGGGGTTTGAACGCTGGCCGAAATGCGGCAACGGGATCCGCGTTGATCAGATGGTCCGCCAAGACTGCTGGTCGCCGAGGAGTCCCGTTGCCCGCATGTGATTGTGCCCTGCCGTCGGGTCTGACGACGGTGACTCACCAGTTCACGGTGGCCGCCGGCCAGTTCGGTCCTGGTCATCTGGGCGAGTTGACTCAGGTCGTCCCGTTCGACCTCGTTGATGCGGTCCTGAAGGAGACCCGGTGTGTGCAGCGCCGGTTACGTGACCTGCCCTCGCGGGTCGGGGTCTACTTCCTGCTCGCGATGTGCCTGTTTCCGGAAGTCGGCTACCAGCTGGTGTGGCAGAAGCTGACCGCGGCACTGGCCGGCGCCGGAGTGGAGGTCGCCGAACCGACCGCGAAGGCCTTGCGTGACCTGCGCCGCAGGGTGGGTGCAGCGCCGGTCCGCCGCCTGTT
>NZ_JBXQQB010000104.1:0-3847 GCF_057220535.1 Kitasatospora sp. NEAU-CNBT7 | reverse complement strand
ATCCGTCGCTACCCGGGCTGGTATCGGCACATCACCCTCGCCATGGCCGCCCACGCCTACCTGACAGTCATGCGGGCCCAGCAGCTCGAAAAGGGGCCGGACCGGCTCGAACGCCAGACCTGATCCCACTCACCGTCCCCGAGATCCGTCGACTGATCGCCCACCTCACCCGGCCCGTTCGCCGAAGCATCGCCCACGTCCTGCACCGGTCCCACCGGCGCCGCCGACGCCAACAGCAGGCCCGCACCAGCCACTACAAGAGACGAGGCAACAGCCCGAGAGCTGATGCCTCATCACGTTAAGCACCGTTGCAGTACTAAGACGCCCCAGGAGTTCCGGCCCCCGAAGGCAACCGTGCGCACCGCACCCGACCCATATCCACCAGATTGGAGTCGGTGACGAAGTTAGGACGTAACGACGCCGGTTCCTCTCGTACTCCTCTCCACCACGCTTACCGGACCCGCACCATCTGGCAGTACTGGCACGTCCCCACGTTGTCAGGGCCGCTCCCGCCCTCCCCGGCATCACCCGGATCAGGCTGCCCTCAGCTTCGCCGCCTTGCTGCGACAAGGTCAGCGGCGAAGGTCTCCCACCTCCGCTCGAACCAACAGCGCCTCACGGCGCAAACTCCTCGTTCGTCAGATCGCCTTTCCCCCCGACCGACAAACGATCAAGAACGGCGATCCAGTTCCAAGATCCAAAGATGATTCACCGGACACTGCCGTCGGCCGGCCACCCAGCTGACTCGGCCCGTCCGTCGCAGCATTGACCATGTCCCGCACTGGTCCAATGGCGACATCGACGCCAGCACCAGGCTCGGACCAGGCGCTACAGGCGACGAGGCCGCAGCCCAGAAGCTGAAGCCGCATCACAGTAAGCACCGTTGCAGTACTAGATCACGAAATCGCACTGAAGCACCAGTGAAGCGTTCATCCCAAACTGATATCCCATCCCCATCGAGCAAGATAAAAATTTTCAGTAGAACATTGAAATGAATCGCTCATTCCTGGTGATACCATCATTGATTTTTGCTATGGAATCAGCGATCTCGTCAATCGTCCAACTCGAGGCCTTGATGGCATCCTTCATCTCGAGAGTGAGATCATCGGGCCGCACAACACGCCAGCGCTGAACCTCGCATCCACTATCCTGCCAAATTACCTTTGCATTCATCAAGATCCGATCCGGCCCCGGGTCAAGTGCATCAATGTCCACTGGTTTTGCCTTCGGCAAGGTGATGCTAAAATTCCCACTGGAGTCAATCCAGACGACCGCCGTGCAGGCGGTCCCGTCAATTAGTGCAACCGGGCATTCGAACTTATTTTTCCCGCCTTCCACTCCGAGGAATACAGCGCTCTCCCAGGCCACAGACGCCAGTCCCTGCTGGTCCAGCAGCTCTTTGGCTAGATAAGAGCGCTCCATGGCGCGATCCAGTAGCCGGGTGGCGGCCAGAGCTCCGCCGCTATCACAGAAGTAGCCGTCGGCGTCAACGAACCCATCAATTCCCGCAAACTTGACAACGAATGCGCCATTATGGAAATCGGTCAATTCAAAAGTCGACTTCACCTTTTCCGGAATATCCGAAACGCCGAGCATTTCCAGGGCCAAGTATACGGCTTTTTCTGCCTTTCGAGTGGAGCTTGTCTTGTCCGTATGAATGGTTCTACCCGTATTATTTAGGGAAATCGACGCTCCGACCGCCCCGGTGAGATGGCCTACCGGCGTCATGGCACTGCCTGCAAGCTGTGCTGTGTGGTGGGAGATCGCACCGACCGCTCCTGCCCCCTTCGTCAGACCGGAGGCCAAACTGGCGCTTGCGGTGATCTTCCCCAAGGTCTTCCCGGTCGTGTCAGTCACTGTTGAATGAACTGATTTGGCAATGTTCTGTGCAGTCTTGCCATCCATGTGCCTCACGCTGATTCGAAGCGAGATTTTCTGCCAGGCCCGATTTGCGGCAAAATAGGCGACAGGAACGGCTTTGGCGGTGAGTCCATGTGTCGCACCGGTCAGTGCAACCGAGGCGGCCCCAACGATAGTTTGGAAGACAACCCCAATCACCTTGAGTGTCCCAGCCGTATCGGGGTGGTCAGCCTCGAACTTCGCCGTCGCCTTGGCGTTGAACTTGGCTTCGGCCCACCGGTATACTTCGTCAGATCCGGCCACCACCAGGCTTAGATATTCAGCACATTTCTTGTCTATCTCCTCAAACGCGACCAGCAACGGTTCGAAGGCGCCGACCAGAGGATCTGTACGGCCTTCCGCGAGGTCGGAATAGATTCGATCGAGATGCCCGTCGATAACCTGGAATATCAATCGGAACTTCTGCTGAATTTTCGGGTAGCTGTCGCAGGCCTCAATGAATCGACTGCTAGGCATTCCACAGTCCTTTGCAGTCCGGACATCCACAAGCGTTACCTGGATCCTGGTCACCAGTTCGAACATGGATTTAAGCCGGCAGGCCAGGTGCACCAGGTAATCATCATCTGAGCCCGCTTTGGCTCGCTGCCCGCCAGAGAGAACCGCCTCGGGGAGAGCCCCAACTGAGATCCTACCTTTAATGACTTTGATTCTTATTGAAAATTCTTCCCACGGGGTTTTCATGTGAGGGAATAGATTAGCCTGCCTTCCTTGGGCGTAGCCATGGGCCTGAGGCCCGGATCGGCCTTTCATGAGCGCGCCATCCCTGTATTGCTTGGAAATCGCAAGCGATTCCTTGAGAATCCCAACTCGGTCCGGATAGCTATGCCTCAGGAAGGCTTCAAAAAGATATCTCTCCTCGGGGTCGAGTGGAACTTCCGGCGATACCTTCGCAAACGGATTAGAGTTTCGGTGAGCAATGGTCTTCAAGAGGCTTGATTTCCCAGGGTCGACCTCACAAAGGAAGCTGAGATCAATTTCCGGCCAATGTTCGCTCATGGCTATTCTTTCACTGAAAGGTAGGGGCTTGGTGAATTCGAATAATGGCTCCGCATCGACAGTTAACCATGGCTGTGCTTAGAGGAGCTAAAACAAAAGCTCTGGTGTGGCCATGTCTGCTCGACGGTCTGCTCGTTGGTCCATCCGTGGGGAAGCCGAAGGGGCAGCCGTGGGTGGTGTCGGACGATCTGTGGGCGCGTATCGGGCCGTTGCTGCCGGTGCGGCAGCGCCGGTCACGCAATCCGGGGCGCCTGCCGTTGGATGATCGCGGGTGCCTGCAGGGGATCCTCCTCGTGCTGCGCACGGGCATCCAGTGGGATTGACGGCCGCAGGAGTTGGACTTCGGTTCGAGGATGACGTGCTGGCCCACCAGGTACGGCTGACCGAGCTACTGAACTTGAACTCGTGATGTCGGCCCTGGGGGTGGTCGGCCGTCCGTGATCAGGCCGGTGTTGGAGAGGCGCCCGTCGATGAGGTGGGGGCGGTACTGGATCTGCTTCAGGCTGCGCCTGACGGCCCGGGCGGGCTGGTCGAGGTTCGCGGCGGCGAGATTTGCCGATGGTGGGCTTGACCAGCGACCAGATGTCCTCTTGCGGGTTGAGGTCCGGTGCGTATGGGGTTTGTACGGTGACCGGTGTATCTCCCGATCTAGGAAGAGCACCTGATGAGCGACGTGATCGCCTCGGTTGAGGCGGTTGAAGAGGTCCGGCCGGTCGAGCTGTCGGCGGACCTGTTGGACGATCAGTTGATCGGGTAGCTGGTCGACCGGGCTCGCGCGAGCGGGCTCCAGTTGACCGGCGAGGTCGGGCTGCTGCAGCAGCTGACCAAGCGGGTGCTGGAGTCCGCTCTGGAGGGCGAGATCACCGACCACCTCGGATACGAGAAGCACGACCGGGCCGGTGCGGGCAGTGGCAACAGCCGCAACGGCGTC
>NZ_JBXQQB010000103.1:0-3877 GCF_057220535.1 Kitasatospora sp. NEAU-CNBT7 | reverse complement strand
ACCGCGTGGTCGGCCTCGGCCTGGAAGGTGTTCGCCAGCGGGTCGTCCAGGAACTCGATGTCCTTCCACGCCGGGTCGAGGACGGCCGGCTCCAGGGCGTTGCCCGCGGCCGCCTTGATGGCGTCGTTGGCGTCGGCCTTGGCCTTGTCCGGGTTGGCCTTGATGAAGGCGTTGGTGTTCACCGAGCCGCGCAGCACGGCCTCCACCACGTCCGGGTGCTCCTTGAGGAACTTCTGAGAGACGATGATGTTGGTGATCACGAACTTGCCGTCCGGCCAGACCTGCTTCTCGTTCAGCAGTTCCTTGGCCCCGAGGGTGACCAGCTTGGAGGCGGTCGGCTCGGGCACCCAGGCGCCGTCGATGGAGCCGGACTTGTACGCGTCCGGCGTGACCTTGTTGTCCGAGCGGACCACCGAGACGTCGCCGGCGCCGGACTGCGCGTCGACCTTGTAGCCCTTCTCGGCCAGGTAGTTGAGCAGCGCCACGTCCTGGGTGTTGCCCAGCTGCGGGGTGGCGATCTTCTTGCCCTTGAGGTCGTCCAGGGTCTTGATCCTGTCGGGGTTGACGACCAGCTTCACCCCGCCGGAGGCGGAGCCGCCGATGACCCGCAGCGAGGTGCCCTTGGACTTGGTGAAGCCGTTGATGGCCGGGGAGGGGCCGATCCAGCCGATGTCGATCGAACCGGCGTTCAGCGCCTCGATCTCGGCCGGGCCGGCGTTGAAGATCTGGGTCTTGACCTGGGTCGCGCCCAGCTCCTTCTGGAACAGGCCCTCCTGCAGGCCGACCAGCGGGGTGCCGTGGGTCAGGTTGGCGAAGTAGCCGATCTTCACGGTGTCGGCGGACAGCTTCTTGTCCGAGGCACCGGACGCGGCGGCCGGTGCCGGGTTCGCGCGCGGGACGGACTTCGAGCCGTACCCGCAGGCGGCCAGCAGACCACTCAGGCTCAGCACGACAGCCGCGACGACCACGGCACGCCCGGCGCCGGGCCGGGAGCGGTTACGGGTGACGGGCCGGGGGCGGCTGTGCGGTGTGAGAGCCATCGGAGGAGTCCTCTGCTGAAACGGTCACGGGCTCGGCCGCGGCCACCGTGTCGAAGGCCTCGCCCGCCATGCCGGCGGTGAGGGTGGTGCCGTCGGCCGGGTCGATCAGCAGGAACGATCCGGTCCGGCGGTTGGCGCGGTAGTCGTCCAGGGCCAGCGGCTCGGCGGTGCGCAGCACCACGTGGCCGATGTCGTTGACGGTGAGTGCGTCGGTGTCGGTGCGCTGTTCGAGGGTGTCGATGTCGATGCGGTAGGAGATTTCCTTGACGAGTGCGCGGACGGTGCGGGTGGTGTGCTTGAGCAGCACCTTCGCGCCGACGGTCAGCGGGCGCTCGTTCAGGTGGGCGACGGTGGCCTCGATGTCCTTGGTGGGGGTCGGGGCGGGTCCGGCGGCGATGAGGTCGCCGCGGGAGATGTCGATGTCGTCGGTGAGGCGGACGGTGACGGACTGGGGGGCCCAGGCGATGTCGGTCCCGGTGCCGAGGGCGTCGATGGCGGCGATCGTGGTGGTGTGGCCGGAGGGCAGCACGGTGACCGGGTCGCCGACCCGCAGGACGCCGGAGGCGAGTTGGCCGGCGTAGCCGCGGTAGTCGGGGTTGTCCTCGGTCTGCGGGCGGATGACGTACTGGACCGGGAAGCGGGCCGGTTCGACGCTCGGGTCGGTGCCGACCGGGACGGTCTCCAGGTGCTCCAGCAGGGTGGGGCCGCCGTACCAGTCCATGTGGGCGGACGGTTCGACGACGTTGTCGCCGGCCAGCGCGGAGATCGGCACGGCCACCACGTCCTTGACGCCCAGGGAGGCGGCGTAGGCGGTGAACTCGGCGGCGATGGCGGCGAAGACCGGCTCCGCGTACTCCACCAGGTCCATCTTGTTGACGGCGAGGACCACGTGCGGCACCCGCAGCAGGGCGGCGACGGCGGCGTGGCGGCGGGTCTGTTCGACGACGCCGTTGCGGGCGTCGACGAGGACGACGGCGAGTTCGGCGGTGGAGGCGCCGGTGACCATGTTGCGGGTGTACTGCACGTGGCCGGGGGTGTCGGCGAGGATGAACCGGCGCCGTGCGGTGGCGAAGTAGCGGTAGGCGACGTCGATGGTGATGCCCTGCTCGCGCTCGGCGCGCAGGCCGTCGGTGAGCAGTGCCAGGTCGGGGGCCTGCTGGCCGCGGCGGCGGGAGGCGTGTGCGACGGCCTCCAGCTGGTCCGCGAGGACCGACTTGGAGTCGTGCAGCAGTCGGCCGACCAGGGTGGACTTGCCGTCGTCGACGGAGCCGGCGGTGGCGAAGCGCAGCAGCGAGGTGGCGCTGGTCTCGATGGTGGTGCTCATGTCTAGAAGTACCCCTCGCGCTTGCGGTCTTCCATGGCGGCTTCGGAGAGTTTGTCGTCGGCCCGGGTGGCGCCGCGTTCGGTGAGGCGGCTGGCGGCGATCTCGGTGATGACGTCGGCGATGGTGGCGGCGTCCGAGTCGACGGCGCCGGTGCAGGACATGTCGCCGACCGTGCGGTAGCGGATCAGCCGCGTCTCGACCCTCTCGTGCTCCTTGGGGCCGCCCCAGGCGCCGGCGGTCAGCCACATCCCGTCGCGGGCGAAGACGTCCCGCTCGTGGGCGTAGTAGATCTCCGGGAGCTCGATGTTCTCGCGCTCGATGTACTGCCAGACGTCCAGCTCGGTCCAGTTGGACAGCGGGAAGACCCGCACGTGCTCGCCGACCGCGTGCCGGCCGTTGTACAGCGACCAAAGCTCGGGCCGCTGGCGGCGCGGGTCCCAGGCGCCGAACTCGTCGCGCAGCGAGAAGACGCGCTCCTTGGCGCGGGCCTTCTCCTCGTCGCGGCGGCCGCCGCCGAACACCGCGTCGAACCTGTGGGAGTCGATGGCGTCCAGCAGCGGCACGGTCTGCAGCGGGTTGCGGGTGCCGTCCGGGCGCTCGCGCAGCCGGCCGTCGTCGATGAAGTCCTGCACGTGCGCGACGTGCAGCCGCAGGCCGTGCTCGGCCACCACGCGGTCGCGGTAGGCGATGACCTCGGGGAAGTTGTGGCCGGTGTCCACGTGCAGCAGCGAGAAGGGGACCTGCGCCGGGGCGAAGGCCTTCAGCGCCAGGTGCAGCATGACGATGGAGTCCTTGCCGCCGGAGAACAGGATCACCGGCCGCTCGAACTCGCCCGCCACCTCGCGGAAGATGTGCACCGACTCCGCCTCCAGGGCGTCCAGGTGCGACAGCGCGTACGGGTTGCCGTCGGTGGCGACCAGGCCCTGGGTGGCGGTGGTCATGCGAGGCCCCTCTCGGTCAGGAAGGCGTGCAGATCGGCGGCGGACTCCGCGACCGTCCGGCCGCGGGTCTGGATGCGCAGCTCCGGGTCGGCCGGGGCCTCGTACGGGTCGTCGACGCCGGTGAGACCGGAGATCTCGCCGGCGGCCTGCCTGGCGTACAGGCCCTTGACGTCGCGCTCCGAGCACAGCTCGAGGGGGGTGGCGACGTGGATCTCCAGGAACTCGGTGCCGTTGGCGGCGTGCCGCTCGCGCACCGCGGCGCGGGAGTCGGCGAACGGGGCGATCACCGGGGCCAGCACCTTCACGCCGTTGGACGCCAGCTTCTCGGCGACGAAGCCGATCCGGGTGACGTTGGTGTGGCGGTCCTCGCGGGTGAAGCCGAGGCCCTTGGAGAGGAACTCGCGGATCTCGTCGCCGTCCAGGACCTCGACCCTGTGGCCCTCGGCGCGCAGCCGCTCGGCCAGCGCGAGGGCGAGGGTGGTCTTGCCGGCGCTGGGCAGCCCGGTCAGCCACACGGTGGCGCCGCGCTCGCAGCCGGCAGCCGGGGCGGCCGCCGCTGCGGGGCCCCCGGC
>NZ_JBXQQB010000102.1:0-3931 GCF_057220535.1 Kitasatospora sp. NEAU-CNBT7 | reverse complement strand
TGCTGACGGTGCGTGAGCGTGGGTCGGTGTTGGGGGAGTGGGCGGCGACGTCGCGGGTGTTGCCGGATGCGACGGTGGCGGATCTGCTGGCGGAGCGTGCGGCGTTGGTGCCGGGTGCGACGGCGTTGGTGTTCGGTGGTGTGTCGTGGTCGTACGCGGAGTTGGATGCGCGGGTGAACCGGCTGGCGCGGTTGTTCGTGGCGCGTGGGGCGGGTCCTGAGCGGGTGGTGGCGTTGGGGTTGCCGCGTTCGCTGGAGATGGTGGCGGCTCTGTTCGCGGTGTTGCGGACGGGGGCGGCGTATCTGCCGTTGGAGTTGGACTATCCGCGGGAGCGGTTGGCGTTCATGGTGGAGGACGCGGGGCCGGTGTGTCTGGTGACGGATTCGTCGGCTGCGGGGTTGATGCCGGAGGCGGCGGAGGTGGTGTTGCTGGATTCGGCGGGGGTGCGGGCGGAGTTGGCTTCGCTGTCGGACGGTCCGCTGGGGGTGCGGGTGGATCTGGATGCGCCGGCGTATGTGATTTTCACGTCGGGTTCGACGGGTCGGCCGAAGGGTGTGGTGACGCCGTACCGGGGGCTGACGAACATGCAGTTGAACCACCGTGAGGCGATCTTCGATCCGGTGGTGGAGTCGGCGGGCGGCCGTCGGCTGCGGATCGCGCACACGGTGTCGTTCTCGTTCGACATGTCGTGGGAGGAGCTGCTCTGGCTGGTCGAGGGGCACGAGGTGCACGTCCTCGACGAAGCCCTGCGCCGCGACGCCCAGGGGCTGGCGGACTTCTGCGCCGAGCACGAGATCGACGTCATCAACGTGACGCCCTCGTACGCCCAGGCGCTGATCGAGTCCGGTCTGCTGGACGAGGACCGGCACCGCCCGGTGCTGGTGCTGCTCGGCGGTGAGGCCGTGGCGGAGACCCTCTGGTCCAGGCTCCGCGACACCCCCGGTGTGCTCGGCTACAACCTCTACGGGCCGACCGAGTACACCATCAACACCCTCGGCGGCGGCACCACGGACAGCGACACCGCCACCGTCGGCCGCCCGATCTGGAACACCCGCGCCCACGTCCTCGACGGACACCTCCGGCAGGTGCCGGTCGGCACCGCGGGCGAGCTGTACGTCTCCGGGGTCGGCCTGGCCCGCGGCTACCTCGACCGGCCGGGGCTGACCGCGGAGCGGTTCGTCGCCGACCCGTTCGGTGAGCCCGGCGACCGGATGTACCGGACCGGCGACGTGGTGCGCCGGCGCCAGGACGGCCTGCTGGACTTCCTCGGCCGGGCCGACGACCAGGTGAAGATCCGCGGCTACCGGGTCGAGCCCGGCGAGATCGAGGACGCCCTGACCACGCACCCCGCCGTCGCGCAGGCCGCCGTGGTGGTCCGCGAGGACACCCCCGGGGTCAAGCGGCTGGCCGCCTACCTCGTCCCGGCCGGCTCCGGCGTCGACGTCGCGGAGGTCCGCAGCGGCCTCGCCGAGCGGCTGCCCGAGTACATGGTCCCGTCCGCGTTCGTCGTCCTCGACGCGCTGCCGCTGACCGTCAACGGCAAGCTCGACCGCAAGGCCCTCCCCACCCCCGACAGCACCGGCACGGGCGCCGGACGCGCCCCGCGCGACGCCCGCGAGGAGATCCTCTGCGGCGTCTTCGCCGAGGTGCTCGGCCTGTCCGAGGTGGGCCCCGAGGACCACTTCTTCGATCTCGGCGGCCACTCGCTGCTCGCCACCCGCCTGGTCGGCCGGCTGCGGACGCTGCTCGGCGCCCAGCTGACCGTGCGTGACCTCTTCGAGGCGCCCACCCCGGCCGGTCTGGCCCACCGGGCCGCCGCCGGCGGCGAGGCCCGCCCGGCCCTGGTCCGCCGCGAGCGGCCCGCCGAGCTGCCGCTGTCGCACGCCCAGCGCCGGATGTGGTTCCTGCAGAACCTGGACGGCTCCGGGGCCACCTACAACGTGCCGCTGGTGGTCCGGGTCACCGGCGAGCTCGACCTGGACGCGCTGCGGGCCGCCGTCATCGCGGTGACCGAGCGCCACGAGAGCCTGCGGACGGTCTTCACCGAGCGCGACGGCAAGGTGTTCCAGGAGGTCAGGGACGCCGCCGCGCAGACCCTGCACCTGGTGGCGTCCGGCGAGCCGACCCTGGCCGCCGACATCGAGGCGGCCGTCCGGTACGGCTTCGACCTCTCGGCCGAACTGCCGCTGCGGGTCAGCGTGCTGGCGGTCGGCCCGGCGGACCACGCGATCGTGCTGCTGTTCCACCACATCGCCGGTGACGAGTGGTCGATGCTCCCGTTCATCGACGACCTGAACACCGCGTACGCCGCCCACACCACCGGCACCGCGCCCAGCTGGGCGCCGCTGCCGGTCCAGTACGCCGACTACACGCTGTGGCAGCAGGAACTGCTCGGCGGCCCCGAGGACGGGGAGAGCCTGCACAGCCGCCAGGTCGCGTACTGGCAGCAGGCGCTGGCCGGTCTGCCGGAGGAACTGCCGCTGCCCACCGACCACCCGCGGGTGCCGGTCGCCGGATACCGCGGCGACACCGTGTACGCGCAGGTCCCCCCGACTGTCTACCGCGGCCTGCGGGAGGCCGCCCGGTCCACCGGTACGACCACCTTCATGGTGCTCCAGGCCGCCGTCGCCACCCTGCTGCACCGGCTCGGCGCGGGCACCGACATCCCCCTCGCCGCGCCCGTCGCCGGGCGCTCGGACACCGCGCTGGACGGCCTGGTCGGGTTCTTCGTCAACACCCTGGTGCTGCGCAACGACCTCTCCGGCGACCCGACCTTCGCCGACCTGCTCACCCGCACCCGGGAGTCGGACCTGGCCGCGTTCGCGCACCAGGACCTGCCCTTCGACCGCCTGGTCGAGGCCGTCAACCCGCCCCGGGTGGCCGGCCGGCACCCGCTGTTCCAGGTGATGCTCGGCTACCAGCACAACGACGGCCAGGGCGGCAGCCTGCTCGGCCTGGAGAGCCGGATCCAGCCGTTCGAGCTGGGCGCGGTCAAGTTCGAACTCGACTTCAACTTCGAGGAGACCTCGGTCTCCGAGGAGATCGACATCGCCTTCGAGTACGCCACCGACCTCTACGAGCGCTCGACCGCCGAAGCCCTGGTCGAGCGGCTGCTCGCGCTGCTGGAGCAGGTCGCGGCCGACCCGCACCGCCGGATCGGCTCCCTCGACGTGCTGACGGTGCGTGAGCGTGGGTCGGTGTTGGGGGAGTGGGCGGCGACGTCGCGGGTGTTGCCGGATGCGACGGTGGCGGATCTGCTGGCGGAGCGTGCGGCGTTGGTGCCGGGTGCGACGGCGTTGGTGTTCGGTGGTGTGTCGTGGTCGTACGCGGAGTTGGATGCGCGGGTGAACCGGCTGGCGCGGTTGTTCGTGGCGCGTGGGGCGGGTCCTGAGCGGGTGGTGGCGTTGGGGTTGCCGCGTTCGCTGGAGATGGTGGCGGCTCTGTTCGCGGTGTTGCGGACGGGGGCGGCGTATCTGCCGTTGGAGTTGGACTATCCGCGGGAGCGGTTGGCGTTCATGGTGGAGGACGCGGGGCCGGTGTGTCTGGTGACGGATTCGTCGGCTGCGGGGTTGATGCCGGAGGCGGCGGAGGTGGTGTTGCTGGATTCGGCGGGGGTGCGGGCGGAGTTGGCTTCGCTGTCGGACGGTCCGCTGGGGGTGCGGGTGGATCTGGATGCGCCGGCGTATGTGATTTTCACGTCGGGTTCGACGGGTCGGCCGAAGGGTGTGGTGACGCCGTACCGGGGGCTGACGAACATGCAGTTGAACCACCGTGAGGCGATCTTCGATCCGGTGGTGGAGTCGGCGGGCGGCCGTCGGCTGCGGATCGCGCACACGGTGTCGTTCTCGTTCGACATGTCGTGGGAGGAGCTGCTCTGGCTGGTCGAGGGGCACGAGGTGCACGTCCTCGACGAAGCCCTGCGCCGCGACGC
>NZ_JBXQQB010000101.1:0-3942 GCF_057220535.1 Kitasatospora sp. NEAU-CNBT7 | reverse complement strand
GGTGTTGCGTCCACCGGTTGAATCCACCTTCGCTGCCGCGGTCCGAGTGAAAGATGCAGCCTCGTTCCAGAGCGCCACGGCCGGCGGCCGTCCGCAGCGCGGCCACCGGCAGCTCGGCGCGGTGATGGTCGGCCATCGCGTAGCCGACGACCTCGCGGGTGGCCAGGTCGATGCAGGTTGCCAGGTAGAGCCAGCCCTCCTCGGTCGGCAGGAAGGTGATATCACCGACCAGCCGCATCCCCGGCCGGGACGCGGTGAAGT
Organism: Kitasatospora sp. NEAU-CNBT7; assembly: GCF_057220535.1. Classification (NCBI taxonomy): domain Bacteria; kingdom Bacillati; phylum Actinomycetota; class Actinomycetes; order Kitasatosporales; family Streptomycetaceae; genus Kitasatospora; species Kitasatospora sp. NEAU-CNBT7. Next base: position 3,681 of record NZ_JBXQQB010000101.1, on the reverse strand, counting down.
CGCGCCCGATCAGGTCCGGGGCGAACACGGGCCTGCGGCTCTGGCGGGTCAGACCGCGGCGCCGGCGGCGGGTGGCGCCCGTGATCCCGCGCTCGCGCATGATCCGCTCCACCCTCTTCCGGTTGACCGCCCGGCCCTGGCGGCGCAGTTCCGCGTGAACGCGCGGGACGCCGTAGGCACCTCGGGAGGCGAGGTGGATCACCGCGATCTCGGCGGCGAGCAGGTCCTCGGCCCGTTCGCGGGCGCGACGGTCCTGCCCGCCGGCCCGCCAGGCGTAGAAGGATGAGCGTGCGATCCCCAGCGCTCGGCAGATCCGCTTGACGCCGAAGGCGCCGTGGTGGTCCTCAACGAAACGGAAGCGGATCACCGATTCGTCTCGGCCGCGAAACAGGCGGCCGCCTTGCCAAGGATCTCGATCGTCTTCTGCTGCTCGAGGTTCTGCCGGCGAAGCCGGGCGAGCTCCTCGCGCTCGGGGCTGGTCAGGTCGCCGGGCCGGCCTCGCAGCCCCTCCGGGCTGACCCCGAGCTCCCGGGCGATCTCGGTGACGTTCCGATGCGGACAAGACCGGACGAGCGCGACCGCGTCCCTCTTGAACTCCGCCGTGTACCGCTTACTCATGTTGCTGTTGCTTCCCACCTGAAACTGCTTCCTCCGGGCTCACACGTCCCAGTCTCCAGGTGTCCAACCGAAAGGTGGAACTTCAGGGTGAGAACCGGCCTTACCGAGATACGGGGCGGATAGCCCCCCGGGGGATCAACCGATCGGATGACCGGCCGGAGACATGGTCGACACCACGCTGGAACTGTGGGCCCGCTTTGTATGAGGCAACACCCCGGGTAGCCCGAGAGCGAGGTTTCGACTGATGAGCACGGCATACGAGACGCGGTACGCCTTTTCCGGAGCGGTCGATGTGGACGACCAGCTCGACGCGCTGGAGACCATGCTGGATCCGGGAAGCGTCGAGTGCATCGGGCGTCTGGGGGTGCAGGCCGGCGCCCGATGCTGGGAGATCGGCGCCGGTGGTGGCTCCATGGCCCGTCACCTGCTCGAACTCGCCGGTCCCAGCGGACGGGTGATAGCCACCGATCTCGATACGTCCCGGATATGGGCACCCGGTGCGGAGATCCTGAGGCACGACGTCCGCCGGGACCCGGTCCCCGACGGTGGACCCTTCGACGTGATCCACGCCCGGTGGGTGCTCATGCACCTGCCCGAACGCCGGGAAGTGCTCTCCAGTCTGGTCGAGGCGCTGGCCCCGGGCGGATGGTTGGTCATCGAGGAGAGCAAGGTGACAGCCGACGAGCTCTCCGTGCTGACCAGTCCCGGCCCCGGCGACGCCCAGCTGTTCCGGCGGTTCACCAGCGCCGTCGTGCGGATCCTCACCGATGCTGGGGCCGATCCCCAGTGGGGCTCGCGTGATCTGCACGCCGCCATGACCGAAACGTCGTTGGAAGACGTCCACAGCGTCCACCGCACGGACAGCTGGACCGGCGGCGGCCCAGGCAGCCGCCTGCACGACATTCACACCCGCCAACTGCGCAATCCCCTACACGCCCGGGGATTCACCGACATCGACCTGGCGCGCGTGCGGCACATCGCCACCGACCCGGGCTTCAGCGCCATGTGGTACCCGCTCGTGTCCACCTGCGGACGCAAGCCAGCAGGTGCGTGACCACCGCTCCGTTGCCGGGCGCCCAGGCCACGGAACCGGCCCGACCACCGTGGGCCGTCCATAGCCGGACTCGCTGAGAAGAGCGAAGGCGCACCGAACGATCGATCACACACTGCTCCCGAACGGCCACAGACCCGAGGTATTCCCGTGTCCCGTTCCGTTCTGATCACCGGTGGCAACCGCGGCATCGGCCTGGCGGCCGCCCGCCGCCTCCAGGCCACCGGCGACCGCGTCGCCGTCACCTACCGCAGCGGCCCACCGACCGAGGGACTGCTCGCAGTCCAGTGCGACGTCACCGACACCAAGCAGATCGACGCGACGTTCACACACGCCGAAGCGGAGCACGGACCGGTCGAGGTCCTGGTCGCCAACGCGGGCATCACCAAGGACCAACTGCTGGTCCGCATGAGCGAGGAACACTTCATCTTGGTCCTCGACACCAACCTCACCGGCGTCTACCGGGCGGTCAAGCGCGCCACCCGCGCCATGCTGCGCGCCCGCTGCGGCCGCGTAGTGATCATCTCCTCCGCCGTGGCTCTGCGCGGTGAGAGCGGCCAGGCCAACTACGCCGCCTCCAAAGCCGGGCTGATCGGCTTCGCCCGCTCAACGGCCTGCGAACGCTTACGAAACGGCCCGCTCAATCGACGTCCAGGCCGGTTTGATCTACGCCTACACCGGCTCTGAGAGGACGTTAAGTCCGTTTCTGGTAGCGGCCGCGTCCGGGTTGGTCGAGGAGTCCCTGACGAACGAGTCGTCCCAGGCGGGAGCGGGTGGCGTTGATCGAGGGCTCGTTGGTGGGCAGGCCGAGGAGTTCGTGTAGGTCGCGAACCCGGAAGACCCGCCCGGGATGCTCGTTGAAGGCGGTCACGATGCGCTGGTAGACGGTGGCGGTCTCCGCAGGGGCCGGCTCGTGGTCGGGCAGGGCGAGGCCGTCGATGACCTTGCCGGCGGTGGCGATCTCGGCGAGGCGGGCCTCTACCTCGGCCAGTGCACCGGTGAGTTGGTCAATCTGTTCGCGCAGGTAGTCGGCGCGTGTGGCGGCCTCGTCGTGTTCGGCCTGCAACAGCCGCAGGAGTTCGGTGACGTTCATGCTGCCAGCTCGACGTCGTCGCGCCAGGCAGGGCTGGGGGCGGTGAGGCGGCGGAGCATGCCGGCGGTGGCGGCCCAGTAGACGCGGGAGGCGGCGTTGTCGAGCCGGTGGTCGTAGTCGCGGGCAAGGCGCCGGTGGAGCATGAGGGTGCCGTTGACCTGCTCGACCACCCACCGCTTCGGTTGCGGAACGAACCCCTTGCCCACGTCGTCGGGGTTGCGCCGGACCACCTCGACGGTGATGTCCTTCACCGCCCCGTGGATGATCACGGCATCCTTGAAGCCCTGGTCGACCAGGGCCTTTTCCAGACGCATCCCGCACCGCTCGTCCGCCTGGTCCAGCAGGGCGATACCGGCCTCGTTGTCGTGCGCGCTCGCGGCCAGGACGACCACGCCGATGATCAGGCCCAGCACGTCGACGGCCAGTCCCCGCTTCCTCCCGGGCGTCTTCTTGTTCGCGTCCAGCCCCGTCGTCCCCTTCGGCACCCCGGCCGCCACGCGGACGGACTGGGTGTCGATGATCACCAGGGACGGGTCCTCTAATCGTCTGGCCCGCTCCCGCACCTGGCAGCGCAGGATCTCCTGGATCCGCTGGTCAAGGCCGTCCTGGCGCCACAGGGTGAAGTAGTAGAACACTGCCGACCAGGCCGGTAAGTCGTGCGGCAGGAGCCGCCACTGGCACCCCGTCCGGTTCTGGTACAGCAGCGCGTTCACGACCTCGCGCAAGTCACAGGAGCCCGGATCCCCGGTCGCCGACCGCGACACCCGCTCCTGCTTCCAGGCGGTGACCAGCGGCTCGATCAAGGCCCACTGCCCGTCGGACAAGTCTGTTGAGTACGGCATCCGTTCCATACCCCGACCCCACCATGCACACGACACGCGAGTCAGCCCGAATACCTCCGTACCCACAAACGGGCGAC
>NZ_JBXQQB010000100.1:0-4031 GCF_057220535.1 Kitasatospora sp. NEAU-CNBT7 | reverse complement strand
CGTGGTGCGGACCGGGTGTGCCTGGCGGCAGCTGCCGAAGGACTTCGCGCCGTGGCCGACGGTGTACTGGTACTTCACGTGGTGGCACGACGACGGCACCGTCGAGCGCATCCACGATGCCCTGCGCGGCAAGGTCCGCGAAGCCGACGGCCGCGACGCGGAGCCGAGCGCCGGACTGATCGACTCGCAGTCCGTCCGCACCGCCGACACCGTCCCCGCTGCCACCAGGGGCTTCGACGCTGGCAAGAAAGTGAAAGGCCGCAAGCGGTTCATCGTCACCGACACCCTCGGCCTGCTCCTGGCCGTCCACGTCGTCGCGGCGGGCATCCAGGACCGCGACGGCGCGAAACGGCCCCTGCTGTGGACCAGGCTCGACCACCCCGGTGTCCGGAAGGTCTGGGCCGACCAGGGCTTCGCCGGCCGCCTGGTCGAGTGGGCCGCACAGATCCTCGGTCGCGACCTGGAGATTGTCCGCAAGGACCCCGACCAGCGCGGCTTCCAGGTCCGGCCCAAGCGGTGGGCGGTCGAGCGCACCTTCTCCTGGCTCACCGCCCACCGTCGTCCCGCCCGGGACTACGAGACCAGCCCGGCCCACTCCGAGACCATGATCCGCTGGGCGATGATCGGCATCATGGTCCGGCGACTCACCCGAGGCCGTCCTGCGATGCGTCCCGGCCCGCGACCGCTCGTTCGGCAGCCCTCGTAGACAGGCGGCCCTGGCCGCTCGCCGGCGGCAGCTGCTGTTGGCGGGCTACCGAGCCAGGAACCCCTCGACCTCGTGTTTCAGGGCTGGCGGCACCTTGGCCAGCTCCGAGACGATTACGCGGACCTCCCGCCCGAGTTCGGGGAACTCGTTCCAGACCTCTGCACTCCTGGTGAGTACGACTGCCAGCAGATCGCCTTCGTACATGTCGCCTTCTGCCAGTGGGTCGCCCCGGAGGACTTCCACCGCCAGGGGTAGGAGATAGGTAAGGCCCCACGTCCTGCCGGATCAGCAACCGCATGTCCTCGACCGTCAGGCCGCCGATCGGCTTGCGCCGAAACTCACGCACGGTCGCCATCAGCCGGGTCTCGCCGCCCGACGGGGCCGACCAGCGGTCGCGCTCAAGCCCCTCAAGAGAGCGGTCACGGTTCACAAGTCGAGTCACCGACCGATGGTCCCATGTCAGATCTCAAACGCGGTCTCACAGCTTCATTTGACGAAGTAAATAGTGCACTTCTCCGGAGCACCGATGCTCTCCCTGAACTTCTGGTCCAGTCGATCGCTTCTCTGGGCGCCACGGACAACGATTACTTCACGGCCGCGCAAGGACTTGGCACTTCGCTCGATGCGCCCCTCGGCCACAGGGAGGCCCAGCTTCCTGATCGTCCCCTTCAGTTCGGCCCCATGGAAGTCGCCGACCAGGACGACGTCACCGGCCTGCAGGAAAGAAACTCCGGATTTCCCCGCATCCTTTATTGCCCTGCGATTTGCATTACGCATCTCCTTGCTGCGCAGGCTCGCACGCAGCGCAGCTTTTTCCTGAATGGCCATGGACCCATCCAGCCATTTTCTTTCCTGGCCCAACCCATGCAGCAGTTCGGATCTCCTGACCCCATCTGCGTCATTGATTTCAGAAACTATTGCATAGGCCCTATCTCTACTGGCAGCGAGATCGCTGTCCGCATCGAGGGCGACTTTGCTGGCCTCATCCAGACTGAGGTAGTGCGCATAGTAGGCGAGGCATCCATCGCTTTCCACCAGGCCCTTCATGTTAGCGACGAAAGCCGCCTTCAAGAGCTTCGGGCGCGCATTGAGAGTGATCGCCTGATCGACCAGCGGTAGAGCATCCAGCGCCTCCTTGAGGTGGGTCGGGTCTGCAATGATGCCCCTGGCCTGCTTCTTGTACCCCTTCTTCGCGTTCTCGATCTCCGGCCCGCTATCTCCTGTCGCCGTCGAATCCACCGTGCCACGGCAGACGAGCAGGTAAATCTCCTTACAATGACCCAACTTGCCCAAGACGCCCTTGCACACGTGAGAGCCCCTGTGTCGGCATCTATTGGGCGTTCTACAGAGGGGAACGTCATCGCCCGGCAGAGGCTCCGTGCCGACAAAATGGAGCAACTCACCGTCGGGTGCAACCTGTATGTAGCGTGCGATGTCCCAGTCCGAGCTCTCAGGGCTCAGCCGATAGTTCGGGATGCTCGCCAGGAGCGAACGATTCGCGGTCGACCCCGAAACGCCCGAGTAGACCTGAACGGAAGGAGCCGTATCGGGGTTCGCCAGTGCGATGAGACTGCTGGTGGAGGAGAGCAGCGTGCCGACCCCGCAGTAGAAGTGCACTTTCATTCCCTCGGGAACGAAGGTGTTTCCGGAGCCGGCGTCCTGGCCGTGTCCTATGACCCAGGCCCGATCCACCGAGTACTCCGCTGAGCTCGACCTGAGGTTCTGCTCCAGGTGCACCAATTCTGCTGGCTGGATCTTGCGCCGCGGGCGTGACATCTCCTCCTCCGACGAAGAGCCTGAGGAAACCATCAGTTCCCTGCTCTTCTCCAGGTGTGTCATTTCCGCCTTCGGGAACACTAGCTGCGGCCATGGCTCCTCATTCGACGAGGAGTCATGCCAATGCGCTTCCACCGCTTCGCAGAACTTGCCGTAGAGCTGCCGTGCATGATTGAGGTCCTCCTCGCCCGGTTCAGTTGCGCTCGTCCGGGCAATTATTCCAATTTTGTAGAGGGGCGCCAGAATCTCCTGAGTGACATCCTCTATCCAGTCGTCGAGGCCGATGTACTCGACGTTGTACGTTTCGGCCAGCCATCCGGAGAAGGCATTCAGCCAGCCTTGATCAGAATTCGTGAACCATCCTCCGATTTTCAGGTCGTCATAACTCGTCGGAATCTTTATCCATCCGGATGGAATCCTGCTGGTCCAGGTCATCTGACCGGCTCCCTCTCCCTGTGTTTGTCCCGGCTGTTCGCCAGGTTCCTTCCCTCAGAACTGCCTGCGGGAGAGCTGAATTATCAGTCGACGACACTTCCGGTCGCCCCGGGGATCCTTGGCTCTCCAGCAAAATGTTGCGACGGGAATGGTTGAACCGGGGTTTGCCGATCCCTTCGAGTCTGTAAAAAACAGCTCTGCCACGATCGCCCCTTGACGTCCATAGGGGCATCAGCGCCGGTTCAAGGCCAGGGGCATTGCATGATCGCGGTCTGCCCGGATTGATCACGTGAGGCCGAGGATTCGCAGGGGTCGGGTGTGGTCGCGGCCGGTGTGGCGGAGGGCGGCGGCGATGTTGGTGTGGCCGTTCTGGCGGAAGATGCCGATGGCGAGGTTGCGCAGGCCGGCCATGGTGCGGGGCAGGTGGCCGGTCAGGGCTGATGCAAAGTTAGTTGATCTTGGATCGTTCCTGGTCAGCATGGGTGTCCGAAGCAGATGAAGCTCCGTTGTGGTTGATGACCTCGCGAGTCGTCCACCAGCAACGGAGCTTCGGTGCGCCAGTCTGCCATGTCCTGTCCCTGCTCGGAGTGTGGTGCCGGTGTGTCGGGCGCGCACGGTTTCCCGGAGCTGGTTGGCGCCCTGCGCGATCCGCGGAAGGCCCGGGGGCGCCGGCATCCGCTGCGCGCGGTGCTGCTGGTTGCGCTGTGTGCCATGGCCTGCAGGTTCGGCTCGTTCCGGGCGATGGGACAGTGGGCGGCCGCGGCTCCGCAGGAGACGCTGGTACGGCTGGGCCTGCCGGTGCGCGGAGTGTTCGCGCTCGCGGTGCCGCCGAGCGCGTCCACCATCGGGCGGGCGGTCGCGGCGGTGCTGCCCGGCGGCTTGGAGGCGCTGCTGCGGACCTTCCGGGAGAAGGCGGTGACGGTGGCCGTGGACGGAAAACGTCTGCGCGGATCGCGCGGCGGTGCGGCCGCCGCGGTGACCGTGCTCGGGGCGATGCTGCAGGACGGGACGCTGGTCGCGCAGCAGCGGGTCCCGGAGGGGACGAACGAGATCACCGGGTTCGCCGCCCTGCTCGCGGCCCTCGATCTGAGGAGTGCGGTGGTCACCGCGGACG
>NZ_JBXQQB010000099.1:0-4110 GCF_057220535.1 Kitasatospora sp. NEAU-CNBT7 | reverse complement strand
GCCGGGGGCCCCGCAGCGGCGGCCGCCCCGGCTGCCGGCTGCGAGCGCGGCGCCACCGTGTGGCTGACCGGGCTGCCCAGCGCCGGCAAGACCACCCTCGCCCTCGCGCTGGCCGAGCGGCTGCGCGCCGAGGGCCACAGGGTCGAGGTCCTGGACGGCGACGAGATCCGCGAGTTCCTCTCCAAGGGCCTCGGCTTCACCCGCGAGGACCGCCACACCAACGTCACCCGGATCGGCTTCGTCGCCGAGAAGCTGGCGTCCAACGGCGTGAAGGTGCTGGCCCCGGTGATCGCCCCGTTCGCCGACTCCCGCGCCGCGGTGCGCGAGCGGCACGCCGCCAACGGCACCGAGTTCCTGGAGATCCACGTCGCCACCCCCCTCGAGCTGTGCTCGGAGCGCGACGTCAAGGGCCTGTACGCCAGGCAGGCCGCCGGCGAGATCTCCGGTCTCACCGGCGTCGACGACCCGTACGAGGCCCCGGCCGACCCGGAGCTGCGCATCCAGACCCGCGGCCGGACGGTCGCGGAGTCCGCCGCCGATCTGCACGCCTTCCTGACCGAGAGGGGCCTCGCATGACCACCGCCACCCAGGGCCTGGTCGCCACCGACGGCAACCCGTACGCGCTGTCGCACCTGGACGCCCTGGAGGCGGAGTCGGTGCACATCTTCCGCGAGGTGGCGGGCGAGTTCGAGCGGCCGGTGATCCTGTTCTCCGGCGGCAAGGACTCCATCGTCATGCTGCACCTGGCGCTGAAGGCCTTCGCCCCGGCGCAGGTCCCCTTCTCGCTGCTGCACGTGGACACCGGCCACAACTTCCCCGAGGTCATCGCCTACCGCGACCGCGTGGTGGCCGAGCACGGCCTGCGGCTGCACGTCGCGCACGTGCAGGACTTCATCGACGACGGCCGGCTGCGCGAGCGCCCGGACGGCACCCGCAACCCGCTGCAGACCGTGCCGCTGCTGGACGCCATCGACTCCCACAGGTTCGACGCGGTGTTCGGCGGCGGCCGCCGCGACGAGGAGAAGGCCCGCGCCAAGGAGCGCGTCTTCTCGCTGCGCGACGAGTTCGGCGCCTGGGACCCGCGCCGCCAGCGGCCCGAGCTTTGGTCGCTGTACAACGGCCGGCACGCGGTCGGCGAGCACGTGCGGGTCTTCCCGCTGTCCAACTGGACCGAGCTGGACGTCTGGCAGTACATCGAGCGCGAGAACATCGAGCTCCCGGAGATCTACTACGCCCACGAGCGGGACGTCTTCGCCCGCGACGGGATGTGGCTGACCGCCGGCGCCTGGGGCGGCCCCAAGGAGCACGAGAGGGTCGAGACGCGGCTGATCCGCTACCGCACGGTCGGCGACATGTCCTGCACCGGCGCCGTCGACTCGGACGCCGCCACCATCGCCGACGTCATCACCGAGATCGCCGCCAGCCGCCTCACCGAACGCGGCGCCACCCGGGCCGACGACAAACTCTCCGAAGCCGCCATGGAAGACCGCAAGCGCGAGGGGTACTTCTAGACATGAGCACCACCATCGAGACCAGCGCCACCTCGCTGCTGCGCTTCGCCACCGCCGGCTCCGTCGACGACGGCAAGTCCACCCTGGTCGGCCGACTGCTGCACGACTCCAAGTCGGTCCTCGCGGACCAGCTGGAGGCCGTCGCACACGCCTCCCGCCGCCGCGGCCAGCAGGCCCCCGACCTGGCACTGCTCACCGACGGCCTGCGCGCCGAGCGCGAGCAGGGCATCACCATCGACGTCGCCTACCGCTACTTCGCCACCGCACGGCGCCGGTTCATCCTCGCCGACACCCCCGGCCACGTGCAGTACACCCGCAACATGGTCACCGGCGCCTCCACCGCCGAACTCGCCGTCGTCCTCGTCGACGCCCGCAACGGCGTCGTCGAACAGACCCGCCGCCACGCCGCCGTCGCCGCCCTGCTGCGGGTGCCGCACGTGGTCCTCGCCGTCAACAAGATGGACCTGGTGGAGTACGCGGAGCCGGTCTTCGCCGCCATCGCCGCCGAGTTCACCGCCTACGCCGCCTCCCTGGGCGTCAAGGACGTGGTGGCCGTGCCGATCTCCGCGCTGGCCGGCGACAACGTCGTCGAACCGTCCGCCCACATGGACTGGTACGGCGGCCCCACCCTGCTGGAGCACCTGGAGACCGTCCCGGTCGGCACCGACCCGAGCGTCGAACCGGCCCGCTTCCCGGTCCAGTACGTCATCCGCCCGCAGACCGAGGACAACCCCGACTACCGCGGCTACGCCGGCCAACTCGCCTCCGGCGTCCTGCGGGTCGGCGACCCGGTCACCGTGCTGCCCTCCGGCCACACCACCACGATCGCCGCCATCGACGCCCTCGGCACCGGGACCGACATCGCCTGGGCCCCCCAGTCCGTCACCGTCCGCCTCACCGACGACATCGACATCTCCCGCGGCGACCTCATCGCCGCCGGACCCGCCCCGACCCCCACCAAGGACATCGAGGCCACCGTCGCCCACCTGAACGAGCGCCCGCTGACCGTCGGCGCGAAGGTGCTGCTCAAGCACACCACCCGCACCGTCCGCGCACTCGTCAAGGAAATCTCCTACCGCATCGACATCGACACCCTCGAACAGCGCACCGACACCGACGCACTCACCGTCAACGACATCGGCCACGTGGTGCTGCGCACCGCCGAGCCGCTGGCCCTGGACGACTACCGCGCCAACCGCCGGACCGGATCGTTCCTACTGATCGACCCGGCCGACGGCACCACCCTCACCGCCGGCATGGCGGGCGAGGCCTTCGACACCGTACGCACCACCGATCCGAACGAGGAGGACTGGGTCTGATGTCCCGCGAGGCGTTCTCGGGCATGGACAAGGAAGGCGGCCGCATCGGCAGCGGCGTCCTCGGCAGCGGCCAGGGCGGCCTGACGCGATGTGGGGCCGGACAGGGGCGCTGATCCCCTGTCACCGGGCCGCCTTCCCCCAGCACGGCCGGCCCGGCCTGCCCGGCATCCCCGATGCCGACCGCACCACGACGACTTCCCTGAACCGGGCGTCCCGCCGACGCTCCTGCCACGAAGGACACCTCAGATGACCCTCCGTTCCGGTCTTCCGCATACCCGCAAGCGCATCGTCAGCGGCCGGATCAGACGCTCGGCCGCGGCCGCGGTCGCCTCGCTCGCCGCCCTCAGCCTGGTGACCGCGTGCAGCTACGGCTCGAAGAGCACCGACAAGGCCTCCGCCGCCCCGGCCGCCGCGTCCGGTGCCTCGGACAAAAAGCTGTCCGCCGACACCGTGAAGATCGGCTACTTCGCCAACCTGACCCACGGCACCCCGCTGGTCGGCCTGCAGGAGGGCCTGTTCCAGAAGGAGCTGGGCGCGACCCAGGTCAAGACCCAGATCTTCAACGCCGGCCCGGCCGAGATCGAGGCGCTGAACGCCGGTTCGATCGACATCGGCTGGATCGGCCCCTCCCCGGCCATCAACGGCTTCACCAAGTCCAAGGGCACCTCGCTGCGGGTCATCGGCGGCTCCGCCTCCGGCGGGGTGAAGCTGGTCGTCAACCCCGACAGGATCAAGACCCTGGACGACCTCAAGGGCAAGAAGATCGCCACCCCGCAGCTGGGCAACACCCAGGACGTGGCGCTGCTCAACTACCTGGCCGAGAAGGGCTACAAGGTCGACGCGCAGTCCGGCGCCGGCGACGTCTCGGTGGTCCGCTCGGACAACAAGGTCACGCCGGACGCGTACAAGTCCGGCTCCATCGACGGCGCCTGGGTGCCCGAGCCGACCGCCTCCAAGCTGGTCACCCTCGGGGCCAAGGAACTGCTGAACGAGAAGCAGGTCTGGCCGGACGGCAAGTTCGTGATCACCAACATCATCGTCTCTCAGAAGTTCCTCAAGGAGCACCCGGACGTGGTGGAGGCCGTGCTGCGCGGCTCGGTGAACACCAACGCCTTCATCAAGGCCAACCCGGACAAGGCCAAGGCCGACGCCAACGACGCCATCAAGGCGGCCGCGGGCAACGCCCTGGAGCCGGCCGTCCTCGACCCGGCGTGGAAGGACATCGAGTTCCTGGACGACCCGCTGGCGAACACCTTCCAGGCCGAGGCCGACCACGCGGT
>NZ_JBXQQB010000098.1:3803-4137 GCF_057220535.1 Kitasatospora sp. NEAU-CNBT7 | reverse complement strand
CGCTACGCGGCCCGCCAGGACTGGGACAAGATCTCCCGCGCGCTCAAGCCGATCTGCACCGCGCCGACCGCCGACGCCGCCGAGGAACGCTTCCTGGAGTTCCAGGAGGAATGGGGCGCCAAGTATCCGGCGATCGTTCGGCTCTGGTCGAACGCCTGGGCCGAGTTCGTGCCGTTCCTGCAGTTCGACGCGGAGATCCGCCGGGTCGTCTGCACGACCAACGCGATCGAGAGCGTGAACGCCCGCATACGCAAGGCGGTCCGCGCCCGGGGGCACTTCCCGAACGAGGCTGCCGCGCTCAAGTGCGTCTACATGGCCGTCATGAGCCTGGACC
>NZ_JBXQQB010000098.1:0-3793 GCF_057220535.1 Kitasatospora sp. NEAU-CNBT7 | reverse complement strand
CCACCGGCACCGGCCGCAAACGCTGGACCATGCGCCGGAAGCCCGCACTCCAGGCCTTCGACATCGCCTTCGACGGCCGACTCTCCATCGGCCGCCGGTAACTCACACAACACGAGATACACCAGTCGCTGGACACACCCCATCCAGGCGACATCACAAATGGCTGTCTGTTGCCTATCTCTGAGAATGCCGACGACCACCTTGTCCCACCGCACGACCGTGCAGTATGCGGTGCCCCGGGGACTGCCTCAATGGCAGAACGGGTGAAGGGCTGGCCGTGCGAGGCTGTTGACTGTCGCCGCCGGAACAAGATCGAGAAGGAACCTGCAGAATGCCTGCCCTCAGTCCGACTCCGCTCATCGAACTGCGCGGCGTCAACAAGCACTTCGGATCGCTGCATGTGCTGCAGGACGTCGACCTCAGCATCGGACGGGGTGAGGTCGTCGTGGTCATCGGCCCTTCTGGATCCGGAAAGTCGACTCTGTGCCGGACCATCAACAGGCTCGAACCGATCGAGTCCGGCACCATCACCATTGACGGCACCGAGCTGCCGGAGGAGGGCCGGGCTCTCGCGCGCTTGCGCGCGGAGGTCGGCATGGTCTTCCAGTCCTTCAACCTGTTCGCTCACAAAACGGTGCTCCAGAACGTCACCCTCGCCCAGCGAAAGGTACGCCGCCGGGACGCTGTCGAAGCGGAACAGAAGGCCCTCGAGCTGTTGCGGCGCGTGGGTATGAGCGCCCATGCCGACAAGTATCCGGCTCAGCTCTCCGGGGGCCAGCAGCAGCGTGTCGCCATTGCCAGAGCGCTCGCGATGGACCCGAAGGCTCTGCTCTTCGACGAACCGACCTCGGCGCTCGACCCGGAAATGATCAACGAGGTGCTGGACGTCATGCGTCAACTCGTACGCGAAGGGATGACCATGGTGGTGGTCACCCACGAGATGGGCTTCGCGCGGTCGGCTGCGAACCGAGTTGTCTTCATGGCCGACGGCCGGATCCTCGAGAGCCAGGCTCCGGAGGAATTCTTCGTCGCTCCGGAGACTGCCCGGGCCAAGGAGTTCCTCGCCAAGATCCTGAAGCACTGAGGAGGCTCATCCTGTGAAGCGCTTAGCATGTTCCGCCCTCGCCCTCGCCACCGTACTGGCTGCCTGCGGCAGACCCGGAACACCGCCTCCGAAGGGCCCTCAGCCTGGCACCTTGCCCACTTACCAGGTCCAGGACGCCTCTGCCGTCCGCGGCTCCGCCACACTCGACCGGGCCCGAGATCGCGGGAAGATCATCGTCGGTGTCAAGGAAGATCAGCCTTACCTCGGCGAGAAGAACCCTGCCACCGGCCAGTACTCCGGATTCGACATCGAGATCGCCAGGATGGTCGCCGCCGGCCTCGGATTCCCCAGCAACCGGATCGAGTTCCGCACGGTTGCCTCCGCCAACCGGGAAACCGCCCTCCAGAACGGTCAAATCGACTACTACGTCGGCAGCTACACCATCAATGACAATCGCCGGAAGCTCGTCGGCTTCGCCGGCCCCTACTTCATCGCCGGCCAGAGCCTGCTGATCCGCGCCCACGACGACACCATTCACGGCCCCCAGGACCTCGACGGCAAGAAGGTATGTTCCGCCGCAGGCTCCACCTCCTACCAGCGAGCCAAGCAGCAGTATCCGAAGGCCAAGCTCGTCGGCTACGACACCTACTCCGCCTGCGTCGACAACCTCGTCTCGGGCCAAGTCGACGCCGTGACCACGGACAACGCCCTCCTCCAGGGCTACGCAGCGAAGGCACCCGACGAACTGAAGGTCACCGGTGAGCCGTTCTCCACCGAGCCCTACGGCATCGGGCTCCCCCGGGAGGACGGTGTGTTGCAGAACGCCGTGGACGACATTCTTGTCCAACACACCCTCAACGGTGACTGGGCAAAGGCCTACGACGCCACACTGGGCCTGTCCGGTGTACCGGCTCCCATGGCGCCGCCGCTCGACCGGGACCGGAAGGCCGACTGATGGGCACCCTCACCTCGAATTGGCCTCTCTTCCGTGACGGGCTCCTCGGCACGCTCCAACTCATGGCTGCAAGTACAGCTTTGGCCTTTTCCCTCGGAATCCTGATCACGGCCTTCCGGGTGTCACCGGTCCCCGTGCTCCGTACTGTGGGAGCCGTTTGGGTTAACATACTGCGCAACACCCCGCTCACACTGCTCTTCTTCGTTGTGGTGCTCGGGCTGCCCCGGTTCGGCGTCTCGCTGCCCTTCTTTGCCTTCGCCGTACTGGCACTGGGCTGCTACACCTCCGCCTTCGTGTGCGAGGTACTGCGGTCGGGTGTCAACACCGTTCCTGTGGGGCAGGGCGAAGCTGCCCGTAGCCTCGGCATGACGTTCAGCCAGACTCTCGTCACGGTGATCCTTCCGCAGGCTTTCAGGTCCGTCATCGCGCCGCTCGGGAGCGTCATGATCGCTTTGGCCAAGAACACCGCCATCGCGGGAGCCTTCAGCATCGTGGAACTCCTCGGCGTGTACCGCAATCTGAGCGAACTCGGATACAGCGTCGTCTGGACCTTCCTGTGGATCGCCGCCGGATATCTTGCTGTCACGTTGACCATCAGCGTGGTCGTCCATCGGCTGGAGCGGCGCACGGCGGTGACCCGATGACACCGGCCGACATCTCCGCCTCCGCTCTCTACGACGTACCCGGTGCCCGGGCACGAACCCGGTACCGGCGGCAAGGGTGGGTCGTGCTGGCCACGATCGCAGCATTGACCGGGTGGCTCACCTACGCGCTCGTCCACACCGGACAGTTCAGCGCCGAGAAGTGGAGCCCGTTCACCTACACCGGGATCCAACAGCTCCTTCTCACCGGCCTGGCCAACACTCTCAAGGCATTCGCCGCGGCGGCGGTCCTCTCCCTTCTGCTGGGTACACTGCTCGCGGTCGGCCGGCTGTCGGAACACCGGGCCGTCCGCTGGGTGAGTGCGCTGGTCGTGGAGTTCTTCCGCGCCATGCCGTTGCTGGTGATGATCTTCTTCATCTTCGTAGCCTTGAAGGTCCAGGCCTTCTGGGCGCTGGTCACAGGTCTCGCCCTCTACAACGGCTCCGTTCTTGCCGAAATCCTCCGCGCCGGTGTGCTCGCGATACCTCACGGGCAGCGGGAGGCCGCCGCCGCGCTCGGTATGCGCAAGACGCAGGTCATGATGTATGTCCTGACTCCGCAGGCCCTCCGTGCGATGCTGCCGAGTGTGCTCAGCCAACTCGTGGTGACGCTCAAGGACACCTCGCTGGGGTTCCTCGTCACCTACGAGGAGTTCCTGCACGCGGGCAAGCTCATCGCAACCAACCTCGACTACGACCTTCCGTTCATCCCGGTGGTCATGGTCATCGCACCGATCTACATCGGAATGTGCCTGTTGCTCTCCCTTCTGGCACGCAGAATCGAACAGCGTGGACGCCGCCGGTTCGGCAATCGAGGCAAGACTTCTAGTGCTGACCGGGTCTGTACGGTGACCGGTGTATCTCCCGATCTAGGAAGAGCACCTGATGAGCGACGTGATCGCCTCGGTTGAGGCGGTTGAAGAGGTCCGGCCGGTCGAGCTGTCGGCGGACCTGTTGGACGATCAGTTGATCGGGTAGCTGGTCGACCGGGCCCGCGCGAGCGGGCTCCAGTTGACCGGCGAGGGCGGGCTGCTGCAGCAGCTGACCAAGCGGGTGCTGGAGTCCGCTCTGGAGGGCGAGATCACCGACCACCTCGGATACGAGAAGCACGACCGGGCCGGTGCGGGCAGTGGCAACAGCCGCAACGGCGTC
>NZ_JBXQQB010000097.1:0-4216 GCF_057220535.1 Kitasatospora sp. NEAU-CNBT7 | reverse complement strand
CGCGAGGTGAGATCGGTGATCACGTACACGCGCTCCCGGGACCGCTTCCCACTCGCACGAACGGTGCGGTACCGGGTGACGCGCGCGACCTGCCGCAGGTGCGGGAAGTCCAGATCATCCCAGGTCACGGCCTCGATGATCCTGGTCTCCACTCTGCCGTGGCCGCGGACGGTGGAACGTGAGGCCGACCGCACCCGGTCCCAGGGCACCGCCCGGCACGCCTGCCACAGGTCGGGCTGATTGCGCTTGACGACGAAGACGTAGTGGGCGCCGAACTCCTCGACCAGTACCCGCGCGTACTCACGCTGAGTGTGCAAGGCGTCCGCGGTGACCACCGCACCCCTCAGATCGAGGGCCGCGAGCAGGGCGGCGAACCCGGTGATCTCGTTCGTCCCCTCCGGGACCCGCTGCTGCGCGACCAGCGTCCCGTCCTGCAGCATCGCCCCCAGCACGGTCACCGCGGCGGCCGCACCGCCGCGCGATCCGCGCAGACGTTTTCCGTCCACGGCCACCGTCACCGCCTTCTCCCGGAAGGCCCGCAGCAGCGACTCCAAGCCGCCGGGCAGCACCGCCGCGACCACCCGCCCGATGGTGGACGCGCTCGGCGGCGCCGCGAGCGCGAACGCTCCGCGCGCCGGCAGGCCCAGCCGTACCAGCGTCTCCTGCGGAGCCGCGGCCGCCCACTGTCCCATCGCCCGGAACGAGCCGAACCCGCAGGCCATGGCACACAGCGCAACCAGCAGCACCGCGCGCAGCGGATGCCGGCGCCCCCGGGCCTTCCGCGGATCGCGCAGGGCGCCAACCAGCTCCGGGAAACCGTGCGCGCCCGACACACCGGCACCACACTCCGAGCAGGGACAGGACATGGCAGACTGGCGCACCGAAGCTCCGTTGCTGGTGGACGACTCGCGAGGTCATCAACCACAACGGAGCTTCATCTGCTTCGGACACCCATGCTGACCAGGAACGATGCAAGATCAACTAACTTTGCATCAGCCCTGCCCGGCCGGTGAGCAGCACACGGCGAGGGTGCGGCGGTGCCGGCGGCAGGAGGACTCCCGGGTTGTCAGCGGCCGGATGGATCGATGTCCTCCGATCGGCCCGCCGATCGGACGATCCGTCCACCGGGAAGCGCCCGGATAGCCTCGGTAGGGATTCGGGACTGCCCGTTCGGGCATGAAATCAGGCAATCATTTCTGAGGCAGGTGGAGAATGCGTTTCCTTACGCGGTCAACGGATATATCCAATGGTGGTGGTCGCGGTCGGCGGCTCCCGGATTACGTTCTCGGTGTCGGCCTCGTAGGGGCGATGGTAATGGGTGTCGGCGTACCGGTCGCCCAGGCGGCCTCTGCGCACGACACGACACGTACCTCGCGGTCCGCGCACGTGGCGACCTCCGCCTCGGTCGCGGGCCGGCATCGGGTCATGCCGCCGTCCGTAGCCGTGCCCGCAGCGGTGGCCGGCCGTGTGTCGGCGCCCGTTGCGGCGGCCCCCCGGCCTGTCGCGGCCTACTGGCCCAACGATCTCAGCGGTTGGATCAGCGAGGCGCAGGCCGTTCTCGGTGCCCACCACGATCAGGTCCCTTCCGCGGCGGCGATGCGCGCCACCGCGATGTCCGAGTCCGCGGGCAGGCCGGCAGCGGTCAACCGCTGGGACTCCAACGCGATGGCCGGCACGCCGTCCATCGGTCTGACCCAGATGATCGAGCCGACTTTCAAGAAATTCTGCCTGCCCGGGTACACCGACATCGACAACCCGGTCGACAGCCTGGTCGCAAGCTCCCGTTACTGTGACGCGGTGTACGGCGGCATGAACAACATGGCGGCAGCCCGCTGCATGGGATCGTGCTGGCGCGGCTACTGACACTGCCGGTGCCCGGCACACGGGCCATGTCCTCAGCGGGTTCCCCGTACATGCTTCCTCCGGGGCCTGATGACACCGGCCCTGCAGGGGAAGAGGTTCATCGCCTCATAGAGTTCCGGGTGGTGCCCTTGGCCGATCAAAACGACGGAGCCGGACCCGATGTACTCCACCCCGGCGCCGGACCCGGGCGCACGAAGCGCCCTTCTGTTCTCCTTCCGGATCTCCTCCGCAGCGGCCACGAAGAGGGCCTGGATCGCCACGCGGTGCTCGCTCCAGACGAGAAGGGCGGGGTGCAGACGTGAAGCGACCCGTCGTTCGGTGTCGCTCAACCGCCCCCACAGCGTCCCGCTCGTCGATCCCGGAGGAGGCAATGGCATCCACCCTGGTCCGGGCCGAGGCCAGCAGACGCTGCAGTGTACGGCTCGACCGTACGTACTCCAGCTCTCGCGCGGGCAAGTCCAGGACATGTCCGTAGAAGACAATTTCACCGACCTGTGCAGCAAACCTCTTCATGGTCTCGCAGTAGGTCGCCGACGCAAGCCTGGAGATTGCCTCCAGGTAGAGTGCCTGCTCATTCTGGGGGAGTTTCTCTACCGCCGATACAAGTGCGCCGCCGTAATTCCGGTGCAGCTCGAAAAGCTCCAGTGATCTATTTCTATATTTCTCCCTCAGGGTCGTCTCCGAAGGTTTCTCTCCGGCCAGTGCGGGAGTCATGCGAGAATTTTCCCCGACGCGCCCTCGGCAGGCTAGGATATGTAGCTCGGAAATATGGGAAAGCCGCCCCAGGATTCCGTCGCAGCGATGCCTGCAAATCTTGGCGCATCTATCGAACGACGTGCACAGCTTGTCTCTACCGGTGTTCCGCGGCGGAGGCTGTCCGACGAATATCGTTGGCTGTCCGTCCGGGGCTGCCTGCATATATTTTGCGACATCGCGGTCGGACTTCTCGGGGGAGAACCTGTAGTTCGGTACCCGGGCGGCCTTGTCAGGGCGATGAGGCTGTTGGTGAAACTCAGCTTCTCCGACCTGTCGCTGTAGAAATGGAGCTTCATGCCCCTGGGGATGAAAGTGATGCCGTCCCGGTCGGATATTCCCCCGTGCCCGATGAGTCAGGCGGAGGGAACCGTGGGCCCTGGTGCCGCCTGGCCGGGCGGTTCGTGTGTCCGGAGCGGAGGGATGTTGCGGGCGGTGCCGGTATGCACTGGTCCCGTAGCGTTCCGCAGAGTCCTGCCAGAGTGCCATCAGAGCCGAGAACTCCAGCGCGAAATCCTCATCGGCCCGCCACTCCGCGAGGTCCCGCAACCGGTTCAGGGTCGTCTCGTCGAACAACAGGTGCTCGTACAGCCGCGAGATCCAGCTCTGCAGCCGGAGGTCGTCCTCCGCCAGCCATCCGTCGCCGGTATCCGGGAAGTCGGCCACCAGCCGGCGAGAGTCTGCCGAAGACGAACCACCGATTCGTCCGTCCGATCTCCCAGAACTTTCTTGAAGAGCACGATGGTGGGTTCGTCGACTGGCATTCCTGGCTCCATCTTCGGACGATGGGTGTGCGTGGATTTTCTCGGGCCGAACGGCGGCCCCGCTCCCGACCCGCTACCCGACACTGTGCTCGCGTACCGGGCGGCAGCGTTCATCTGCCGCCCGGTACGGGGCGCAGGCACTACCGGAACCTACCGGCAGGACGTTTGACATCAGGACGTTTGACATCCGGATATCGGAAGGTTTCCCGGAGCTGCCGTTCCACCAGGTGGTGTCCTGCCGAGTGGTGTAGCAGCGATCTTGGAGTAGGGCCTGGTCAGCGGCCCGGCGGCCGCCGTCCGGCCCTCGGCTGATGGCCGGCACCCTCGCCGCGACCTGCGGGGAGGGTGCGGGCGGGCCACTCCGCGAACCTCGCCCCAGGCACCTTGCTCCGACGCGAGGTCAGAGTACGGAGATTCCACCACCACGTGGGACACGACCTTCCACCAAGGGGGCCAGGGCCTGCGGCGCAACGGGCCCCACGGATCGGCGGAACGGGCACGGCGCCGACACTGTGCTCCCCGGCTGGTCGGCATGGCAGCCAGCAGGCCAGGGCTGATGCTGAGTTAGTTGATCTTGCATCGTTCCTGGTCAGCATGGGTGTCCGAAGCAGATGAAGCTCCGTTGTGGTTGATGACCTCGCGAGTCGTCCACCAGCAACGGAGCTTCGGTGCGCCAGTCTGCCATGTCCTGTCCCTGCTCGGAGTGTGGTGCCGGTGTGTCGGGCGCGCACGGTTTCCCGGAGCTGGTTGGCGCCCTGCGCGATCCGCGGAAGGCCCGGGGGCGCCGGCATCCGCTGCGCGCGGTGCTGCTGGTTGCGCTGTGTGCCATGGCCTGC
>NZ_JBXQQB010000096.1:0-4377 GCF_057220535.1 Kitasatospora sp. NEAU-CNBT7 | reverse complement strand
GCGACGCAGACCCGGGAAGCTGCACGGCGACAAAGCCTACGACCACCGCTTCATCCGCTCCTACCTGCGACGACGGCAGATCCCGGCACGCATCGCCCGCCGAGGCGTCGAGTCCTCCCAGCGCCTCGGCCGTCACCGATGGGTAATCGAGCGGACCGTGGCCTGGCTCGGCGGCGTCCGCCGGCTCCATCGCCGCTACGAATACAAGGCCGACCACTTCGCCGCCTTCGCCAGCATCGCCGCAGCCCTCATCTGCCTCCGAAGACTCTCCAAATGAGATGACTTCTCAGCGAGGCAACGGGACGCCTGTAGATCAACGATCGGCGAAGAAAGTCGATCAAGTACAGGGGTCCCGTTGCAGGAGAAGTCTGTCATCACCCGGGTGGTCGCGGTAGCGGCAGGGGCGTTCGCACCGGGGCATCTGGGCGAGCTGACCCAGATCGTGGACTTCGCGCTGGTGGACGCGGTGCTGTCGGAGACCCGGGCGGTCCAGCACCGGGTCAGGCTGCTGCCGGCCCGGGTGGTGGTGGTGTACTTCGTGCTCGCGTCGGCGCTGTTCGAGCACTGCTCCTACCGGGCGGTGTGGGGCAAGCTCACCGGCGGGCTGGGCAGGCTCGCGCCGGTCGCCCCACACACCTCGTCCCTGTCCCGGGCCCGGCGCCGGCTCGGCCCGCGTCCGCTGAAGGCACTGTTCGAGGCCGTGTCCGCTGAAGGCACTGTTCGAGGCCGTGTCCGGGGCGGTTGCGTGGACAGACACACCCGGTGCGCACTGGTGCGGGATGCGAACCGTCGCGTTCGACGGCACCGGCCTGCAACTGCCCGACCGCGAGCCGGTCACCGCCCGCTTCCCCAAGCGCAGCGGCGAACAGCGCGAGTTCGGCTACCCCCTGTCGCGACTGGTGATCCTGGTGGAGACCGGCACCCGAGCCGTGCTGGCGGCCGCGTTCGGCCCCGAAAGCGACGGCGAACTCGTCTACGCCACCCGCCTGCCGGGCCGTCTGGCGGCCGGGATGCTGATGCTGGCCGACGCCGGGTTCGACGCATGGGAGTTCCTGCGCGACGTCCAGGCCACCGGGGCGCCGTTCCTGGTTCGCTCCTCGGCGCGACGCTGCCCGACCATCCAGCAGCGTCTGCCCGACGGTTCCTACCTGGCCCGGCTGGGCGACGGGAAGCTGCCGGTTCGGATGGCGGAGGCCTGGATCACCGCGACCCTGGCCGGCGGGACCGAGTGCCGCGAGCAGTGGCGGCCGGCCACCAGCCTGCCCGACCACGTGCGCGACCCGGCCGACCAGCTCGTGATCCTCTACCACGAGCGGGGGCAGGCGGAGACCGCCTACGCGAGTCTGAAGGCGACCCTGCTCGACGGCAGAGTCCTGCGCTCCGGCCACCCCGCCGACCTGGACCGGGAGATCTGGGGAATCCTGACGGTCTACCAGGCCCTCATCCGCGCCGCCGCGGACGCCGCCACGAGCAGTGGCCTGGACATGGACCGCCTCAGCTTCGCCATCGCCCTGGACACCGCCCGCGACCAGGTGGTGCTCGCCGCAGCCGTGTTCCCCGGCCCCGGACCCGCCACGCTGGTCGGAGCGATCTGCGCCGCGCTCCTGGACAGCCTGCTGCCCGCCCACCGCCGCCAGCGGATGAAGGCCCGCAGCCTCAAGAGCGCCAGCAAGTACGCCGCCAACATCGGCAAGCACCCCGCCGCCGCCCGGAACTACACCTTCCACGCCGAGGTCATGATCATGGAGGAGGGGCTTGCGCCGCGCCCGCGACGGTAAACGCAGCGACGTTGGCCGAGTGGTGTAGCAGCGATCTTGGAGTAGGGCCTGGTCAGCGGCCCGGCGGCCGCCGTCCGGCCCTCGGCTGATGGCCCCGCCCCTCACCGCGACCTGCGGCGAGGGTGCGGGCGAGCCACTCCGCGAACCTCGACCCAGGCACCTCGCTCCGACGCGAGGTCAGTGCACGGAGATTCCACCACCACGTGGGACACGACCCACAACTCGCATGCTGAAGGCAGGAATCGAGCCGAGCGTGGGAAGCGTGGGCGACTCGTTTGACAACGCCCTCGCGGAGAACTTCTCGAAACAATGGCCGTTGAACCACCCACACCCTCCCTGACCAGGTAATTAGAACCTCCTGCACAGCGGGGGAAGCTCACACCCGACCACTTCCGGAGCCGTGGAACCCGGCGCTTACCCGGCGCGGGAGCCGGGCACTCACCAGGCCCACAGGAAGAAACACCGCGCCCGGACAAGCAAAAACGGCCCGCCAGCCAAGCTGACGGGCCGTCATGCAAGATCGAGGCTATATCCAATAACTTAGCCGAGACAATCTACTAGGGTCAGGGGAACGGCACGGCCCGACACACGACCGTGCGGCCAGGTACCCGGCAAGCGCGGCAGTGGCCGTGGATCTCCTTCAGCCGCCGACGGGGCGAACCACACCGCTGAGAGAAACCTCGGCGATGACCTTTGCCGAGGCCGGTACCCTACATTTCCGACTGTCATAGTCGAATTTATCGATAGGGCAAGAATATGAAATAAGATTCCCCCATCCGTCGGGATTGACATTCGGACCCTTCAGCTTTCCCTGGATCTGGACGGCTGCATTCTTGCTCTTTTCGTCCCCTACATAGAAGCGCCCGTCCAGCTCCTGAGTGGGAGGCTGGTAGTTCAGCCAGACGACCGACTTTGGAGGGACTGTCACACCCCTAGTCTCGCTAAATATCTCGGAATGGGTCCACTGCAGCCCGTAGGTGGCTGACAGGGTTGCACTCACAACGTTCTCCACTCCGAGCTGAACCGAAGCAGAAATGCTGAAGCTCGTAGTGGCCGTGTCGATCGCCGACGATGTCATATTGTATGTCTCATCGCGGTCCGTGGTGTTTGTCTGGGTGCCCGATGCGGGGATCTCCGCGCCAAGCCCGAGTTTCCTTCCATCTAGATCATATAGACACTTTTCGGACGGGGCCTGACAGTACTTCGCGAGAAGCTCCGAGATCCTCCAGTCCCTCTCCTCCCTCGGCGCCTCCTTCACTGTCAGCAGCGGCCGGGCGGTGTCGCTCAACCCACTTTTGGTATTCGACCATTCGCAGTGGTAAGGGGAAACGTTTCTCGTTCGCGAGCTCTCCCGCCCGGGCTTCCCCTCATACACTTCGCACGTAGCGACGTTGCTGCCCAGGTAGGGCATCTTGAATCTGGCCTTTATCCAGTAGCCGTCAATCGGGCCACCCACCTTGTAGGTCAGGAACAGCTCGGGCGAGTCCCCCCGCTTGAGCGAGTAGCTATCTATCCTGTCCTGGCCGATTGTCACCGAGGGCTCGTCGGTGAAGGTTCCCGCGTAAGTGAATTCACCCTCCAGGAGGCTGACTCCTTCGGCTTTCGTCTGGCCTGATATCTTAAATCCGGAGGAGCCCACCTCTTCGCCGCCCGACACCCCCGCCGCATCGGCCGGTGATGCAGCCAAGAGAGATAACGCAAGCACCCCTACTAACGTGGCCAATTTTGTTCGCAAAATACCTCCACCAATTCGAATCGGATGCCTTCCGGGCGCCGACGCCAGTCGACAGTGAAACCCGACAGAGCCTTAATTTTATTTTGGCGTTCGTTAAAAGCTCGCTGGATTGCCACTGGGGACTCCCTAAGAGCTCGTAACACGATCTTGTGAATCGGTGCAGGTCGGCCGTAACCGGTACGACGATTGAGCTGTTCGTGATGGCGTGAGCACCAAGCCGTGGGCCGTGGATGACGAGTTGTGGGCGATGATCGAGCCGGTCCTGCCGGCCTGGCCCGAGCGGTCACCGGGACCGAAGCCCGTGTCGGACCGGCTCTGCCTGCAGGGCATCCTCTTCATTCTCTACACCGGGATCCCGTGGCAGCAGCTGCCCCTGGAGCTGGGCTTCGGCTCAGGCCAGACATGCTGGCGGCGCCTGGAGCGCTGGCAGGAGGCCGACGTCTTCGACCGGCTGCACCGGATACTGCTCGCCGAGCTCAACGCGGCTGGCGAACTGGACTGGAGCCGCGCGTGCGTGGACGCCTCCCACGTACGCGCGAAAAAAGGGGACCGGCGACGGGCCCGTCGCCGGTCGACCGCCGCAAGACAGGCAGCAAACACCACCTGATCTGTGACGGTGGCGGCACCCCGCTCCACATGATCACCACCGCGGCCAACGTGAACGACGTCACCCAGACCCTCGCCTTGGTGGACGGAGTACCGCCGGTGGCCGGCCGGGTCGGCCATCCCCGCAAGCGCCCCGACGCCCTCCTCGGTGACAAGGGCTACGACAGCAACCCCAACCGGCGCGAACTCCGCAGGCGCGGGATCCTGCCGGTCATCTCCCGCAAGGGGCAGCCCGACATCAAGGGACTTGGCAAGCTC
>NZ_JBXQQB010000095.1:0-4543 GCF_057220535.1 Kitasatospora sp. NEAU-CNBT7 | reverse complement strand
GGCGCTGCCGCCGGAGGAGAAGGTCCGGATCGTGCTGTCGATCCTGGCCGGTGAGATGACCGTCGCCGAGGCCGCGCGGCGGGCGAAGGTGTCCGAGCAGTCGATCGGGACCTGGAAGCGCCGGTTCCTGGAGTCCGGCCGGGCCGGCCTCGCGGGCAAGTCCGGCCCCAGCACCCGGGAACAGCAACTCGAAGCCCAAGTAGCCGACTTGACCCAGGCACTGGGTGAGGCGGCAGTCGAGCTACGGGTGTGGAAGAAGTCCGCGGAGGGCCGGCTGGGCCCTTCGAGGACCTCGAGGTGATCCGCACCGGGGCGGGCATGCCGACCGCGAGGTTCTGCCGTCTGATCGGCGTGCCCGGGCGGGCCTGGCGCCGCCACCAGGCCCGCGCACGCCAGGGCGCGCATGTGAGAGGGCCGTGGCCGCGCCCGGCCCGCGAGAGCGTCCGGGAGACCGCCCGCCGGCACGCGCTCGCGCACCCGGCCTGGGGTCACCGCAAGATCTGGGCGATGTGCCGCCACGACGGCCACCGCGTCTCGCAGGCCACCGTGCTGCGGCTGTTGCGGGACGAGGGCCTGCTGCTGGAGGCGAACCACCAGCGGGAACGGCGTCGGCTCGCCGCCCGCCGCAAGGCCGCTTTCGCGACCGAGCCGGCCGGCCCGAACCAGGTCCGGCGGCTCGACTTCGGTTCGAGACGACCGGCGGCGGCACCTGGCGGCTCGCGGGCTGCCGGGACTACTGGTCGAAGTACGAGCTGGGCTGGCACGTGTCGCCCACCGCGAACCAGCACGACGCCATCGCCGCGATCGAACTCGCCATCAAGGAAGCGGAGTTGCTGGCCGGAAAGCCGCTGGCCGAGCTCGCCCCGCGCGACGCTGACGGCACGGTCCAGCCGATGGTCACGATCGTCACCGACAACGGCGGACCGCTCCGCTCGTTCCGGTTCGAGGCGTTCATCGCCACCCGGCCGGAGCTGCGGCACGTCCGCACCCGGGTCCGCACGCCCGGGCAGAACGGCTCACGCGAGCGCGGCTTCGGCTCGCTCAAGTACGAGAAGCTGTTCCTCGAGGAGATCCCTGATGCCCTCGATCTCGTCGGCATGCCGAGGACTACCCGGCGCGACTACAACACCGTCCGCCCGCACGAGGCCCTGGCCTGGAACCGGCCCTACGACGTTCACACCGGCACCGCGAACCCGCTCGTCCCCAACTTTCCCGAACCCGAAAACCTGCCAACTGCTTGACGCGGGACACTCGCTGACCTGCTGGCGCCGCCTCAAGGAGGCCACTGCGTGATCGTGTTACGAGCAGACCCGCTGTCCAAGATCAGGGAGAAACTCTGCCCGGCTGTTTGCCTGAACAGGTACGCGTTCGATCTTCGATAGTGGTTTCATGGGGGAAAATACCCCCTGCCCGGGATCGATCGGAGAGAACAACCATGGCCATCGTAATCAATGCGCACGGCATCACCACAGAGGGACGGGTGAAAGTTCCTAATGGAATGACGCTGCAGCTGTTCGTGGAAGAGGGGCACATGCTGAATATATCAGCCGGCCTAATGGACTTGCACGCTCTGCTTCAGGGCTATGGATCTGCGCAGCAGTTGACTTTGTCGGGTGGAGATGAACTGGACAATATGGAACTTGGCCCTCTTACGGAGGGCCAGAAGCGGGCCATTGAAAGGGTGTTGAGCGGCGGGGATAGGCTCGAGACGGTCGGAGGCCTTCTGATCCCCCATACGATGAAGCTGTGTGAGACTCCGGACATATGCGGGGAAACCCATACTTGCAATGGGGTCCTAGCACGGGCGGCGGCGGATAAAGATGGCGATCTGATCTACCTACTAGCATGTCGAGGGATTATTCAATTCGATTCCGGTGGATATCCACTAACATCTCCCGGCTGGGGAATGTCGATTATGGACCCGGCTCTCCCCCCGGGACAGGAGGCCCCGAGGAGCGAAATATACTCGCCCCTCAGCGATTCGCCTCGCAGCGGGAAGTTCTCCACGCTCATAGCTGATGACTTCATGGCATTCGCAAGCAAGTTCGTGGCCCTATACAGAGCGGGTGACCCAGATTCTCTTTACAAGGAGCTGCAAGACCTCCCGCCGGTAACGCTTTCCATGTTGTATCCTTACATTTCGGACGCCATGGATGATCGCTACGGATTCGAGAAGGCTTCGGCCGCAATGCGCATCTTCGATGATCGAGGCGATTATTCCTTCTTTCTGCACGCATTGAACGACAAATATCACCAGTGGCAGCATCATATTCATCGACGCGACATCAGCGAAGCATACGAAAGAATACATTTCGAATGGGATAAAATATTCAAATCGAATAAGGATCTTGTGGCATTTTGGTCGCGCCTAACTCCTTCGGACCGGCGCAAAATGGCCGACATGGGCGCCGCAGAGAAGATGAAAAAAGTTCGCGCCACGGGGGCCAGGATTGCCGAGGAAGGAGGTCGCTTCGCACTCCTGGCATGGACCAAGCAGGATGGCGCACTGTTTGGTGACGATGAAGATCTCCAGCAGCTTCTCCTCTGGGCACAGAAGGATTTTAAGTGGCATCAAAGTGCAGATACTGCCGCACGCAAAGCCTTCCTCGATAAACTCGATACCCGAGACAGAAAGTCACTCCTTGCACTAGTCAAGACCCAGGAGGAGATCGATACAGTAGCCCCTGTAATTGCAGAGGGGCTCAGGTTGGCAGACATTTCACGCAGCCACCTGGTTCTATGGGTCGCCCAGGGTGGAATCGATCGAATCAAGGCGATTTCTACCAACGAAAAACTCCACAATCACTGGAATGCGGCCACTATCGATGTAAAATATCTCAGCGACAAGACTCTAGCCGAAGTCGAGCAGCATCTGAATAAAATGGCGACGCCCGAGCTCGAGAGGAAGAAGTATATTGAATTTATAGAAACTTTCCGCGGCCTCGAAAACTCAAAGAAGGAAGCCGAGGCATCAAAAAAGGAAGCCGAAAAATCAGATCTGCTACAGATCCTGGATGGCGTCAGTGTCCAACAATCTCAGGCTCAGATCGTTGCCGATGCCCATAAAATTCGATCATCGAAACTCATTGATGGTGCGGAATGGAAGCTCTGCCAGTGGATCCTCGAAGGCGGCAGCGAGAGGCTGGCGACCATTTCCACGGACCCCGAGCTCAAGAAACATTGGAATGGATGCGTCGAGGTCGCAAAAATGTTCAATCAATTCCGCATTGACGGCAATGAGGCGCGTGCGAGAATGTTCCTTAAAGGCTTGGACGAAGGCCGGGAACCCTTTCTGGAATTTATCGCCCTGTGGATGAAGTCTTAGCTTGTTCTTTTTCTTCCTGACTCGAACGGTGTCTCGAACGGGGTAGCTCACATGGGGATTCGCCGGACATGAGGGCGGCCTTCGTCTGATCCTGTGCTCCGACCAAGGTGCACGTGACCACGACGAAGGCCGTGAGGGTGAGTCTGCTGCCTGATGCTGTCCGGCGGGAAGCGTTCGCGGAAGCATCACGCTTCCGGGGAGAGTTCTACGAGTGTCTGACCGCCCGGCGTGACGAGTTGTTCGAACTCGCCGGCGCGGTGCTGTGCGCGGACGGTGCGGTGAAGTCCCCGGTGGCCCTGACGCTGCTGCCCGAGCACCGTCGTGGGCACGGAGCGATGTACGGCGGCCTGAACCACGGCCGGATCGACGTCGTCCGGCGGCGGACGGTGCTGGCCGGGCTGCCGCTGCCGCGCTTCGAGGGCGGGCGCCTGGTCCTCGCCGTCGATGTGTCGCCGTGGCTGCGCTCGGACGCGCCGTGCTCGGCGGAGCGGCTGTTCTGCCACGTCTACGGCCGGGCGAAGACAGCCTCGCAGTTCATTCCGGGCTGGCCCTACTCCTTCGTGGCCGTGCTGGAGCCGGGTGCCACGTCCTGGACCGCGATCCTGGACGCGGTCCGGCTCGGTCCGGCGGACGACGCGACCGCGGTCACCGCCGCCCAACTGCGGGGTGTCGTGGAGCGGCTCATCACCGCAGGCCAGTGGCAGGCCGGGGACCCGCACATCGTGATCGTCAGCGACGCCGGCTACGACGTCACCCGACTGGCCTGGGTCCTGCACGATCTGCCGGTCGAGCTGGTCGGCCGGGTCCGCTCCGATCGCGTGATGCGCCTGCCGAAACCACCAAGGATGCACGGCGTCACCGGTCGGCCGCCCCGGCACGGCCCGGAATTCCGCTTCGCCAAGCCGGAGACCTGGCCCGAGCCCGCGATCACCACGGTCACCGACACCGCCAACGGGCGTTTCCCCGTCGTCGTGGACACCCTGATCATTGGATCGTGAGGATCCATGGAACAGGAGTTCCCGTTGGGGACGTCGAAGTACAGCCCTGAGTTCAGGGCCGATGCCGTCGCGCTGTACCACGCCAGTCCGGGTGGTACGTACGCGTCGGTGGCCAAGGACGTGGGTGTCAACCACGAGACGTTGCGGATCTGGGTGCGCGACGCGGAGGCGGCTGCCCGGCCCGGGGCCGGTGAGGCGAGTGCGATGGAGAAGGAGAACC
>NZ_JBXQQB010000094.1:0-4544 GCF_057220535.1 Kitasatospora sp. NEAU-CNBT7 | reverse complement strand
TGCCGCCTCCTCAGCAAGCAACCCCTTCGCAATCGCCTGCCAGAACTGGCGCTGAACCTCCCGCCGAAGCGCCGGCGCACCCGGAGACTTCATCGGCGACCGCCCGGTCAACGCCGCCATCCACCCATGGGAAGAACCGGCATATGCTACGATAACGCCGCAGCCGAGAGCTTCTTCGGACTGCTCAAAGCGGAGATCGGCACCACCATCTGGGAGAGCCGCGAGGCCGCCCGCGCCGACGTCTTCCGCTTCATCGAGGTCGAATACAACCGCACCAGGCTCCGCAAACATCCCGAGTTCGGGTACCTCACCCCGCTCGAGACCCGAGCCAGGCTGCAGCACGACCTCACCCCCGCAGCGTAAGCACCCGCTGTCCAGGATCAGGGGGAACTTCACAGCGGTGCAAGCTCAGCTTCATATGACCGACGAAATCAACCTTCGACGGCCAACTCTCCGCCGGACGCCACCAACTCAACCGAGTTACACCGTTCATTGGGCAGACCTCCTGCCCAAACCGCCACCCTTCCATGAATTTCTACAGCAGCAAGAGTGAGATATTCATTGGGCGCGACAGAGGGAATTAAATGTCAAATCCATTCTCCCCGAATCCCGCAAAGAATCTTGCCATCAAGCTTGAAGATGACGAGGAGGGGGATTTTCTTGACCTCCTTGCGGCGAAAGGCGCCAACGACTGGGTGGAGGCATGCGGGGGAATAGCACCTATGCGAGAATACTTGCGTAGCATGAGAATATCAGAGGGAGTACCCCCCATTACCTTCTTGGTGGTCCCGCAATGGGGCTCCCGGCCTCCGGGTCCGGCATGACTGCTCCCCCCTGTTGATTGCATGGCAATGCCGTTGCTTTTGGGGCAGCAGACCGGTTGAACCGGTGTGCTGATATCCCGTCTGGAGCGGCTGGGACTGGGTGTCCTGACGCGGTCGTGCCCGCCCGAGCTGGTGGACCGGGTGATCGATGACGTCGGCTGCTCGGAGAAGCGTCGTCGTCTGCTGTCCGCCCGGTTCACGGTCTACTTCGTGCTGGCGATGTGCCTGTTCCCGCAGGCCGACTACCTGGAGGTGCTGCGCCTGGTGAAGGCCGGGGACCGGGGGCTGCGATCGTGGGTCGGCGTGAACAAGTCCTCACTGACCCGGGCGCGGCAGAGGCTCGGATGGACTGTGCTGCGGGAGCTGTTCCGTGCGGCAGCCAGGCCCTTGGGCGACAGCGGAGTGCTGTTCCGCGGCTTGCGGGTGCTGGCCCTGGACGGGACCCTCCTGGCCGTGCCCGACTCGGTGGCCAACGACGACGCCTTCGGAAAGTCCGGCTCCCGGCGCAGTCCCATGGGCTATCCGCAGGCCCGGGTAGTGGCGGTGGCCGAGCGCTCCTCCCATGCCGTGCTCGACGCGGTGATCGGTGGGTTCAAGGAGTCCGAACGCATAGTCTCCGACGCCTTGGACGCCCATCTCGGGGATGGCACGTTGCTGCTGGCCGATCGTGGTCTGTGGGGCCTGGCCCGATGGCACCGCCTGCGGGAGCGGGGCACTCACCTGCTGTGGAGGATCGAGCGGCGCAAGGCCCGTCGGGTCCAGGACGTCCTGCCCGACGGCAGCTACCTGGCCCGGATCGAGGCGAACAAGCACAGCAAGGCCGCCGGCACCATCAAAGCCCCGCCTGCGCTGGTCCGGGTGATCGAGTACCGCATCGACGGACAGCCCGACATCGTCCGGCTGATCACCAGCCTGACCGACCATGAGAAGTACCCGGCCGCCGAGCTCGCCGCCCTCTACGCCCGGCGCTGGGAGATCGAGCTGGTCTTCGACGAGATCAAGACCCATCAACGCGGCCGACCGGTCCTGAGGTCGCAGACACCGGACGGGGTGAGGCAGGAGATATACGCGCACCTGGTCGTGCACCACGCCACCCGCGACCTGTTGGACGAAGCCGCCCGGCTGCACGACAGCACCGCCGAGCGGACCTCGTTCACCCGCGCCCTGCACGTCGTCCGCCGCACGGTGATCTCATCGAGCGGATTTTCCCCCCTCCGCCCGCAGGCGTGACCGGCGCCTGGGACTCGCCGAGATCGGTAACACCCTGCTGCCTGCCCGATGGCATCGCGACTGCCCCCGGAGAATCCGGTCATGCATCACTCCGTACGGCAGCAAAGCCCCCAACGAACCTGCCAGCCAACGCCGTTCACCGGTCATCGTCACACTCAACCACCGATGGCACGACCACTAACGCAACGGCATTGGATTGCATGGCCTGGGGGGTGGTGTCACCGGTCCCGGAGGCACTGACAGACCGCTGATTAGGGGCATGACCACCGGCTTGTCCGCAGGTCGGGAGGCTCTTCGTAATGTGGATGTGGCGATCGGTGCCGCAGGACGGCCGGGTGGGGACGACCAGGAGATCCACGTGATCGACACCAGCGACATCGGCGCCTTCCTCGGACTGGACGTCGGCAAGGGCGAACACCACGCCACCGCCGTCACCCCGACCGGGAAGAAGGCCTTCGACAAACGGCTGCCCAACAGCGAGCCCAAGCTCCGCGAGCTCTTCGGCAAGCTCCAGGCCAAACACGGCACCGTCCTGGTGGTCGTGGACCAGCCCGCCTCGATCGGCGCCCTGCCACTCGCGGTCGCCCGCGACATGGGATGCCCGGTCGCCTACCTGCCAGGGCTGACGATGCGCCGAATCGCCGACCTCTACCCCGGCGAAGCCAAGACCGACGCCCGAGACGCGTTCGTCATCGCGGACGCCGCCCGCCTCATGCCCCACACACTCCGCTCCATCGAGCTCGAAGACCAGACCATCGCCGAGCTGGAGATGATCGTCGGCTTCGACGACGACCTGGCCGGCGAAGCCACCCGCGTCAGCAACCGGCTGCGAGGCCTGCTGACCCAGATCCACCCGCACCTGGAGCGAGTCCTCGGCCCGCGCATCCAGCACCCTGCCGTCCTGACGCTGCTGGAGCGGTTCGGATCCCCGGCCGAGGTCCGCAAAAGCGGGTCGCCGAAGGCTCGTCACGCTGATACGGCCGCAGGCCCCGCGCATGGCCGAGCGGCTCATCGAGGAGGTCTTCACCGCGCTCGACGAGCAGACCGTCGTCGTCCCGGGCACCGACGCCGCCGCACTCATCGTCCCGAGCCTGGCCCGCTCACTGTCCGCCGTCCTCGACCAGCGCAAGATCCTCGCGGCCCGGATCGAGGAACTGCTGGAGAACCACCCTCTTTCCAAGGTCCTGACGTCCATGCCGGGGATCGGCGTCAGGACCGGGGCCAGGATCCTCATCGACGCCGGCGACGCCAGCAGCTTCCCCTCCGCGGCCCACCTCGCCGCCTACGCCGGCCTCGCCCCCGCGACCCGAAGCTCCGGCTCCTCGATCCGCGGCGAACAACCCTCCAGACGCGGCAACAAACAGCTCAAACAGGCCTTCTTCCTGTCCGCGTTCGCCGCCCTCGCCGACCCGGCGTCGCGGGCCTACTACGACAAGAAGATCGCCCAGGGCAAACACCACACCCAGGCCCTGCTCTGCCTCGCCCGCCGCAGGGCCGACGTGCTCTTCGCGATGCTCCGCGACGGCACCTTCTACGAACCCCGGCCCGCCGCCTCGGCCTGAATCACCGAGACTCCGAATCCCCGCACACCGGACAGTCGTACTCGTCGACCGAGTCCAGGGCGACCGGGTGACCGCAGAAGTCACACGGCCGCAAGCCCTCATCAGCGGACACCTGGACAGTCGGCTCGTCTCCCATGCCCGCCAGAGTGCCAGGCGATCTCGGAACTGTCACCGCCCCCTTGACCAAACACATAGAGCTCGTAACACGATCTTGTGAATCGGTGCAGGTCGGCCGTAACCGGTACGACGATTGAGCTGTTCGTGATGGCGTGAGCACCAAGCCGTGGGCCGTGGATGACGAGTTGTGGGCGATGATCGAGCCGGTCCTGCCGGCCTGGCCCGAGCGGTCACCGGGACCGAAGCCCGTGTCGGACCGGCTCTGCCTGCAGGGCATCCTCTTCATTCTCTACACCGGGATCCCGTGGCAGCAGCTGCCCCTGGAGCTGGGCTTCGGCTCAGGCCAGACATGCTGGCGGCGCCTGGAGCGCTGGCAGGAGGCCGACGTCTTCGACCGGCTGCACCGGATACTGCTCGCCGAGCTCAACGCGGCTGGCGAACTGGACTGGAGCCGCGCGTGCGTGGACGCCTCCCACGTACGCGCGAAAAAAGGGGACCGGCGACGGGCCCGTCGCCGGTCGACCGCCGCAAGACAGGCAGCAAACACCACCTGATCTGTGACGGTGGCGGCACCCCGCTCCACATGATCACCACCGCGGCCAACGTGAACGACGTCACCCAGACCCTCGCCTTGGTGGACGGAGTACCGCCGGTGGCCGGCCGGGTCGGCCATCCCCGCAAGCGCCCCGACGCCCTCCTCGGTGACAAGGGCTACGACAGCAACCCCAACCGGCGCGAACTCCGCAGGCGCGGGATCCTGCCGGTCATCTCCCGCAAGGGGCAGCCCGACATCAAGGGACTTGGCAAGCTC
>NZ_JBXQQB010000093.1:0-4651 GCF_057220535.1 Kitasatospora sp. NEAU-CNBT7 | reverse complement strand
TTCGCCCAGGTCTGCCCGAACTTCAGACACCAGCGCCGGATCGTCTCGTAGGACACGACGACGCCGCGCTCGAGCATCAGCTCCTCCACCTCGCGGAAGCTGAGCGGGAACCGGAAGTACAGCCACATACAGTGCGAGATGACCTCCACCGGGTACCGGTGGTTGCTGTACGACGGCGGCGTGGACGACACGGACAAGCCCCTTCGGTACGACCAACCCGAAGATCATCCCACCCCGCCACCGACAACGTGACAGTGCCCTTCAGCAGCACCAGCAGCGAGAGGAGCGCCTCCGGACGCCCACGGGTCCGCGACCGCGCCCACGCGATCTCGGCCTCATCCGGGGTTAAGAACTGCGCCAGCTCGCGTTCCGAGATGATCCGCTTGAACCGCGGATACGCAGTCCGTTCCACCGACGCCACAACCACACCGCCAATCACATGATCAGCAGCACACTATCCCGGCCCAGGGCTTACGATCATCACGGACCGTCACACAACAACCTGCACCTCGTGCAACCAGATATGACCGTAAGTCACCAAGTGGCGGGTTTCGCGCGTATCTCCTCCGACCTCCAACCAGCCCGCGCTGTTCCGACAGCTCAGGTCGCTGCCGTGGCCCCAGGTCACGGCCCGGCACTACCAGCGCGGCACCGGGCGTGGCCGCCGCGAGACCCGGGTGACCCGCGCCCTGACCGTCACCGACCTGGACTTGGACTTCCCGCACGCGGTCCAGGCCGCGAAGATCACCCGCTACCGCACCGATCGCAAGAGCGGGAAGCGGACCCGGCAGACCGTCTATGCGCTCACCGACCTGTCCCACCTGCAGGCTTCGCCGAGGCGGATCGGCACCCTCGCACGCTCGCAGTGGACCATCGAGAACCGCCTGCACTTCGTCCGCGACACGGTCTTCGGCGAGGACGCCTCCCAGGTCCGCACCGGTCACGGACCGGAGAACATGGCCACCCTGCGAAACCTGGCGACCAACACCCTCCGTAGCCACGGCCACACCAGCATCGCCGCCGGCCTCCGCCACGTCTCCTACGAGTCCTTCACCCGCCCCCTCGACCTCCTGCACATCCCCTGAGCAGGGCGGATGCAAGATCAACAGGACTTTGAATCAGCCCTGGGGCGACAAGCAGATGAATTGGGTCATGCCTCCTTGTTGGTCAGCCTGCTGGATTTGCGCCGTGGCGTGCACGGCTAGCTGGTAGCGGGCTGCCATGATCGCTGCGCAGGGTCAGTTCCTTTTGCCTGGCATCGGAGGCTCCATGCGTGACATCAGATTCTCCCGGGAGGTTTTCCGCGGAGCTTGGAATGCGCAGATGGCCGCTGCTGCGGCCCTGTGTGTGGGGGCTTCTTTGTCCCTTATCCCGTTCACGGCAACACCGGCCCACGCCGCGGCCTGCCTCTCTATCGACGGCGGGGCCCGGACGGAGTGCACGTTCGAGTACACCGGTGCGGAGGAGAGCTTCACCGTTCCTGACGGTGTTACGTCCCTTGACATCGTTGCTGTAGGAGCGTCCGGAGCTTCAGGTACCGGAGGCGGCCTCGGTGGCGGTGGCGGGGCAGGGGACATGGTGAGCGGCCGTGTCACCGTCGTGCCTGGCAGCTTGCTCTACGTGACCGTCGGCGGGGCCGGTAGTGGTGCTGTCGGTGGGTTCGGCGGGGGTGGCGGCGGCGGGTTCGCTCGGGGTGGTGGTGGCGGCGGGGCGAGCACGGTGCAGACCTGCAGCGCCAGCGATCCCGGATGCTTGCCCACTGGCCTGCCTTCAACCGATCCCCGCCTTGTCGTCGCAGCCGGCGGCGGTGGAGGGGGAGAAGGAGGATCGTGCGGCATTGCCTGTGTGACCGGCGGAGGAGGAGGCGCGAGCAACGGCACGGCCGGGCCAGGAGCCTCCCCGGGAGGAAACAGCAGCTCAGGCAACGGAGGCAGCGGGGGCAACGGCAGAGGCGCGGATGCCTCTGACGGAGGGGGAGGCGGTGGGGCAACAGCCGCTACCGCAGGCGCAGCCGGCGGTAGCGGCGCCAATCCGGGCGGCGCGGGTCTGGGAGGCAATGGAGCACCGGCAGGCGGCGGCGGGGGCGGGGGCGGCTTTTATGGCGGTGGCGGCGGTGGCGGTAGAGGCGGCGTATTCAACGTGGTTGGTGCCGGCGGTGGCGGTTCGGGATCGGACTTGACCCCCGCTGGGGGCACGTCGGCCGTAGCCTCCGGCCCCTCACGCATTGTCATCACCTACACCCGCAGTTGCGCGAACGCAGCAGCGACGATCACCGGCACCCCCGGAAACGATTTCATCACCGGCACTCCCGGCGACGACGTGATCTTCGCGCTGGCCGGGAACGACTTTGTAAACGGTGCCGGAGGTAACGACCTGATCTGTGGCGCCTCCGGAAACGACACCCTCCAGGGCGGTACCGGAAACGACCGTATCGAGGGCGGCTCCGGAAACGACTCTCTGACCGGCCAGGACGGTGACGACACCCTGGTGGGGAACGAGGGCAACGACACCATGACCGGTGGAAACAACAACGACAACCTTACTGGCGGGCCGGGCAACGACAGCCTCAACGGCAACATCGGCACGAACACCAACGACGGCGGCCCCGGCAACAACTTCTGCACCAACCCCAACACCGGCCCTGGCTGCTGAACCCAACCCACACACCCAGGGCTGATTCAAAGTCCTGGTGATCATGCGAATGTGCAGGTCACGGCGGTGTGAGAGAGCTGGCGCCGGCCGTTGCGGATGCATCGAGGCTCCGGTTGAAGAGATGACCTTGTCCGTCACTCTCCAGCCGGAGCCTCGATGTGCCGTCAGTCTGCCACCTGCTGTCCCGCCGTCCCATCCGTACGTCAACTCGGTGGCGATACCGGCCTGGCGGACCGGTTGGCGTTGCTGCCGGATCCCCGGGATCGGCGCGGTCTGCGTCACCCGTTGGTGAGCGTGCTGCTGGTCGCGGCTTCGGCGGTGCTGACCGGCGCCCGGTCGTTCCGGGCGATCGGGCAGTGGGCCGCCGAGGCACCGCAGCACGCTCTGGCCCGGCTCGGCGCGCGGACCGTGGGCGCATTCGGCGTGTGTACGGCGCCCAGCACCTCGACGATCCGGCGGGTGATCGGAGCAGGCTGCCCCGGTGGCCTGGCCGACCTCACCGGCGAGGATCCCGCCGGGGTGGACACGCTCGCGGTCGACGGCAAGAGCGCCCGCGGCTCGCGCACCGACGACACCCCCGCCGCGCACCTGCTGGCCGCGATGACCGGCGCCGGCCGGACCGTGACGCAGGTGCGGGTGCCTGACAAGACGAACGAGATCACCTGCTTCGCCGCCCTCCTGGAGCCGTTCGACCTGACCGGGGTGACCGTGACCGCCGACGCCCTGCACACCCAGCGGGAGCATGCCCGGTTCCTGGCCGAGGAGAAGAACGCGCACTACCTGCTCGTCGTGAAGGCCAACCAGCCCGCGCTGTTCCGACAGCTCAGGTCGCTGCCGTGGCCCCAGGTCACGGCCCGGCACTACCAGCGCGGCACCGGGCGTGGCCGCCGCGAGACCCGGGTGACCCGCGCCCTGACCGTCACCGACCTGGACTTGGACTTCCCGCACGCGGTCCAGGCCGCGAAGATCACCCGCTACCGCACCGATCGCAAGAGCGGGAAGCGGACCCGGCAGACCGTCTATGCGCTCACCGACCTGTCCCACCTGCAGGCTTCGCCGAGGCGGATCGGCACCCTCGCACGCTCGCAGTGGACCATCGAGAACCGCCTGCACTTCGTCCGCGACACGGTCTTCGGCGAGGATGAGGTGACCCCCGGAGTGTGGACACAGGGGTTTCATGCCGCGAGGGAGAGTTTAGCCGGGGTGTGGTGCTGTTGTTCGAACTCCAGCGGTGAGAGGTAGCCGAGCGCGCTGTGGCGTCGGCGGGCGTTGTAGTAGGTGAGCCACTGAAAGATCTCCAGCCTCGCCTGGCTCATCGTCCGGAACAGCGTGCGGTGCATGGCCTCGCGCTTCAGGCTCTGCCAGAGGCTCTCGGCCAGGGCATTGTCGTAGCTCGAGCCGACCCGGCCCATGCTCCGGCGGATGCCGTGCCGGTCGCAGACCTGCGCGAACGCGGCCGAGGTGTACTGGGTGGATTCAACCGGTGGACGCAACACCGGCTTCCTGTAGTGATAGTAGGTGCTCGTTGAGGGCTTCGGCAGGTGTCTTCCAACCGAGGCTCTTGCGGGGTCTGCTGTTGAGCGTGGCGGCGACCGCTTCGATATCCTCAGCCGCCCATCGGGACAGGTCGGTGCCCTTCGGGAAGTACTGCCGCAGCAGACCGTTCGTGTTCTCGTTGGTACCGCGCTGCCACGGGCTGTGCGGGTCGGCGAAGTAGACCGGAACGCCGGTCTCGATGGTGAACTGGGCGTGCGCCGAGAGCTCCTTGCCACGGCCCCAGGTCAACGACCGCCACAGCTGCTCGGGCAGGCTGCCGATCGTCGTTGCAAGCGCGTCCTTCATGGTCACAGCGCCGTAACCGGCCAGCGGTGGACCGTTCTTGGTGCGGGGAACGATACCGTAGCCGTCCTGGCGGGGCAGGTGGACGAGCACCGTGAACCGGGTCGTGCGCTCGACCAGTGTGCCGATCGCCGACCGCTCGAGTCCGATCAGGAGGTCG
>NZ_JBXQQB010000092.1:0-4662 GCF_057220535.1 Kitasatospora sp. NEAU-CNBT7 | reverse complement strand
AGAGCTCGTAACACGATCTTGTGAATCGGTGCAGGTCGGCCGTAACCGGTACGACGATTGAGCTGTTCGTGATGGCGTGAGCACCAAGCCGTGGGCCGTGGATGACGAGTTGTGGGCGATGATCGAGCCGGTCCTGCCGGCCTGGCCCGAGCGGTCACCGGGACCGAAGCCCGTGTCGGACCGGCTCTGCCTGCAGGGCATCCTCTTCATTCTCTACACCGGGATCCCGTGGCAGCAGCTGCCCCTGGAGCTGGGCTTCGGCTCAGGCCAGACATGCTGGCGGCGCCTGGAGCGCTGGCAGGAGGCCGACGTCTTCGACCGGCTGCACCGGATACTGCTCGCCGAGCTCAACGCGGCTGGCGAACTGGACTGGAGCCGCGCGTGCGTGGACGCCTCCCACGTACGCGCGAAAAAAGGGGACCGGCGACGGGCCCGTCGCCGGTCGACCGCCGCAAGACAGGCAGCAAACACCACCTGATCTGTGACGGTGGCGGCACCCCGCTCCACATGATCACCACCGCGGCCAACGTGAACGACGTCACCCAGACCCTCGCCTTGGTGGACGGAGTACCGCCGGTGGCCGGCCGGGTCGGCCATCCCCGCAAGCGCCCCGACGCCCTCCTCGGTGACAAGGGCTACGACAGCAACCCCAACCGGCGCGAACTCCGCAGGCGCGGGATCCTGCCGGTCATCTCCCGCAAGGGGCAGCCCGACATCAAGGGACTTGGCAAGCTCCGCTACGTGGTGGAGCAGACCTTCGCCCTGCTCCACCAGTTCAAGCGACTGGCCATCCGCTGGGAACGACGCCTCGACCTTCACAACGGCTTCGTCTCCCTGGCCTGCTCCTTGATCTGCTGGCGCCGCCTCAAGAAGGCTGCCCCATGATCGTGTTACGAGCTCTAAGGACCAGGGACGAAACGCCCAGTGACAGTCGTCCCCACACCTCGGCAGCGGCGAGATCATTCCGTTGAGAAAACCTCGGTACAGGGTGAAGTTATCCCTGCAAAAGTATTCGCATGGTTCGATGGGTGATCGCAGACGTTGACCTCGCATCGACTATTCACAGGAACGGAAAAACCTTGAAAGCAAAGCTTAAGGTATGCCTGGTGCTCGCTCCCGGGCTGGTCGCCGCCGCCGCACTTCCCGGCGTCGCCAGCGCGTACGGGCCGGATGGTGGTGGGGCGGGACTCTCTGTCAAGAATGGTACTTCTGAAACCCTCAAGGTGACAAAATATAAAAATATATGGGAGTTCTCCTCTTGGGAAATACGTCCAGGCGGCGAGGCTGATGAATATCGGACTGAGTCTTCGAATGCATCGATTTCTTATGCCGTCGGAGACTCTGGAGCTACCATCGACATGTCGCTCAACTTGACGGGGAATAGTGAGGATGGCTTCAAGCTCACGCCGTCCTGTGCTGTCAGCGACCCCGCCCACTATACGTGCTCAATTTCGACGGGGGATCCGCAGCGTTTCAAATTCTCTGTCGATTCGAGCCGCTGAACTGGCCGAGGTCCGTAAGATGGTGTTCGATACCGATTTAGGCTGCCGCAGGCGGTTTCGGGCGGAGGTATTGCCCGGTTCTGTCCGGGCTGGCGGTCAGCCGGGTGGTCATCGAGTTGACCATGGCCCACTGGATCATCGGGCGTGACCGGTCCGGCAGCTCCTCGTAGTCGCGGTGGAGCCGCCGGTACCGGGCCATGATCCCGAAGGTCTGCTCCACCCGCCAGCGGATCGGCTGCACGACGAAGCCCTTCTGCTCCTTGTCGCGGGCGACGACCTCGACATCGATGTCATGGGTGGTGCCGTGCCTGACGACGCCGGCGTTGTACCCGGCATCGGCCCAGGCCTTGGTCACGCTCGGCCACCGGTCGGCGAGGACGTCGAGAACCTGTTTCCCGCCTGCGGAGTCCTGGACGCCGGCGGCGGTGACGATCAGCACCAGGAGCAGGCCGAGGGTGTCGGTGGCGATGTGGCGCTTGCGGCCCTTGACCTTCTTGCCGCCGTCGAAGCCCTGGGAGTCGGCGGGGGCGTTGGGCGAGGCCTTCACGGACTGCGCGTCGATGATCGCCGCGGTCGGCAGGATGCGGCGGCCCTTCTTCGCCCGCAGCTGGTCACGGAGTGTGTCGTGGATCTGCTCCGTGGTCCCGTCGCGTTCCCACTCCTTGAAGTAGCCGTAGACGGTGGTGTGGGGCGGGAAGTCGTGCGGCAGGAATCGCCAGGCGATGCCGGTCCGGGTGACGTAGAGGATCGCGTCGACCACCTCGCGCAGCTCGGTGATCGGCTCACGGCCTTCGGCTCGCGCCGCCCGCCATCGCAACAGCATCGGCTCGATGAGCTGCCACTGATCATCCTTCAGGTCCGAGGAGTACCGGCGTCGTTCCGTCACAGCTGATGAATTTCGCGGACACGGACCCGACCGCCACGAGATCATGAAACCGAGTCCGTGCCGCGCCGATCAAAGCCGGACAGTTGGGTGGATTCCCCTATCGAACACCCTCTTGCCTTGTTCTTTTTCTTCCTGACTCGAACGGTGTCTCGAACGGGGTAGCTCACATGGGGATTCGCCGGACATGAGGGCGGCCTTCGTCTGATCCTGTGCTCCGACCAAGGTGCACGTGACCACGACGAAGGCCGTGAGGGTGAGTCTGCTGCCTGATGCTGTCCGGCGGGAAGCGTTCGCGGAAGCATCACGCTTCCGGGGAGAGTTCTACGAGTGTCTGACCGCCCGGAGTGACGAGTTGTTCGAACTCGCCGGCGCGGTGCTGTGCGCGGACGGTGCGGTGAAGTCCCCGGTGGCCCTGACGCTGTTGCCCGAGCACCGTCGTGGGCACGGAGCGATGTACGGCGGCCTGAACCACGGCCGGATCGACGTCGTCCGGCTGCGGACGGTGCTGGCCGGGCTGCCGCTGCCGCGCTTCGAGGGCGGGCGCCTGGTCCTCGCCGTCGATGTGTCGCCGTGGCTGCGCTCGGACGCGCCGTGCTCGGCGGAGCGGCTCTTCTGCCACGTCTACGGCCGGGCGAAGACAGCCTCGCAGTTCATTCCGGGCTGGCCCTACTCCTTCGTGGCCGTGCTGGAGCCGGGTGCCACGTCCTGGACCGCGATCCTGGACGCGGTCCGGCTCGGTCCGGCGGACGACGCGACCGCGGTCACCGCCGCCCAACTGCGGGGTGTCGTGGAGCGGCTCATCACCGCAGGCCAGTGGCAGGCCGGGGACCCGCACATCGTGATCGTCAGCGACGCCGGCTACGACGTCACCCGACTGGCCTGGGTCCTGCGCGATCTGCCGGTCGAGCTGGTCGGCCGGGTCCGCTCCGATCGCGTGATGCGCCTGCCGAAACCACCAAGGATGCACGGCGTCACCGGTCGGCCGCCCCGGCACGGCCCGGAATTCCGCTTCGCCAAGCCGGAGACCTGGCCCGAGCCCGCGATCACCACGGTCACCGACACCGCCAACTACGGCAAGGCCGCGACCCAGGCGTGGGACCGGGTCCACCCGCGGCTCACCCACCGCTCCTCCTGGCTCGACCAGGACGGTGAACTGCCCCTGGTGGAGGGAACGTTGATCCGACTGAAGGTCGAGCGCCTGCCGAAGGAGCGCGATGCCCCACCGGTGTGGCTGTGGTCCTCCAAAACCGGCGCCACCCCTCAGGACGTGGACCGCTTCTGGCAGGCATTCCTCCGCCGCTTCGACCTGGAGCACACCTTTCGCTTCGCAAAACAGACCCTCGGCTGGACCACCCCGAAACTTCGCACCCCCGAGGCCGCGGACCGCTGGACCTGGATCCTCATCGTCGCCCACACCCAACTCAGGCTCACCCGACCGCTCGCCGCGGACCTTCGCCGCCCCTGGGAGAAACCCACCACCGCCGACCACCTCACCCCGGCCCGGGTCCGCCGGGGATTCAGGAACATCTGCCCCCACCTCACCTGCCCGACCCGTGTTCCCAAACCCAGAGGCGCAGGCCCTGGACGGCCACCCGGCGCCAGGAACAAACACCGCGCACCCCGCTACGACGTCGGCAAGACCGTCAAACGCCCCGAGAACCTCAAGGCCATCGGCAAGCCCGGACGATCTTGGTAGATATAGAACAAGCTGACTGGGTGTTTCGTCCCTGGTCCTTATGCTCAGGTGCCGCGCCAGGTTGGGGTGTTTTCGCCGGTGAGTCGGCGGGTCATGAGGCTGATCATCGCGACGTGGATCATGGCTTCGGAGCGGGCGGGGAGGGCCTCGTAGTCCCGGGCCAGGCGGCGGTGGTTCATCAGCCAGCCAAGACTGCGTTCGACGACCCAGCGGCGGGGCTGGACGACGAAGCCCCTGGTGGTGGGGTCGCGGCGGACGATCTCGACGTCGATGCCGAGGGTTGCACCGTGCTCGACGACGGCGGTCTTGTACCCATGTCGACCCAGGCCTTGCCGACAGTCGGGTGGTCGGCGGCGACCTGGGTCAGCAGCTGCCGGCCGGCGGCATCGTCCTGCACGCTCGCGGCGGTCACCAGCACGGTGACGATGTTCCGCTTCCTGCCGACGATCTGCTTCCCGGCATCGACGCCCTGCGAAGTGGCGGGAACGTTCGTGGAGGTCTTCACGCTCCGGGAGCCGAGGATGCAGGCCGTCGGCTCGGGATCACGATCTTCGGCAATGCGGACCAGGCGTCGGAGG
>NZ_JBXQQB010000091.1:0-4853 GCF_057220535.1 Kitasatospora sp. NEAU-CNBT7 | reverse complement strand
AGAGGACGTTAAGTCCGTTTCTGGTAGCGGCCGCGTCCGGGTTGGTCGAGGAGTCCCTGACGAACGAGTCGTCCCAGGCGGGAGCGGGTGGCGTTGATCGAGGGCTCGTTGGTGGGCAGGCCGAGGAGTTCGTGTAGGTCGCGAACCCGGAAGACCCGCCCGGGATGCTCGTTGAAGGCGGTCACGATGCGCTGGTAGACGGTGGCGGTCTCCGCAGGGGCCGGCTCGTGGTCGGGCAGGGCGAGGCCGTCGATGACCTTGCCGGCGGTGGCGATCTCGGCGAGGCGGGCCTCTACCTCGGCCAGTGCACCGGTGAGTTGGTCAATCTGTTCGCGCAGGTAGTCGGCGCGTGTGGCGGCCTCGTCGTGTTCGGCCTGCAACAGCCGCAGGAGTTCGGTGACGTTCATGCTGCCAGCTCGACGTCGTCGCGCCAGGCAGGGCTGGGGGCGGTGAGGCGGCGGAGCATGCCGGCGGTGGCGGCCCAGTAGACGCGGGAGGCGGCGTTGTCGAGCCGGTGGTCGTAGTCGCGGGCAAGGCGCCGGTGGAGCATGAGGGTGCCGTTGACCTGCTCGACCACCCACCGCTTCGGTTGCGGAACGAACCCCTTGCCCACGTCGTCGGGGTTGCGCCGGACCACCTCGACGGTGATGTCCTTCACCGCCCCGTGGATGATCACGGCATCCTTGAAGCCCTGGTCGACCAGGGCCTTTTCCAGACGCATCCCGCACCGCTCGTCCGCCTGGTCCAGCAGGGCGATACCGGCCTCGTTGTCGTGCGCGCTCGCGGCCAGGACGACCACGCCGATGATCAGGCCCAGCACGTCGACGGCCAGTCCCCGCTTCCTCCCGGGCGTCTTCTTGTTCGCGTCCAGCCCCGTCGTCCCCTTCGGCACCCCGGCCGCCACGCGGACGGACTGGGTGTCGATGATCACCAGGGACGGGTCCTCTAATCGTCTGGCCCGCTCCCGCACCTGGCAGCGCAGGATCTCCTGGATCCGCTGGTCAAGGCCGTCCTGGCGCCACAGGGTGAAGTAGTAGAACACTGCCGACCAGGCCGGTAA
The DNA here is from genome assembly GCF_057220535.1 of Kitasatospora sp. NEAU-CNBT7. Taxonomy (NCBI): domain Bacteria; kingdom Bacillati; phylum Actinomycetota; class Actinomycetes; order Kitasatosporales; family Streptomycetaceae; genus Kitasatospora; species Kitasatospora sp. NEAU-CNBT7. Next base: position 3,793 of record NZ_JBXQQB010000091.1, on the reverse strand, counting down.
GTCGTGCGGCAGGAGCCGCCACTGGCACCCCGTCCGGTTCTGGTACAGCAGCGCGTTCACGACCTCGCGCAAGTCACAGGAGCCCGGATCCCCGGTCGCCGACCGCGACACCCGCTCCTGCTTCCAGGCGGTGACCAGCGGCTCGATCAAGGCCCACTGCCCGTCGGACAAGTCTGTTGAGTACGGCATCCGTTCCATACCCCGACCCCACCATGCACACGACACGCGAGTCAGCCCGAATACCTCCGTACCCACAAACGGGCGACACCAGATCATCCAGAAACGGACTTAACGTCCTCTGAGCGAGCCACCAAGAGCTGAAGAACAACCTCGAACCGCTTGACCAAACACGTAGGGGCACCGCCGTCAGACCTGATAGCCGGGCGCATACGATCTACTGGCCGCCCTCCCGGCCGCACATGGCGTGCGTCACATTGGGCAACCCGGTGAGGGCTGCACACGGTTCCAACAGACGTGGGACCGACCAGAGGAAACAAGCAAGCCGCACAGGGACGAGATGACCGGCAGTTGGACAGGGTTCGAGGAGTTCGTGGCAGTCTGCGGGCCGCGGCTGCTGCGTTCGGCCTGGCTGCTGACCGGCGACCGGCATCTGGCCGAGGACCTGCTGCAGACCGCGCTGGCGCGCACGTGGCCGAAGTGGAGCCGGATCGCCGAGGAGCAGCCCGAGGCATACGTGCGCCGCGTCATGGTCAACGTACACGCCTCCTGGTGGCGGCGGGCCTGGCGGCGCGAGCTACCGCACTCGGACCTGCCCGATGTTCCGACGGCCACGGACGGCTTCGGCGAGGTGGACAGCGAGCGGCAGGTAGCGGCCTTGCTGCGGCACCTGCCCAACCGGCAGCGAGCCGTGGTGGTGCTGCGCTACCTGGAGGACCTCAGCGTGGAGGAGACCGCGGCGATGCTCGGCTGTTCGACCGGAACGGTAAAAAGCCAGGCCGCCAAGGCACTGCGCACGCTGCGCGACCGACTGCCAGCCTCCGGCCTGCTCTCAGCGGCGGGCAGGTGACGGAATGAATCACGATGGATTCCTCCATGACGACCTCCGCAACGACGACCCCCTCGACGCCGAGCTGACCGCAGTCGTCGAGCAGCTGCGCCACGCGGCGACCGACAGCACCCTGCGGCTGCCGACGCCCGAGGACCGGATGCCCAAAGTGCGGCGCCGGGTCCGTCGCGCCAGGCAGATCAGGGCGGCGGTACTGTGCGCGCCCGTGCTGGCAGTGGCTTTGCTCACGGCCGCACTTCTCCCTGGGGGACCGACGCGTACCGACCCTGCAGCCCTCGGACCATCTGCCACCACCAGCGGTACACCGCTGAGCAGCCCGCAGCCGCGTTGGCCGGCCGGGACCTCGACCCAACGGCTCGAGCTGTACGCGGCGCCGGCCGGTCTGGTCGTCGCCACCGCCCCGGCCGGCTGGCACACCCTGCCCCCGCGCCTGCCCAACGGGACGGCAGAACCCGGGGTGTACGTAGTCTCGGTGCCCAGTGCCGCGGGCAACGGGCCGTGTCAGGGGTCCCTGGACGGCCGCGACAAGCAGCAGTGCCTCCCGGTCACCGCCCTGCCGAAGGGCGGGGTACTGGTGTTCTGGCAGTCGGCCTACGAACAAAATGCCACCCCGTCGAGCACCGTGCCCGGTGGCCCCCAGTTGGTCGATCCCAGCGCACAGTGCCGCGCGATCGGCGGCACCCAGGCGATCGAGGAGAAGTTCCCCAATCCTCACAAGGCGCCCACGTTCGTCAGCGCTTACGCCTGCCTCGCCGCACCGGACCAGACGGCCGTCGACGAAGCCGCCGCCGTCCTGAACTCGACTCACCTGCAGGGCGCCGGCGACTGACGCCCCTGTTCACCTTCAGTACGAACACCACCAGCTCAGTGAAGGACTTCGCCATGCCCGCCTCCCCTCTTGCCAGGATGCCGCGCCTCCCCCGTCACTGGGCACTGCTGTGCGCCGTCGGCCTGCTCTGCGGCGGCGCCGCCTCCTGTGCCGCACAGCCCTCAACACCCACGGCAGAGGCACAGACGCCGGCGCCCTTCGGCTCCGTTCCCACCCCCACCGCGATCACCGGGACCGGATTACCGGTACCGTCGTTACCTGCCGACGCAGCGTCGTCGATCACCGGCCTGGGGCCGCGCACGCTCGCCGAGATCCCCACCGGCACCCGCCAGGTCGTGGTGGTCACCGGGCAGGGGAAGGACTCCTCCGATACCGCCGTCCGACTGTGGACCGCCGATGACTCCGGCCATTGGAGCGCCGGACCCGGCTGGCCCGCCCACAACGCCCTCAACGGCTGGACCACCGACCATCGCACGGGCGACCTGCGCAGCCCGATCGGCGTCTTCACCCTCAGCGACGCCGGCGGCAAGCTCGCCGACCCCGGCGCCAAACTCCCGTACTACCAGTCGAGCTCCTTCACGATCGGCGGCACCGGCTTCAAGGGCGAACCGCTTGCTGGAGCCTTCGACTACGTCATCGCCATCGACTACAACCGCACCCCGGGCCGCTCACCGCTCGACAACTCCCACCCCCAGGGCATCAGCCACGGCGGCGGCATCTGGCTCCACGTCGACCACGGCGGCCCCACCCACGGCTGCATCACCCTCGTCAAGCACGACCTGCAAACCCTCCTCACCACCCTCGACCCCGGCAAGAACCCCGTCATCGCCATGGGGCCAGCCGACCAACTCGCCCAGTAACCCGACTCCGCCCCACCACGACGCGGCCGAATCGTGCCTGCCCCGTTCCGTTCCGCCACTCCCCATGAGGCTTCACGATGGACGAGCACCTCGCCCAGCCGAGCCCGCGGCACGCAACCACAGCCGCTGCCGGAGCTGGAAGTTCACCCAGCCCGCCCCGGCAGCGGCGTCGAGGACCGTGGCCCTCTGGCACACGGCCCCATTGTCGGCACCACGGAAAAGGCCGGAGCAGGCTTCCGAGCAAGCCCCTCTCGGCATGCCAGCGCAACGCTCATGGACTCGCCAGCCGGCGGCCTCGCCTTCCCGGAGGGTGTGTCCAGCGACGGGTCTGTACGGTGACCGGTGTATCTCCCGATCTAGGAAGAGCACCTGATGAGCGACGTGATCGCCTCGGTTGAGGCGGTTGAAGAGGTCCGGCCGGTCGAGCTGTCGGCGGACCTGTTGGACGATCAGTTGATCGGGTAGCTGGTCGACCGGGCTCGCGCGAGCGGGCTCCAGTTGACCGGCGAGGTCGGGCTGCTGCAGTAGCTGACCAAGCGGGTGCTGGAGTCCGCTCTGGAGGGCGAGATCACCGACCACCTCGGATACGAGAAGCACGACCGGGCCGGTGCGGGCAGTGGCAACAGCCGCAACGGCGTCCGTTCCAAGACCGTGCTGACCGACGTCGGCCCGGTCGAGATCGAGGTGCCCCGGGACCGCGAGGGCAGCTTCGAGCCGCAGATCGTCAAGAAGCGCCAGCGGAGATTGACCGGCGTCGACGAGATGGTGCTGTCGGTGCTGTCCCTGTCCGCGCGGGGTCTGACGCACGGTGACATCTCCGCGCACCTGGCCGAGGTCTACGGGGCGAGCGTGTCCAAGTCGACCATCTCCACCATCACCGACAAGGTCATGGACGGGATGGCCGAATGGCAGAACCGCCCGCTCGACGCGATCTATCCGGTGATCTTCGTCGACTGTATCCACGTGAAGGTCCGTGACGGGCAGGTCGCCAACCGGCCGATCTACGTCGCCCTCGCGGTGACCGTGGATGGCACCCGCGACATCCTCGGACTGTGGGCCGGCGACGGCGGCGAGGGC
>NZ_JBXQQB010000090.1:0-4905 GCF_057220535.1 Kitasatospora sp. NEAU-CNBT7 | reverse complement strand
TGCAGGAGACTGCCCTGGAGTTCCGCGCGCAGCGCGGGGGTGAGGACGGCTCCGGCACGGTCGACGAGGAGGGCCATCTCGTAGCCCACCAGACCGATGTCGGAGTCGGGGGAGGCGAGGACGGCCAGGGCCGATCCGTCGCTGACCGCCATCAGGAACAGGAAGCCCCGCTCCATCTCGACGACGGTCTGGTTGACCTCGCCGCCCTCGAAGATCCGGCTGGCGCCGGAGGTCAGCGAGGTCAGCCCGGAGGCGACCGCGGCGAGCTGGTCGGCGCGGTCCCGCGGGAAGCCCTCGGACATGCACAGCAGGAGACCGTCGGCGGAGACCACCACCGTGTGCGACACCCCGGGGGTGTTGTCCACGAAATTGGTGATCAGCCAGTTCAGGTTCTGTGCGGCCTGGCTCATCTGACTCAACTCAACGCTCCTGGTGGTTCGAGCCGCCGAAGAGATCGGTGCTGTTGTTCTGCTGTCCGTTGCCGGACCGGCCCTGCTGGGAAATTTCTTGGGGATCGATCCGGAAACTACCGGTCGCACCCGGGTCGCCGCCGGCGCTTCGGCCCTGCTCCACGCCGCGGCGCAGGTTGGTCAGGCGCCCGCGCACCTCCTCCGGGTTGCGGGAGACCTGCGGGCCGTCCTGCGGAGTCGGCTTGGCGTTGCCGGGGACCAGGTTCTGCTTGGGCACCCGGCGCGGCAGACCGGACGGCGTGGTGCCGCCGGCCGCGGGCTCGCGCAGCTGCTCGGCGCGCTGCCAGTCACCGTCGTTGGGGGACTGCCAGTCGCCGGCCGGCGAGCTGGTCGGACCGGTCGGGCCGTAGCCGCCGAGCGCCGACACCTGGTGGCCGCGCTGCTCCGAGTCGCTGCCGGTGTCCCGGGCGCCGGTGAACCAGTTCGGCTTCTCGCCGTCCGAGCGGCCGCCCTGGTCGCCGCCGCCGAACGCCGATCCGGCGCCGGCGGACGAGCCGGCCAGCTGCTGGCCGGGACGGCGCTGGGGCAGCCCGGAGCCGAGCGTCCCGCCCTGGGCGGGCGGCAGCGCCGCCGGGGGCTCGTCCTGGCCGTAGGGGTGCCCCGCGGGCGCCTCCCCGGCCCGGCCGCCGTCGAACGGCTGGTAGCCCTGGTCGTACTGCTGGTCGTAGCCGCCGCGGCCGTACTGGTCCTGGCCGTACGGCTGGCCGCCGTACTGGTCCTGGCCGTACTGGTCCTGACCGTAGTCCTGGTAGCCGTCCTGGGCGTAGGGCTGCTCCTGGCCGTACGGCGCGCCCTGGAACTGCGGGTCCTGGTACTGGGCGCTGCCCTGGAACTGGTCGTCCGCGTACTCGGGGTACTCGCGGTACCCGTCCTGGGCGTACGGCTGGCCGGCGAACTGCCCCTGGCCGTACTGGTCCTGCTGCTGGTAGCCCTGGTCGCCGTAGTTCTCGCCGTACGGCGGCTCGACCAGCTCGGCCTCCAGCGGCTCCTGCTCGCCGTCGCCCTCGCCGGACTCCAGCGCCGCCAGCCGGCGCTGCTCGAGCCGCTGCGAGCGCTGGACGGACTCCAGTGCCGGGCTGAAGCCGCTGGTGCCGGTGTTGCCGGTGAGGTGGTCGTCGAAGCCCAGTTCGGCGGCGCTGCGGGCCGGACCGACCTGGTCCCAGGCCTCGGCGGCCGGCTCCTGCTCGGCGAAGATGCGGGAGACCGTGAACTCCTCCTCCGGCTCGGGACGCGCGCTCAGCTGGACCAGCATCTGCGGGAGCATCACCAGGGAGGTGGTGCCGGCGGACTCGCCGGAGGGGCGCAGCTGGACCCGGATGTCGTGGCGCTGCGAGAGGCGGCCGACCACGAACAGGCCCATGCGGCGGGAGATGGTGGCGTCGACCGTGGGCGGCTCGGCCAGCTTCTCGTTGATCTCGGCGAAGTCCTCGGCGGTGAGGCCGATGCCCTTGTCGTGGATCTCCACCAGCACCCGGCCGTCCGGCAGGCGGGTGGCGTTGACCAGCACCCGGGTCTGCGGGCTGGAGAACGAGGTGGCGTTCTCCAGCAGCTCGGCGAGCAGGTGGACGAGGTCGGTCACGGCGGGGCCGACGACGTCGGCGTCGGGTATGCCGGCCAGCTCGATGCGCTCGTACTGCTCCACCTCGGAGGCGGCGGCGCGGAGCACGTCGACCAGCGGCACCGGGGTGTTCCAGCGGCGGCCCGGCTCCTCACCGGCGAGGACGAGGAGGTTCTCGCCGTTGCGGCGCATACGGGTCGCGAGGTGGTCCAGCTTGAAGAGGTTCTCCAGCTGGTCCGGGTCGGCCTCGTTGTTCTCCAGGTCGGTGATCAGCGCCAGCTGGCGCTGGATCAGGCTCTGGCTGCGGCGCGACAGGTTGGAGAAGATCGCGTTCAGGTTGCCTCGGAGCAGGGCCTGCTCGGCGGCGAGCGAGACCGCCTGGGCGTGGACCTGGTCGAAGGCGCGGGCGACCTCGCCGATCTCGTCCTTGCCCCACAGCGGGATCTGCGCGACCGAGGTGTCCACCCGGTCCGGGTCGGTCTTGGAGAGCTTCTCGACCAGGTCCGGCAGACGGTGGTTGGCGATCTCCAGCGCGGCGCTGTTGAGCACGCGCATGCCGAGGATCATCGAGCGGGCGATGAAGCCGGTGAGCAGACCGGCCAGCGCGAGCGCCGCGATCACGATCGCCGAGTTCAGGATGGCGTCGGTCTGGGCGCGCGACTTGATGTTCGCGGCGCCGGCCACGACCTGGTCGAGCAGCTTGTTCTCGGTGTTGCGCAGGGTGTTGATGTGGCCACCGGTGGCCTGGGTCCAGTTGTCGAGGTTCAGGCCCTCGGCGGTGGCGGCCTCGAAGGTCGCGCGGGCCTGCTCCTTGCCCTTGGACTCGCCGGCCGCGGCGGCCGAGGAGTACGCCATGCCGATGTTCAGCAGGCCCTGGACGGTCGGGATGGCCTGGCCGCCGGGCATCCGGTGCGGGGAGCGCAGGTCGGCCGAGGCCTGCTCGCCGATCGCGTCCGCGTAGACCTTGGCGTCCTCGGCGGTGCTGCCGGTGGTGAACTCGCTGATCGCGGTCTGCTCGAGCTTGGCCGAGACCAGCAGGGTCTGGATCAGCTCGACGTTCTCGTACTTGGTGACCGTGTTGGTGCCGATGCCGACCAGCAGGTGGGTCATCAGCACGCGCTGGGTCGAGGCGGAGGCCTTGGCCAGCGACATGGCGTAGATCGAGCGGCCGCGGCTGGTCTCGCTGGAGCTGCCGAAGCCGACGGAGTTGTCGACGGCCAGCAGCGGCGCGAACATCGCCGAGTAGGCGGCCGGGGTCGCGGTGGCGAACAGCTCCGGCTTGTAGGCGTTGTCCCGCAGGTGCGGGAGGTCGGCGACGAGCAGCTGGAACGCCTCGTTGCGGCGGGACAGCGTGGCGTCGTCCTTCACCTTGGCGAAGGCCTTGTTGTAGGCCACCAGCGCCTGGTCGGTCAGACCGCGGTACTTCTTCACGTCCCCGTTGGGGTCGTTGCCGGTGATCCGCGGCGCGGCGGTGAAGTCGCGCTCGTTCTCCAGGGCGTCGGCCAGCTGGGTCGCGGTGCGCGCCAGGTCGGCGGTCTTGAGCGCCTTGTCGGCCTTGACCCAGTCGTCGAACGAGGTGTTGACGCGCAGACCGCCGAAGACCAGGCCGATGATGACCGGGATCAGCAGGATCGCGACGAGACGGGTCGGCACCCGCCAGTTCAGCGGGGACAGGAACTCGTACCGGCCGCCGGCGGCGGCACGCCGCTCGTCGGTGTCGGAGCCCTTGGGCGACTGGCCCGGCTTGGGGCCGCCGCCGAGCACGACGGACGGCCCGGGGCCGGTCCGCTCCTCGGTGGGGCTGAACGCGGAGAACCCTGCGGGTGCCTGGCCGCTACCGCCCGGCTCACTCTGGCGGGGCTCTGAGCGCTGCGGGGTGACTGGCTGCTTACGCCTCACTCGACAACAACCTCTCGACCGACTGGCGGCCATGGATCTATCCAGCGGCTTCCCCCGGTGGCCGCAGCCCGCTGTGGGTGGAACTGCCAACGATGACTACGGGGTAGCTGGAATTTCAGCACGTGCAGGGATTCGGGACAAACAGCACTCCGTACCCGGTCAGGCACGAGCAAATTGGACATTTGTGGGCAGGTGACCCCAAACCTCAAGGTCATCCGCGCATATCGGATCGAGTCGGTCACTGTGGGTCAATGACGATCTCCAAATGCCTACCGAACCGTTATGCGCCACAGCGCCCGTGCCCGCCCCCGCCCGAGGGGCGGAAGGCGGGCACGTGCCGTACCTCACGGAGGAGGGCCGGCGGGTCAGCGCAGTCTGGCCAGCAGGGCGTGCTCGACCAGGGTGATCAGGGCGCTCTTGGCACTGTCCCGGCGCCGCGCGTCCAACGCGATGATCGGGGTGTCGGGGCCGAGCTGGAGTGCTTCGCGGACCTCTTCGGGGGTGTGCGGCTGGTGGCCTTCGAAGCCGTTGAGGCCGACGACGAAGGGCAGGCCGCTGTTCTCGAAGTAGTCGAGGGCGGGGAAGCAGTCGGCGAGGCGGCGGGTGTCGACGAGGACGACGGCGCCGATGGCGCCGCGGACGAGGTCGTCCCACATGAACCAGAAGCGGTCCTGGCCGGGGGTGCCGAAGAGGTAGAGGATCAGGTCCTCGTCGAGGGTGATGCGGCCGAAGTCCATGGCGACCGTGGTGGTCGTCTTGCCCGCGGTGTGGGTGAGGTCGTCGATGCCGGCGCTGGCGCTGGTCATGACGGCTTCGGTGCGCAGCGGGTTGATCTCGGAGACCGCACCGACGAGGGTGGTCTTGCCCACGCCGAAGCCGCCCGCGACGACGATCTTCGCCGAGGTGGTGGCGCGGCTGGGGGCGGCCGCGTTAGAGCTTGCGAAGTCCACTGAGGACCCTTTCGAGCAGCGTGACGTC
>NZ_JBXQQB010000089.1:0-4931 GCF_057220535.1 Kitasatospora sp. NEAU-CNBT7 | reverse complement strand
TTGAGGTTGAAGTAGTGAGGTGATTATGGGAGTTGGAAGGTCAGGCCGGTCTCGGCGATGAAGCCGTCGATGGGGCGGGGACGGTACTGCGTTTTCTTCAGTCGGGTCCGGACCGCCGTGGCGAGCTGGTCGGTGGTGTGGGGTGCGAGGTTGGCCAGACTCTTCTTGAGGTGGGCCCACACACCCTCGGCGGGGTTGAGGTCCGGCGCATACGGCGGCAGGCGGAAGACGGTCAGCCACGAGCGGGTGGCGATCAGCTCGCGCATCACGCGGTCGGTGTGGGCGGTGGCGTTGTCCCACACCAGGACGAGCGGGCCGCCGAGCTGCTGGTGGGCTGCATCGAGCAGCCGGGCGAGGTCCTTCTCGCGGAAGCCCTTCTTCTCGCCCTTGCGGCCACGATGGACGATCATGCGGTAGATCAGTCGGGTCCGCGGGTCACCGGGCCGGACGCACACGAGCCCGGCGGGCGAGACGCGGCCGGAGCCCTTGCCGGTGACCTTCACGACGGGTGTCTGTCCCTTCCGGGACCAGGTGCGCGCCTTCGGAGGCCTCAGCGACTGGCCTGCCTCGTCCTCGAAGACCACCCACGCGCCCTGGTCCCGTGCGGTTTTCCCACGGCGGGCCAGGTCTCCTCCCGCCAGGCGGCCACCGCCGCGTCGTCGCGCTCCACCGGGCGATGCATCGGGACTTGCACGCTCCAGCCCATCCGGTGCAGGACCAGCGACATGCCCTTCAGACTGTAGGAGACCTTGAACAGCCGCTCGACCAGCACCGCGATCCGGGCCGGCGTCCAGCGCTGGTCCTCCGTCCAGCCGTGCGCGGCCGGCCCCCGCGTCAGCTCCGCCTCGAGCCGCTGCGGCTGCTCAATGTCCAACCGACACCGCGGGCCCTGCGTCCCCTTCGACACCAGCGCCTGGACACCGCCATCCCGCCACCGGGCTTGCCAGGCATAGACGGACTTCCGCGACACCCGCAGCCGCCGCGCGACCTCCGACGGGCGCACTCCCTGTTCGAACAACTCCGCGGCCTCGAAGCGCACCCGCTCCCGCTTCGCCCGCCCTACGGCGGTCAGCCCGCCGCCATCCGCATACCTCATACGCACGGAGTAGCGAAAAGATCATCATCTGTCACCCCCTCGCGACAACCTCAGTTGCTGTGGAGGCGCGGCATCAAGCCGATGATCGCCCGACGCGGCGTCGCCCACGGCTCCGGACTCGGCCGCACCCGCTGGGTCGTAGAGCGCACCTTCGCCTGGCTCCACCAGTTCAAGCGCCTCCGCACCCGCTACGAGCGACGCCCCGACCTCTACCAAGGACTACTCGACCTCGCCTGCAGCATCATCATCTGCCTCCGGCGCCTTCGAAAGTCATTCTGAAACGATCAGTGAGCCTGCTCCGGGGCGCGCCGGACGGCCTGCGCGGTGTGGCCGAGGTCAAGACCTGTGGTTTCCGGTGCTAGGCGGTGGGAGACGAGTGCCCCGACGGCCAGCACGGTCGCGCCGACCAACATGGTGGGCCCCACCCCTGCGTGCTGGAGGAGGAGCGGCAGTAGGAAGGTGCCAGCAGCCGCGCCGATCCGACTCATCGCAGTGGCGAATCCCACCCCGGTAGACCGGATCGAGGTCGGAAAGACCTCCAGCGGGTACACCGCCGTCAGCGTCGAGGAGGCGGCGTTGAGCAGTGCGAAGAGGAGGAAGCAGATGAGGACGACCGCGAGGGGGGCGGTGGGCCACACACCCAGGACGGCGAGGGCGGCCGCGGTGATCCACAGCGGGGGTATGAGGAGTTTGCGGCGGCCGATTCGCTCCACTAGCAGGCAGCCGATCGTGACACCGACGACCGCGACGGCATTGGCGGCCAGGGAGCCGGCCAGGGCCTCGGAACCCAGACCCAGGGACCCCAGGACTTGTGGGGAGAACGTGCCGATGGCGAAGTAGGGAAGTACCAGAGCGCCCCAGAAGGTGCTAACGAAGACAGTGGCGCGTCGGTGCTCGGAGCTGAACAGAGCTCGGATGCCGCAATGCGCGGACCCGGCCGTGCGGGCGGCGTATTCGGCTTCGACGTCGATTTCCACCCCGTAGCGGTGGATGAGCTCCTCGGCCTTCTCCCGTCGGTTGCGGCTGAGCAGCCAGCGGGCGGACTCGGGAACGCTCTTGCGCAGGGCGACACACACCAAAGCGATGAACACACTGCTGCCCAGGGTCCAACGCCATCCCCCGGCCACCCCGATGAGCAGGTAACCAACGGTGAACGCCGCCATGTAGCCCACATACCAGCTTACTTCGAGACTGGCGAGCAGCCTGCCGCGGTTGCCGCTGGGGGTGTACTCCGACAGTAGGGGTGCGCCGACCGCGTACTCGCCGCCGATCGCGATGCCCATGAGCAGGCGGACCGCGAACAACTGCCAGGCGCCGTCGACGAAGAACTGAAGGACCGAGCCGGCCAGGAAGAGCAGGATGTCTGCGAGGAAGACGGTTCGGCGGCCGAAGCGGTCGGCGCACCAGCCGAACAGGGGGCCTCCGATGAAAATGCCGACCAGGGCAGAGGCACCGATCAGTCCAGCCCACCAGGCGGACATGCCCAGGGCGTGTGAGATGGTTGGCAGGGTTGACCCGAGGCCGCCAAGCACATAGCCATCGATCCCCTGGCCCAGCTGGGTGGTAAGCCTGAGGCGGGACTGTAGCCGACGGCCTCGGTGATCGCGCTGCGCGGCCGCAGCCCCGTCTGCGAGAGCTGGTGGAGCTGTCATATCTGTCCTGTCTGAGGCGCTGCCGTGCTGGCAGTCCGGACTGGGACAACCGGTTACGCGGTGCCCGCCTGCGCCGCCGCTGCGTCGAAGAGGTGCCCGGACGAGCCGTGCCGGGTACTGCCGTCCAGAGTGCCCGAGCGCAATCCCCGTCTGGGCTGCCCGACCGGGCCACACAGCGGATGATTCTCGGGGCGGGGCGGGCAGAGTCGAGTTCGCCGCCGGCAGGGCAAGAGATTTTGTCCGCGGACAACATCCCCGACCAGCGCGGCACTGATACCTGCTCCACCCCGGGCACGACGGGCGGGGTGCGGGCGCTGCCCAGTGGTCGCCAGGAGCCGGCGTGAGGTTACCCCGAAGTGCGGAAGGTTGCCGGAGATGGCCTGATGGGCCATGAGAAGGGAACCTCTCTGCCATGGCTGCACCGATGAAGTACCCGCCCGAGTTGCGGCAGCGAGCTGTTGCCGCGTATCGCGCCGCCGATCCGAAGCCGGTGATCCGCCAGATGGCCCGCGATCCCGGGGTGCACCACGAGGCCCTGCGCAACTGGATTCGCCGGGACGAGGCGGATCGGGGCGAGCGCGACGATCGGCTGACCACCGTGGAGAAGGAGGAGCTGGCCGCTCTGCGCAAGGAGAACGCCGAGCTGCGGCGCTCGTCCGAGATCCTCAAGGCCGCCTCGGCTTTTTCGCCCAGGAGCCCGACCCGACCCGACGACGGTACTGAAGCTCATCGACGAGCACCAGGACCGCTTCGGGGCCGAGCCCGTCCTCCGGTAACTGCACATCCCCGCCTCCACCTACTACCGCTGGCGCCGCGACGTCCACGAACCCTGCGAGCGCAGGCGCCACGACGCCGAGCTGACCGCGCACATCCGCCGCATCCACGCCGAGTCCGACGAGACCTACGGCTCCCCGTGCGTCCACGCCGTCCTGCGGCGCAAGGGCACCCACGTCGGCCACAAGCGGGTCGAGCGCCTGATGCGCCAAGCCGGACCCCAGGGCGTCAGCCCGCGCCGGCCCCGCGGCTCCACCCGCCTCAACCCGGCCGCCGAATCCGCCCCGGACCTGGTCCAGCGCGACTTCACCGCCGACGCCCCGAACCGGCTGCGGGTCGCCGGCATCTCGCTCATCCCGCCCGGCGAGGGCCCGTGGTGGTTTGCCTCGATCCACGACGCCTTCTCCCGCCGGATCGTGGGCCGGCACACCTCCGAGCGCGCGGACGCCGACCTGGTCCCCACCGCCCTGGAGCACGCGCTGCACGGCCGGCCCGTCGAGCCCGGGAAACTGATTCATCACAGCGACCACGAGTGTCAGGGTGGATTCAACCGGTCGTCGCAACACCCTGATTTCGGAGGGGTGTGGCGTGGTCACAGCGGACTGGCGTTCGGTCGGCGTGTCGTGGCCAGTGGGTGCGAGGTGGTTCCGTCACGCCGGCGGCATGCCTCCGATCTCGTTGGCCGAACCCTCGGTGGCCTGCCAGCCGTGCGGTCACGCCGCGGACCTCGTCGACGACGCCCGGGCAAGCTCCGCGGCGACAAGGCCTACCACGCCGCCGACACCCTCGCCTGGCTGCGTCAGCGCGGCATCACACCCAGCATCGCCCGCCCGGGCGTCGACACCTCGAAGCGACTCGGCCGCCACCGATGGAAGATCGAGCGCAGCATCGCCTGGCTTTTCGGCTACCGCAGACTGACCGTCAGAAATGAACGGAAGGGTTCCCACTTTGCCGCCTCCCTCGGTCTCGCCGCAGCCCTGACCTGCTACAAGAAGCTCGCCAAACTATCCACATGAGACATGCTTTAAGAAGTCATCTCATTTGGGCGGTTGGGTAGACTCCGGGCGTGCTGATCGTGGAGCGTCTGGTGCCGGACGAGTTGTGGGCGCTGTTCCAGTTGGTGGTGCCGGACGCGCCGACTCGTCCGCAGGGCGGTGGTCGGCGGCGACACGGTGACCGGGAGGTTCTGGCGGCGATCGTGTTCGTCGCGACCTCCGGGTGCACGTGGGCCCAGTTGCCGCCGTGCTTCGGCCCGTCCGGGCCGACGGCCCATCGACGCTTCACCGAGTGGAGCAAGGCCCGCGTGTGGGCCAAGCTCCACCGGGTCGTCCTCGACGAACCCGGCTCGCGGGGCGAGCTGGACCGGTCGCGGTGCGCGGTCGACTCGGTGAACATGAGGGCCCTGAAAA
>NZ_JBXQQB010000088.1:0-5133 GCF_057220535.1 Kitasatospora sp. NEAU-CNBT7 | reverse complement strand
GTCGCCCGTTTGTGGGTACGGAGGTATTCGGGCTGACTCGCGTGTCGTGTGCATGGTGGGGTCGGGGTATGGAACGGATGCCGTACTCAACAGACTTGTCCGACGGGCAGTGGGCCTTGATCGAGCCGCTGGTCACCGCCTGGAAGCAGGAGCGGGTGTCGCGGTCGGCGACCGGGGATCCGGGCTCCTGTGACTTGCGCGAGGTCGTGAACGCGCTGCTGTACCAGAACCGGACGGGGTGCCAGTGGCGGCTCCTGCCGCACGACTTACCGGCCTGGTCGGCAGTGTTCTACTACTTCACCCTGTGGCGCCAGGACGGCCTTGACCAGCGGATCCAGGAGATCCTGCGCTGCCAGGTGCGGGAGCGGGCCAGACGATTAGAGGACCCGTCCCTGGTGATCATCGACACCCAGTCCGTCCGCGTGGCGGCCGGGGTGCCGAAGGGGACGACGGGGCTGGACGCGAACAAGAAGACGCCCGGGAGGAAGCGGGGACTGGCCGTCGACGTGCTGGGCCTGATCATCGGCGTGGTCGTCCTGGCCGCGAGCGCGCACGACAACGAGGCCGGTATCGCCCTGCTGGACCAGGCGGACGAGCGGTGCGGGATGCGTCTGGAAAAGGCCCTGGTCGACCAGGGCTTCAAGGATGCCGTGATCATCCACGGGGCGGTGAAGGACATCACCGTCGAGGTGGTCCGGCGCAACCCCGACGACGTGGGCAAGGGGTTCGTTCCGCAACCGAAGCGGTGGGTGGTCGAGCAGGTCAACGGCACCCTCATGCTCCACCGGCGCCTTGCCCGCGACTACGACCACCGGCTCGACAACGCCGCCTCCCGCGTCTACTGGGCCGCCACCGCCGGCATGCTCCGCCGCCTCACCGCCCCCAGCCCTGCCTGGCGCGACGACGTCGAGCTGGCAGCATGAACGTCACCGAACTCCTGCGGCTGTTGCAGGCCGAACACGACGAGGCCGCCACACGCGCCGACTACCTGCGCGAACAGATTGACCAACTCACCGGTGCACTGGCCGAGGTAGAGGCCCGCCTCGCCGAGATCGCCACCGCCGGCAAGGTCATCGACGGCCTCGCCCTGCCCGACCACGAGCCGGCCCCTGCGGAGACCGCCACCGTCTACCAGCGCATCGTGACCGCCTTCAACGAGCATCCCGGGCGGGTCTTCCGGGTTCGCGACCTACACGAACTCCTCGGCCTGCCCACCAACGAGCCCTCGATCAACGCCACCCGCTCCCGCCTGGGACGACTCGTTCGTCAGGGACTCCTCGACCAACCCGGACGCGGCCGCTACCAGAAACGGACTTAACGTCCTCTGAGAGAGCCAGCCCGTGGGCGGCAAGGAGCACTGCGGGCCCGTGCCGACCGACACCCTGGACGCTACGGCTGCAGACCGCGCGCCTGGGCTCGATTCAACAAGTCAGGAGCCTGGCCAGAGGCCCCGTCACTGTCTTGTCCACCCGCCCGACCGGCGCGTGCCGCCCTCGGCTCGGACAAGCGGCAAGGACGGACATGACCAGCATGACGCACGACAGCACGGAGATCACCGGCGGAGTCGACACTCACGGCCTGACCCACCACGCGGCGGTGATCGACCCGCTTGGCCGGCACCTCGCCGACCGGGAGTTCCCGGCCACCGTCCGCGGCTACCGGGACCTGCTGGACTGGATGCGCTCGCACGGCGTCCTGAGCGCGGTCGGCGTGGAGGGCACCGGCGCCTACGGCGCCGAACTCGCCCGGGTGCTGGCCGCCGCCGGGGTCACTGTCGTCGACGTCGACAGGCCGGACCGAAAGACCCGGCGGCTGAGGGGCAAGTCCGACCCGATCGACGCCTACGCCGCTGCCACGGCGGTGGCCTCCGGACGGGCCACCGGGGTTCCGAAGAGCCGCGACGGTGTGGTCGAGGCCGTGCGGGTGCTGCGGGTCACCCGCCGCAGCGCGGTGAAGGCCCGCACCCAGGCGATGAACCAGATCCGTGGCCTGCTCGTGTCCGCCCCCGCGGTCGTGCGCGAGCAGCTCGCGGGGCTGGAACGGGCCGCCCTGATACGCACGCTCGCCCGGTTGCGGCCCGGCGCGGAGCTGTCGACGCCACTGGCCGCGACCAAGGCGGCCCTGCGGCGCCTGGCCCGCCGCCACCAAGCGCTGGACGAGGAGATCACCGAACTCGACACCGAGATCGGCCCGCTGGTCCGGCAGGCCGCGCCGGAACTTCTCGCGCTGTTCGGCGTCGGCCCGGAGACCGCCGGCCAGCTCCTCGCATCGGCCGGGGACAACCCCGAACGGATGCGCTCCGAGGGAGCGTTCGCGCACCTGGCCGGCGTCGCACCGATCCCCGCCTCCTCCGGCCGCACCCACCGCCACCGCCTCAACCGAGGCGGTGACCGGGCCGCGAACAACGCCCTCCACACCATCGTGCTGGTCCGCATGCGCTACGACGAACGCACCCGCGCCTACGTCGCCCGCCGCACCAAGGAAGGAATGTCGAAGAAGGACATCACGCGCTGCCTCAAGCGCTTCGTCGCCCGCGAGGTCTACCGCGCACTGACCAGCACGCCAACCTCACGAATCACCCAAACCGACCTTGCTCCTGCGGCTTGACGTCTATAGGAGTCAGCCGTTCACCTGCGGATGACGCCTCGCGGGCGTGAAAATCGGCGCGGGGGCTGTCTGCTGACGCCGCATGATGTTTGGGCTTCGAGTCCGCATAGGAGTCTGGTGAGGGGCCGCCCGAGGGACCACGCACTGTCGTCTTGAGCACGCCGTTCAGCTTCTCCGCCTCCCTCTGGCCTCCCGGACGGCCCCGTCCCAGAACTACGTACGAAGGGCGAACGACCGTGGAGGAGACGAGGGAGGACCTGGCCGACGGGGCGGTGGCCCGGGTCGCGGCGATCGACATCGCGAAGGCGTCCGGGGTGGTGTGCATGCGGCTGCCGCACGAGGAGCGCGAAGGCCGGCGGATCCAGGAGGTCTGGACGGTGGCGTCGACGACCAACGCGGTCCTGGAGCTCAGCGACCGGCTTCGGGTCCACGGCGTCCAGCGAGTGGTGATGGAGGCGACCGGCAGCTACTGGAAGACGTTCTTCTACCTGCTGGAGGCCAGGGGCCTGGAGTGTTGGCTGGTCAACGCCCGCGAGGTGAAGAACGTCCCAGGCCGTCCCAAGACCGACCGGCTGGACGCCGTGTGGCTGGCCAAGCTAGCCGAACGCGGCATGGTCCGCGCCTCGTTCGTGCCGCCCAAGCCGGTGCGGCAGCTGCGCGACCTCACCCGCACCCGCATCGCGTTCACCCAGGACCGCACCCGGTACAAGCACCGCGTCGAGAAGCTCCTCGAAGACGCCCAGATCAAGCTCTCCACCGTCGTCTCCGACCTGTTCGGCGTCTCCGGACGGGCGATGCTGGACGCCCTGGTCGCAGGCGAGAGCAACCCCCGCACACTGGCCGACCTGGCCAGAGGCAGCATGGTCAAGAAACGCGAGGCCCTCATCGAGGCCCTCACCGGGCAGTTCGAGGACCACCACGGCCACCTGCTCAGCGTGCTGCTGGGCACCGTCGACCACTTCACCCAGCAGCTCAGTGAACTCGACCGGCGCATCGGCACACTCCTCGCCGAGATGACCGGCCCGCCCGGCGACGACGGTGAGGTCGCCAGCAACGGTGCGGGGCACGAGAGCGTGTCGGCCGCTCACCCGGGACGGCCGGCGCGTGATCTGATCGAGTGCCTCGACGCGATCCCCGGCGTCGGAGCGGCCACCGCGCAGATCATCCTCGCCGAGATCGGCCTGGACATGAGCCGGTTCCCCACCCCGGAGCACCTGGTCTCCTGGGCCAAGCTCTGCCCGAGAACCATCCAGTCCGGCACGAAGAACACCACCGGCCCCGCAGGCCGGGGCAATCCCTGGCTCAAGGGCGCCCTGGGTGAAGCCGCCAACGCCGCCGCCCGCACGGACACCTTCCTCGGCGCCCGCTACCGACGCCTCGTCAAACGCCGAGGCCACGCAAAGGCACTGGTCGCCGTCGCCCGCTCGATCCTCGTCATCGCCTGGCACCTGATCAACGACCCCGACGCCCGCTACCAAGACCTCGGCGCCGACTGGCATCAACGCCACCTGAACACCGCCCGCAAGACCCGAGACCTCGTCCGACAACTCCAAACCCTCGGCCACCAGGTCACCCTCACACCCGCAGCCTGACCCAATCCGCTCACGCGTTCGTCCGTTCCGCTCCGCGAAACGGACGCTGCCGCCTGCCCGGCTGAGCGTCGATTTTCCGTTCAGCATCCACCGCAGAGAAGGAGGAACTGGTCGCCTTGCGCAAAGAGGTCCGCGACCTGCGCCGGGCCAACGAGGTCCTGCGCACAGCCTCGGCGTTTTTCGCGGCCCAGCTCGACCTGACCCGGCCCAGGTGATCGCGCTCCTCGACGAGCACCCCCACCTGGGAGTCGGGAGACAGGCACGCCGCCCTCCACCTGCTACCGCCGGCGCGCCCGCCGAAAGCACCCCTCCCGCCACGAGACCGACGATGCCGCCCTCGCCGAGAAGATCAAGGAGGTCCACGAGCAGTCGCACGGCGTCTACGGCTCTCCGCGCGTGCACGCCCACCTGGCCCGCGAGGGCGTGCGGGTGGGACGCAAGCGGGTCGAGCGGCTGATGCGCGAGGCCGGCCTGGCAGGGATCAGTCCCCGCACGCGGCGGTGGAAGACCACCATGGCCGACGCCTCGGCCGAGTTCGCCCCGGACCTGGTCAAGCGCGACTTCACCGCGAAGGCCCCGGACCGGCTGTGGGTCACCGACCTTACCGTGATCGACACGGCGGAGGGGCCGCCGTGCAGCTTCCCGGGTCTGCGTCGCCTGGGGCCGCGCCGCGAACGGATCGGCGGGATGGCGTCGGCCAGCGGGATCAGGGCCTGCTGTCGTGGACGTTGGCCCCGGAGATCGCGAGCGACAGGGGTAAACCGGTACGTTCGGTGAGCAGGTGGATCTTCGACCCGTACGTGCCCCTATCGACAGGATTCGGACCTGTCGGCTCCCCTTTTTCAGGGCCCTCATGTTCACCGAGTCGACCGCGCACCGCGACCGGTCCAGCTCGCCCCGCGAGCCGGGTTCGTCGAGGACGACCCGGTGGAGC
>NZ_JBXQQB010000087.1:0-5471 GCF_057220535.1 Kitasatospora sp. NEAU-CNBT7 | reverse complement strand
AGCTTGACGTTTATGGTCGTCGGGCTTGGTGTTCCTGGATCGACTCGGCGCGTTTGACCGTCTTGCCGACGTCGTGGCGCTTCGCCCGGCGCTTGTTCTTCGAGCCGGGAGGCCGTCCTGGGCCGGCTCGGGATGGTTTCGGCGCGGCCGCCGGGCAGGCCGCCGTCGCGCGGACGTTGCGGAACCCCCGCCGCACTCGGGCGGGGGTCAGGCGGCGGGGCTCGGCCGGTCGCTCCCAGGGACGGCGTAGATCCTCGGCGAGCGGCCGGGCGAGGCGGAGCTGGGTGTGGGCGGCGATGATGAGCCAGGTCCACAGGTCGGCGGTGTCCGCGTGGCGGATCTTCGGGGCGGTCCAGCCGAGGGTCTGCTTCATGAGCCTAAAGGTGTGCTCGAGATCGAACCTGCGGAGGAACGACTGCCACCAGTGGTCCACGTCTACGCTGGTGGCGCTGGTCGCGGAACACCACAGCCAGACCGGTTTCGGGTCGCGATCGCCAGGCAGGCGCTCAACCTTCAGCCGCGTCAACGTGCCGTGCAGGACCGGCAGTTCCTCCTCCGCGTGGTCCAGCCAGGGGCCGCGGTGGGTGAGTCTGGGGTGCATCCGATCCCACGCGATCGCCTCCGCCTTGCCGTAGCGGGTGGTGTCCGTGGCTGTGGTGACATCGGGCCGGTGCCAGCTGTCCGGCTTGGCGAAAGTGAGGACGCCCCCGTGACGACGAGGCCGGCCGCCCTTCGGGCCGGAGCGGGCGGGGCCTGCGTCGCGGAGCATGACGCGGTCCGAGCGCAGGCGTCCGACCAGCACGACGGGCAGGTCCCTCAGGGCGTGGGAGAGGTAGGCAACGTCGTAGCCGGCGTCCATCACGATGAGGATCTCGGGATCGCCTGTCCGCCAGTGCCCGGCCTGCTTCAACCGCTCTACGACATCGCGCAGTTGGGCGGCGGTGACGGCAGTCGCATCGTCCGCGGGGCCCAGGCGCACGGCGTCCAGCAGCGCGACCCAGGATGTGCGGCCGGACTCCAGCGCAGCGACGAAGGAGTACGGCCAGCCCGGCACGAACTGGTCCGTCTTGCGGTCTCCGCGTCCGTAGACGTGGCAGAACAGCCGGTCGTCGCTGGTGGGGGCGTCGGGGCGGAGCCAGTTGCTCACATCCACGGCCAGGACGACCCGGCCGTCGGCCGCCCTCGGCAGCGGCAGGCCCGCCAGTGCGCGCCGCAGCCGCGTCGGCTCCAGCCAGCCCTGGTCCAACGCCGAGTAGAGGGCACCGTGCCCGCGCCGGTGCTCGGTGGCCAGCGACAGCTCGACCAGGGTCTTCACGGGCCCGTCCGCGCACAGCACCGCGTCCGTGAGCTCGAAGAGCGCATCCGGGCGGCTGTACAGGGATTCGTAGAACTCGACTCGAAAGCGGGACAACAGGCCCAACGCCTCACCTGCGGGCGCATCGACAGGGAGACTCATAGACAGCGGCCGTTCTCTCGTGCTTCTTGACTCGACATCTCGAAGCGTGGAGAACGGCCGCCTCCGCTGTCCCGGGAAAAACCGCAGATTAGCAGGTCGGGTGACCAGCGAGGTTAAACGCCAAGCTGAGAAAGTGTTGGGTAATTGATCAACTGCGTGGCGTGATGTGTTGGTGGTGATCTTCGCGGCTGAGGTGCCCGCGAAGATCACCGTCATGTGTGTCCGTGCGTGCAAGCCTTCCTACTCCTCGTCGTTGACGGATGCTCAGTGGGCGGTGATCGAGCCCCTGCTGCCGGTGCGGGATCCGCGTCGGGCGGGCCGTCGGCTGAAGTTCCCGCGTCGGTTGGTGGTGGACACTGTGCTGTACGTGTTGGTCGGTGGCTGTGCGTGGCGGTTGGTGCCGCGCGACCTCGTTCCGTGGGACGCGGCCTACCGGTGGTTCCGCGCCTGGACGGCGGACGGGACCTGGGACCGGGTCCATGATGTGCTGCGTGACCGGGGCCGGGTGGCGGACGGCCGGGATCCGCGGCCCTCGGCGGCGGTGCTGGACTCGCAGTCGGCCCGCAGTCACCAGGGCGGGGAGGCGATCGGCTGCGACGCGGGCAGGCGCGTCCGGGGCCGTAAGCGGCACTTGCTGGTGGACACCTGCGGACTCGTGCTGCGGGCGGTCGTGCACTCGGCGTCGGTGCAGGACCGGGCGGGCACGAAGCTGGTCCTGGCCGGGATCCGGGAGGAGTTCGCGCAGGTCGGGCTGGTCTGGGTGGACGGCGGCTATGTCGTGGTCGATGCCGGCCTGGTCGGCTGGGCCGCGGAGCACGAGAACCCGGAGATCGTCGCGGTGCCGCGCAACGCGGATGTGAAAGGGTTCCAGGTGCTGCCCCGCAGGTGGGTGGTCGAGCTACGTCTCGACGTATGCGACCAGGATGATCGTTATCTCGGGTCCTGATTTGGCATCAGCTATGTGAGTATGAAGATCACCCTGACGCGTGACGGAGTAATATCCGCAGGTCGTGAGGCACGGATCGTAGCGTCCGATCATGATCTTTCATGCAGAACGAGCCGCCTCACCGGCAGGTCAACACTCGTGGGCAGTGGTGGACTCGCAGTACCGCCCCCACCAGGAGGGCTGCCTCTTCCTCGCGAGCCTTCGAGCACTCGGGCGCTCGGTCAACACCGAGCGCGTCTACGCGACCCGCGTCGCGCTCTACCTGACCTGGTGCGACGCCTCAGGACTCGACTGGCGCCGAACCGGGATGCTGGACCTGGCCCGGTTCCTGCGCTGGCTGGTCGACACCCCGCTGCCTACGCGCGGGGCCGCGTCGGCCACGCCGCGCTTCCGCTCCCAGAAGACCGCGAACGCGGTGATGACCGCGGTCTGCGAGTTCTTCCGCTTCGCCGCCCGGGAGGAATGGATCGACCCGGTCCTGGTCGAACGGATGTCGACCCCGAAGTACCTGCGCTGGCTCCCGCCCGGCTTCGAGACGGGAGAGAACGGCCAGTACCGACAGGTCAAAGCAAAGATGATCAAATTCTCGGTCGGCGAGGACCCGGTGGAGACCCTGCGACCGCAGGACATCGAGACCTTGATCAGCCTGGCGTCCCACGCGCGGGACAAGTTCTTGATCGCACTGCTGGGCTGCACCGGCATCCGCATCGGTGAGGCGCTTGGCCTGCGCCGCGAGGACATGCACTTCCTGGCCGACTCCCAGGCCCTGGGCTGCAGCCAGCCCGGACCCCACATCCACGTCCGCCGCCGCAGTGACAACGCCAACGGCGCCCTGGCCAAGTCGCGTTACTCGCGCGCCGTCCCCGTGGTCCCCGACGTGGTCGCCCGCTACACCGACTACCAGTACGAACGCGATACCGTCCCCGAGGCGGCAGGCTGCGACATGGTGTTCGTGAACCTCTTCCAAGCCCCGCTCGGCCGCCCGATGAAGTATTCCTCGGCGAAGGAGCTGTTCGACCGTCTCGGGCGCAGGGCCGGCATCACCGCCCGCCCCCACATGGCCCGCCACGGGGCCGCCACCGCCTGGATCCGCGCAGGAGTACCCCGCGACGTGGTCCAGGAACTGCTGGGCCACGTCTCGCCAGCCTCGCTCGCCCCCTACCTCCACCCGACCGGTGAGGACCTGCGGGCGGCCGTCGAACTCGTGGGGGCGAAAGGCTGATGGCGGCTCAGAAGGCTCACCGGGCCGCCTATCCGGTTGTCGAGGATTTCCCCGCCATCCCGGCGGTCGACCTGACCAACTGGAGCCGTTGGCTGGCAGAGCACACGGACCCCGCCTGGCGGGCCGGCGAGTGGGACGCGGGGACCTGGTTCTTCAACGGCGACGCCGACAACCCGCTCACCGGCTCCACCCAGTGCACCACCCGCAGCTGCTGGACGCTGGTCACCGCAGGGACGGTGCTCTGCCGGCACTGCGTCGTCGCCCACAGCGCCAGCGGCCTGTCTCGCGACGAGTTCATCCAGACCTACCAGCGCCCGGTCCGCATCCGCACGCTCTGGGGCGACGAGCGCGACCCCTGCACGGTCGAGCGCGGCGACCAGCGCTGCGCTCGCCCGATCTACAGCCAAGACCTCTGCCGCACGCACTACGGCCGATGGCGGCGCACGGCCGGGCCCGAGACGGACAGGACCGAATGGTTCGCCACCTCAGAGGACGTTAAGTCCGTTTCTGGATGATCTGGTGTCGCCCGTTTGTGGGTACGGAGGTATTCGGGCTGACTCGCGTGTCGTGTGCATGGTGGGGTCGGGGTATGGAACGGATGCCGTACTCAACAGACTTGTCCGACGGGCAGTGGGCCTTGATCGAGCCGCTGGTCACCGCCTGGAAGCAGGAGCGGGTGTCGCGGTCGGCGACCGGGGATCCGGGCTCCTGTGACTTGCGCGAGGTCGTGAACGCGCTGCTGTACCAGAACCGGACGGGGTGCCAGTGGCGGCTCCTGCCGCACGACTTACCGGCCTGGTCGGCAGTGTTCTACTACTTCACCCTGTGGCGCCAGGACGGCCTTGACCAGCGGATCCAGGAGATCCTGCGCTGCCAGGTGCGGGAGCGGGCCAGACGATTAGAGGACCCGTCCCTGGTGATCATCGACACCCAGTCCGTCCGCGTGGCGGCCGGGGTGCCGAAGGGGACGACGGGGCTGGACGCGAACAAGAAGACGCCCGGGAGGAAGCGGGGACTGGCCGTCGACGTGCTGGGCCTGATCATCGGCGTGGTCGTCCTGGCCGCGAGCGCGCACGACAACGAGGCCGGTATCGCCCTGCTGGACCAGGCGGACGAGCGGTGCGGGATGCGTCTGGAAAAGGCCCTGGTCGACCAGGGCTTCAAGGATGCCGTGATCATCCACGGGGCGGTGAAGGACATCACCGTCGAGGTGGTCCGGCGCAACCCCGACGACGTGGGCAAGGGGTTCGTTCCGCAACCGAAGCGGTGGGTGGTCGAGCAGGTCAACGGCACCCTCATGCTCCACCGGCGCCTTGCCCGCGACTACGACCACCGGCTCGACAACGCCGCCTCCCGCGTCTACTGGGCCGCCACCGCCGGCATGCTCCGCCGCCTCACCGCCCCCAGCCCTGCCTGGCGCGACGACGTCGAGCTGGCAGCATGAACGTCACCGAACTCCTGCGGCTGTTGCAGGCCGAACACGACGAGGCCGCCACACGCGCCGACTACCTGCGCGAACAGATTGACCAACTCACCGGTGCACTGGCCGAGGTAGAGGCCCGCCTCGCCGAGATCGCCACCGCCGGCAAGGTCATCGACGGCCTCGCCCTGCCCGACCACGAGCCGGCCCCTGCGGAGACCGCCACCGTCTACCAGCGCATCGTGACCGCCTTCAACGAGCATCCCGGGCGGGTCTTCCGGGTTCGCGACCTACACGAACTCCTCGGCCTGCCCACCAACGAGCCCTCGATCAACGCCACCCGCTCCCGCCTGGGACGACTCGTTCGTCAGGGACTCCTCGACCAACCCGGACGCGGCCGCTACCAGAAACGGACTTAACGTCCTCT
>NZ_JBXQQB010000086.1:0-6138 GCF_057220535.1 Kitasatospora sp. NEAU-CNBT7 | reverse complement strand
CGCCGTCACGGACTGACGGCGAGCACCAGGTACGCGGCCAGGATCGCCAGGTGGACGCCGCCCTGCAGCGGGGTCGCCCGCTGGGGGGTGACGGTCAGCGTGCCGACGGCGACGGTCAGCGCGAGCAGCACCATGTGGGTGGCCCCGAGGCCCAGCAGCAGCGGGCCGGACAGCCAGGCCGAGGCGACCGCGACGGCCGGGATGGTCAGGCCGATGCTGGCCAGGGCCGAGCCGAGCGCCAGGTTGAGGCTGGTCTGCACCTGGCCGCGGGAGGCGGCCCGCACCGCGGCGATGGTCTCCGGGAGCAGCACCAGCAGGGCGATCACCACCCCGACCACGGCGGCCGGCAGGCCCGCGGCCGCCACCCCCCGCT
This sequence comes from Kitasatospora sp. NEAU-CNBT7, assembly GCF_057220535.1. Lineage (NCBI taxonomy): Bacteria > Bacillati > Actinomycetota > Actinomycetes > Kitasatosporales > Streptomycetaceae > Kitasatospora > Kitasatospora sp. NEAU-CNBT7. Next base: position 5,765 of record NZ_JBXQQB010000086.1, on the reverse strand, counting down.
CGATGGTGGGGGAGACGCCCTTGGCGAGGCCGACCACCGAGGTCAGCGCGACCGCGAGCAGGGCCGCCGAGGCGAGGGTGGTGCGCTGCGTCGGGCGGTCGCCGTGGTCGGCCGGGTCGAGCAGGTCGCCGGCGGGGGTGACCGGCAGGAAGTACTCGCGGTGGCGGACCGTCAGGGTGGCGACGAACAGGCCGTACAGCACGATCGAGGCGCTCGCCGCGTAGACCAGCTGGGTCGGGTTGAACTGCGGGCCCGGGGTGCTGGTGGTGAAGGTCGGCAGCACCAGGCTCATGGTGGCCAGGGTCGCGATGGTGGCGAAGGCGGCTCCGGTGCCCTCGGAGTTGAAGACCGCGACCCGGTGCTTGAGCGCGCCGACCAGGATGCACAGCCCGAGGATCCCGTTGCAGGTGATCATCACGGCGGCGAAGACGGTGTCCCGGGCGAGGCCCGCGCTCTTGTCGCCGCCGTCGGCCATCAGCGTGACGATCAGGGCGACCTCGATCACGGTCACCGCGACGGCCAGCACCAGCGACCCGAACGGCTCACCGACCCGGTGCGCGATCACCTCGGCGTGGTGGACCGCCGCGAGCACCGCCCCGGCCAGGAAGCAGGCCACCACCGCCACCACCGGGCCCGGCAGCGAACGCTTCCAGGTCAGCAGCAGCAGGACCAAAGCCAGCACCGGCACCACGGTGGTCCACTGCGCGGCGAGCGGGCGGATCCGAGTGATCATGCCGTCGAGCTTGGCAGACCGGCGACCCCCGACCGGGAAACGACACCCGCCCGAGCGGCGGCGCCCGGCGCACGCGCTCGCCGGACCGCGGGTCGCCCTCATCTCATCGTCATCACGGCGGCCACCGCCCCGGCCTGCCGGACCTCGCCCAGCACGGCACCGGACATCCGACATGGTCCCCAATCTCCGGCATACCGGGCAGGTCCCCACACAACTCGCGCCGGATCCGAAGACCGCCCTTCCTTGACGGGCCGCCGGTACCGTATCCGGTGGGCCGGCGGGGCAGCGGGACCTGGTGGTCACACAACCGGCAGCAGGCCGAGCAGGCGGCACGGGTCCTTGCGACGCCGGACGGGACCGACCAGCTGGCATGCCGCCCACCGACCGGCGGCTGTCGCCGAACACGCCGACCGACCCGCCGCCTGCGGCGAACCGACGGGGTGTCCCGCCCCGAAACGGCCGAGAACAGCGCCTGCTCGGGCATCCGCGCCACCGTTCCGGCACCACGGACCCCGATCGGCCTCGAACGCACCCCACGGTCCACCCACCTGGGACGGGCAACGGCAGAGATGCGAACGACCCGTGATCCTCATCGACCCACCGGTCACTGCTCCGGCCGCACGAACCGCTCCCCCGCGACCGATGCGCGGCGCTCGTGCCGACTCGTATGTTGTCCGCGGGACCCGCCCAGGCGGCACACCGTCGGCCCCCGTCCGCGGGCACTCAGCCCGATCGCGGATCCGTGCGCTCACTGCTGGCTCGCCCCCGCGGCGCGGGCCACCACGTCACGGCGTCTCCTGATCACGGTGGCGGACTGCGACGGCGAGGCATGTCAGGAGGCCGTCCCAGCGTCGCCAGAGGAACGCCTGCAGCCATCGTGAAGGTCTGGTCACTGCTCCGGCCCCTTGTCCTGAGAATCTGTGCGACGGCAGACCCGGGCGCGGCTCACGGCTCTGCCGCCTCATCAGGCTGCAGGGCCGTCCGACCGCCGAGCACCGCAAGCACGGGCCAGGCCACTGTGCCAGTCTCCGCCGCCGGCGCCCGCAAGCCGCGAGCCGGCCGGGGGATCGTGAGGATGAACGCCGACCGCGGTCAACTCCGCCCCCAAAACCGGCGCAGCCTCCCGAACCGCCTCCACCGCATCGCTGGCACACGGCGACCGGTACCGATGGCGGGCCGGCAGCGCACTGCGGCTCCGGCCGCCGGCCGGATCTCTTGCACGAACGGAACGTCTGCTCCGGCGGGCACATGGAGACCTCCCCCGGCCACCTGCCGGACACAACCGGCGGTTGTGCCCCGGCGCACATTCACGCCCGGCAGGCGCCCCGCGCGGGAAGGGCGACCGCGCCCCGGACCACGTCCAACCGCCCCGCGTCTAGGAGCTGTCCGGTCGATCATGTGACTGTCTAGGCTGACCCTCTTCTGGAAGGGGTGGCTGTGGCGGTGATGACTCGTGCAACGGCCGTTGCGTTGGTGCAGAAGATCATGGATGCGCACTACGCCGACGATGCCGAAACGTACGGCGTACTGGAGGCATTGGGCGAAGCCCTCGGCTGTCCGGCCGGCTATGTGGGCAACTTGATCTTTTGGCCCACGGGGCGGGAGCTGACAGCTGTCGAGGTCGTCGATCAGGCTCTGGAATACCGGCCCTTCGCCCTGTGAGAGGGCCTCAAGCCCGCAGCCAGATGACCAGGGTGGCCGCGGTGACAGTGCCGAGGAAGACGTAGCCGCGCTTGTCGTAGCGAGTCGCGACGGCGCGGGAGTTCTTCAGCTTGTTGATGGCCCTCTCGACGGTGTTGCGCTTCTTGTACCGGTCCCCGTCGAAGCCGGGTGGCCGTCCGCCTCGCGATCCTCTGCGCAGGCGGGCGGCCCGGCTGTCGGCCTTCTTCGGGATTGTGTGCCGGATGCCGCGCCGCCGCAGATACTCGCGGCAAGGACCGTTGCTGTAGGCCTTGTCGGCCGCGACGCTGTCCGGCTTCTTACGGGGCCTGCCCGACTCGAACCGCGGGACCCGGATCTTCTCCAGCACTGGGATGAACTGGGTGCAGTCGGCCCGCTGCCCCGCCGTGACGATCAGGGACAGCGGGCGGCAGAAACCGTCCGCGCTCAGGTGAATCTTGCTGGTGAAGCCGCCACGTGAACGCCCCAGGCCCTCGCCTCCCGCACCACCTCCACCAGCCGGCCGACGAGGCTCTGCCACGGAGTCTCGTCCTGGTGTTCCAACGACTCGTCCCCCTTTGATCCGGTGAGCGCCGGCGGTGGGTCGGTGCGGGCGCCGGCCGCGTGCTGGTGGGCGCGCACGATGGTGGAGTCCACCGAGATGTCCCAGTCGATCTCGCCGGCCGCGTCGGCCGCGGCCTGGACCTGTTGCAGGAGCCGTTCCCAGGTGCCGTTGGCGGACCAGAGCCGATGGCGCTCGTAGACGGTCTTCCACGGACCGAACCGCTCCGGCAGATCGCGCCAGTGCACCCCGGTCCGCACCCGGTGAAGGATCCCGTCGATCACCTGCCGGTGGTCCCGCCACCGGCCACAACGCCTGTTGCTGACAGGCAGGAACGGCCGCAGCCGTTCCCACTCGGCATCTGTCAGATCACCCCGCCCCATGCCCGAACCAACGACCAGGGCAAGCAAAAGTCACATGATCGGCCGGACAGCTCCTAACTGTCCCCTGACCTTCTCTGGAGGTTCCCCGAACTCCTGAACCCTAGGCTCTGGAGATGTGACCTTCGCGGACAGCCGCGGGGCCCGGCCGGCCGAGGCAGCACGGGCCGAGAGCGGATCCCACACCCGGTCCTGGCACGGTCCCTGGAACTTCGAAGATCCGAGACGAGATGACACTGCGAATTCTTGACACCTCCCATGCACTGCGGCTGGCACCGATCAGCGCGCAGGCCCACTTGGACTTCCTGACGCACAGGCCCCCGATGCCCTCAAGTGTCCTGCAGTGCCCTGCCTGGGGGCAGGTGAAGGAACCCGCGTGGACACCCGAGAGGCTCTGCTGGACGGACGCATCGGGAACCATCCTGGGAACCGCGCTGGTGCTGTACCGCCGGATGCCCGGCACCCGCAGATCCTTCGCCTACCTGCCGCACGGTCCTGTGCTGGACTGGGCGGGTCCCGACGCCGGCAACCAGCTGGACCTGTTGCTGGACCACCTGCACGCCGCCGGCGCATTCGCCGTACGGATCGGACCACCAATCCCCTACCTCCGCTGGCAGGCAGCGACGTTGAAGAAGGCTGTGGGGCCGGGCCGCAGGCTGGCCCACATCTCCCCCGACGAGGTGGAGCAGCTGGCCGCTCAAGTCGCCGCCCGGCTTCGCTCCGCCGGGTGGCAGCGCCAGGGCGAAACCGGCCCGGGGTGTGACGCCCAGTCACGTCTGGTCTTCGAGGTGACGCTCACGGGCAAGAGCCGGGACGACCTGTGGACCGGCCTCAACCAGCAATGGCGGCGCAACATCAAGAAAGCACGCGACCAAGGCGTACGAACCGCGATCGAAGGGCCCGCGGCCCTGCCCGCGTTCCACACCCTTCTCGGCGTCACGGAGCAGCGCGACGGGTTCCGCACCGGCCGCTCCTTGGCGTACTTCCAGCGGCAGCACGAGATCCTCAACGCGGAGCAGCCGGATCGGGTGCGCCTCTACACCGCCCGGCACGATGACGAAGTCCTTGCTGCGCATACGATGTTCCGTTCCCCGGACGGCGCCACGGCCTGGTACACCACCGGGGCGTCGGCCAGCCATCGGCGAGAGGTACGCCCGAGCAACGCCCTGCAGTGGCGCATGCTCAGCGATGCCCATGCGCTGGGCGCTCGTGAGTACGACATGGGAGGCGTCGGCGACACGCTGGACCCGCAGGACAAGCGCTTCGGCGTGCTGCGCTGGAAGCTCGGCACATCCGGCCAGGTCGTCGAGCGGCTGGGTGAATGGGAACTGACGCTGCCCGGAGCGGCCAACCGCCTCCTGCACACGGCGATGCGGACATACACCACACACCGCTGACCCCACCTTTGAGGCGAGGCCATGGGAAGCCGTTGTCCTTCCGTGAGTGATGGGTGCGTTTCCGCTGGTCAGGCATAGGTTCGGCGTTTCGGTGACAGGGACGGGGTGTCGTGTCGTCTCTTCGGTGGAGGTGCCGGGATGCCGTCGGTGATGGCGCTGCTGGAGGAGCGTGAACGCTCCGCCCGGCAGCGGGTGGAGGGCCTTCAGGCCGAACTGCGGGAGGCGGAGGCCGTGTGGGAGCGATTCGTGATCGCCCGTGAGACGGTGGCCGAGGTGTTGGCCCTTCCTCGCGGCGACGAAGAAGGGCCGTCGGTAGTGGCGGCCGCTGAGGGCCGGAGCAGGTCGCCGCAGCGGTGCCCGGTTCGGTGGAGCCGCAATGGCGCGAAGGACTCGCCCAGGCAGTACTGGCACCGGACTACCAGCGGCTCGTGGAGGTCCTGGTCGAGCGGGGCGGGGAGGAGATGGACTGTCGGCAGCTCGCGGCGGCACTCGGGCTGGAGCCGGTTCAGACGAAGGTGGAGGGAGTGCGGTCGAAGGCGAAGCGGCGGCTGGCCGCGCGGGGCCGGCTCGTCGAGGAACGGCCGGGGATGTTCAGCGTGGTCGCCGGGCGAGGCGTCGGCTCATGACCGTGCTCATCGACCAGCGGATCATCGCCTCGGTGGTGTCGGTGCGGCCCTCGTAGTCGCGGGCCAGGCGGCGTGAGTGCATCAGCCACGCGGACGTCCTCTCCACCAGCCACCTTCTGGGCAGCACGACGAAGCCCGTGGCGTCGTCGGTGCCTCTGACTGGGCGTTTCGTCCCTTGTCCTTATGCTCAGGTGCCGCGCCAGGTTGGGGTGTTTTCGCCGGTGAGTCGGCGGGTCATGAGGCTGATCATCGCGACGTGGGCCATGGCTTCGGAGCGGGCGGGGAGGGCCTCGTAGTCCCGGGCCAGGCGGCGGTGGTTCATCAGCCAGCCAAGACTGCGTTCGACGACCCAGCGGCGGGGCTGGACGACGAAGCCCCTGGTGGTGGGGTCGCGGCGGACGATCTCGA
>NZ_JBXQQB010000085.1:0-6525 GCF_057220535.1 Kitasatospora sp. NEAU-CNBT7 | reverse complement strand
CGCATGCGGTCGGCGATCGACCAGCCCGCCAGCCGCTTCGAGCACAGGTCCAGCACCGTGGCCAGATAGAGGAACCGGCCGCCCCCGATCGGGAGATAAGTGATGTCGCCGACGTACCTCATGTTCGGCCTGGCCGCGGTGAAGTCCCGCCGCAGCAGGTCCGGCACCGGGGTCGCCGACGGCTCGGGGACCGTGGTGCCGGACCTTCTTGCGCAGGTGCAGGCCGACGATGCCGAACGTGCGCATGACGCGCTCCACGCGCTTGTGGTTGACCGGCGTCCCGGCGTCCCGCAACTCGGCGGTGACGCGTGGAACCCCGTACGTTCCGTCCGAGTCGGTGTGGATTCGGGTGATCCGGTCCGCGAGCTCGGCATCCGCCCGGGCGCGGCCGGCCCGCACGTCCGCGCCGGCCGACCACCGGTAGAACCCCGACCGCGAGACCCGCAGCATCCGGCACAGCCGCTTGACGCCGAAGGCGCCCCGGTGATCCTCGACGAACTGGAAGCGGCTGCTCACCAGCTGGTCTCCTGCGCGAAATACTTCGCGGCCCTCCGAAGGATCTCCCGCTCAAGCTCGAGCTCCTTCACCCGCGCCCGCAGCTGCCGGTTCTCCTTCTCCATCGCACTCGCCTCACCGGCCCCGGGCCGGGCAGCCGCCTCCGCGTCGCGCACCCAGATCCGCAACGTCTCGTGGTTGACACCCACGTCCTTGGCCACCGACGCGTACGTACCTCACGATCCAATGATCAGGGTGTCCACGACCACGGGGAAACGCCCTTCCGCTCCACCGGACCCAGCAGGGCCTTCAGATACGCCGGGCCACCCGGCGCGGCTCCACCCGGCGGAACAGACCCGCCACCGAGGCGAAGAAGTCCTCGAACCAGCCCGCCCACAACTCCACATCACGCAACGTCTCCACGGACCGACAACGAGCCCGCCCACCGAAAGACACAATGCTCACCTGTAGTACCAGGCACTCCTCTGCCTGGCCAGGCGCCGGGTCGACGTCCTGTTCGCCATGCTCCGCGACGGAACCCTCTACGAGTCCAGGCCAGCCGAAGCGGCCAGCCGAGCCGCGGGTCCGCCATGAGCACCACGCGATCGGCTGCGGGATCGAACCCGAGCACCGGGTTTCCATAGTCGCCTTCGGCCGTCATGACCACCGGCCGGCCCAGCCTGCCTCCCACAGCGGCGAAGAATCCGCACAGGACGTCCACTCCTTCCTGACCCTGCAGTTCGCGAAGGTCGACATCGAAGTCGATTTCCTCGGCCGACATCGGACGGAAGATCGCCAGCACATCCGGGACCGGCCAGACACGCAGATCGACACTGTCCGCATCGGCGGGACGCGAAAGCACTTCCGCCGCAGAAGGCAGCGGCCCAGCGACGCCGCCCACTGAGTACTCCCACGTCCATCCCCTCGACCTGACCAGGTCGAACACCACCTGCCAGTCCTCGACCGAGGTGCCCGCCACGGACACATCCGGCAGAGCACCCATCAGGTCAGGGTCGAAGAAATCCTTGACGTCGTCCCACAGCCGATCCGGCATCCCGCCATGTTGCCCGCCGACACCTTCCGCACGCAGCCCGATTTCCTTGACGAACCCCATAGAGGCACCCCCGCCACACAGCCGGCGACGAAATCGACCTCGCCGAACAGCTCCTCACCGGGCTGGACCTGCGCGCCACCACCCTGACCGTCCACACCGCAGCCCTCGTCCGCGACGCCGCTACGTAGCGAAGCAGATGATCATCTCGGCTTGGTAGTCGGGGACGGCGAGCAGGTGGCGGCGGGGCCGGAAGTGGGGTGAGATCCCGCTGAACGCGCCGAAGGAACCGCTGGGCGGCGCCCATCGATCGGAAGCCCTACATCGCGCGCTCGCGCTGCCGCCTGGTCGGCTGGTGGGAGTTCTCGGCCCGACTGTTCAAGCTTTTTGTGCGAGCGGTGCTCCACCGACGGCATCACCCTACGGTGGACGGCGCCGTAGGAAGCGAGCTTGTCCGTGACGACCACGCGGGGCACTTGGCGGGTCTTCTTCATCAGGCTCCGGAAGAAGCCCCTGGCCTCGGCGGTGTCGCGACGGTGCTGCAGCAGGATATCGAGCACGTTCCCTTGCTGGTCGACGGCCCGCCACAGGTACTTCTGCGCGCCGTTGATCTTCACGGAGACCTTGTCCAGGTGCCACTTGTCGCTGGGCCGGGGCCGCCGGCGCCGTAGCCGGGCGGCGTATGCAGGGCCGAGCCAGCGGGTCCACTGGTGGATGCTCTCGTAGGTGACCACGATGCCGCACTCGAGCATCAGCTCCTCGATGTCGCGCAGGCTCAGATTGAACCGGTGATAGAGCCACAGGCCGTACGAGATAATCTCCCGCGGGAGGCGGAAACCCCGGTACGACACCGCGTCCACGAGCAGCCCCTCCCGGCGATCCCGACCAGTCGGACGATCATGCCGCTCGGGCTCCCACGCTCAATCTGACAGCACCGTGCGACGGAGCGGTAGCCGAAACGGGTGGGAGTGGAGGGAGTCGAACCCTCACGCCTTTTGGGGCGCCGGTACTTGAAGCCGGTGCGTCTGCCTGTTCCGCCACACTCCCGCGATCACCAAGCGTAACGGGCCGAAGGACGCCCCGGGGGCTTGGTGTCGGTACGCCGCCGGGGACTCGAACCCCGGACCCGCTGATTAAAAGTCAGCTGCTCTAACCAACTGAGCTAGCGGCGCGCGGTGACCATATTCGCAGGAATGGGGCGACAGGTGCGGCGCCACGGCTTCCGGGAGCGGCGAGTTCCACACTGATGGGCGTATCGCACACCGGCTCCGGTCCGGTTCTTGATCACCGGGGTCAGGCCTGCGCCCTCGATCGGTTGCCATGCGCGGGCGTCGGGAGTGCCCGGTACGGTCCTGATCCACATGCTGACCAGGCTGCGGGCGCCGCGGGCGGTGGAAGCGGACATATCGCTCAGACGTACGGCGCTCGGCCGCCTCGCGGCTCATGCCCGCCGTGAGCGGCCGCCGCCGCACCTGCGGACCTGCATGTGCCGGGAGTCGGGATGCCGGTGGCACGGCCGGCACCGCGGGTGCGGCGGCGAGGTGACCCTGATGGTGTTCCAGCTGCGGGGTGGGCGCTGCTGGTCGCTGGCGCAGCTGTGCCGGGAGTGCGCCCGTCTGGTGCCGGGGGCGGCGGCGGTCCGGGCTGTGGAGCAGCCGATGGCCGGGCTGTCCGGCGGAGGCGGCCGGTCGCGGCGGGGCGGGGCGGGGGCGAGGCGCGGTCGCCGGGGCTGTGCCCGCTGGCGGTGAGGGCGGCGCTCGGCTACACCGCCGCCTCGCTGCCCACTGCCGTCGGCGGGAAGGCGCGGCTGCTCGCGGTGGTGTGCACGCTGCGGGTACGCAGCGGCGGCCTCGCCCGGCTGCCCGTCGGCCTGACGAAGGCGGTGCGGCTGCGGGCTGCGGCGCGGGCGATCGGCGAGCTGCAGGAAGCGGGCTGGCTCCGTTACACGGGCCGAACCTCCGGCGGGCCCATGGTGTCCGTGCCCGAGCTCGCCGGCCGCTCGGCAGGGCAGCGGGCCGGCCAGTGGGCCTTGGGCGTCGTCGGGCGGCCGCGCGTTCGCGGGTTCGACCCGCAGGTGCGGCTGGCCGCGCTGACCGTCGCGGCGTGGCACGAGAGCGACGGCGAAGCGTTCCTGATCGAGCCCGACTCCGCCGCCCGCGCCTGCGGCCTCGGCCCGCGACAGCTGCTCGCGGCGCTCGGCCATGTGCACGCGGCCGAGCTGCTCGGCCGCTGGGAGAACATGCCGAGCGGCTTGGTCCGCTGCACCCCCGCATGACCACCGACCTCGCAGGGCCCGGCCGTGCGGGCCCGCTCCCCCCGCGAGCAACGGACGCGGGTCCCCTTGCCGGGCTGTGGAACGCCGGCCGGGACCTTCCTCGCCGGGGTGAACCTGCGCAGCCGTGATCAGCTCCCTGCCCGGGACGGCAGGAGGCTTTCCTGCACGGAGTTGACGGTACGACGGACACGCCCCGAAAAGGCGGATAGTGTCCGAACAATCAGGATCGGGCGACCGGGCCTGCAGAGATGGGGGGTGCGGACGTGGCCGAGGCGCAGCAGGTCCTCGAGGGGATCGTGGAGCGGGTGGTGTTCGTGCCCCGGTCGGGGCGTTGTCGCGTTGTTGGGGGTGTGGGTGTCTGACGTCGTGTCGGCGCGGCGTGGGCCGGGGTCTGGCTCAGGCGGCGGTGTGCATGCCGGTGACGTGGTCCCAGATCGTGAAGCGGAGGGTCATCTCGAGGCGGTGGGCGGCGGCTGTCATCAGATGACGCCGGGGCCGGAAATGGGGTGAGATGCCGCTGAACGCGGCGCGGAACCGTTGTGCTCCGCCGACCGTCCGGAAGCCTTTCATGGCTCGTTCGCGCTGCCTCGTGGGCTGGTGGCTGTTCTCGACCCGGTTGTTCAGCCCTTTGCGGGAGCGGTGTTCCACGGAGGGCATCACCTCGCGGTGCGCGGCCCTGTAGGAGCGGAGCTTGTTGATGACGACCACCCGCGGCACCGCGTTGGCCCCCTTGAGCAGTTTCCGGAAGAACCGCCTGGCCGCGGCCTTGTCCCGCCGGCTCCGCACCAGGAAGTCGACCACGTTCCCGTCCTGGCCGACGGCCCGCCACAGGTACTTCCACTCGCCGTCGACCTTGATGAACACCTCGTCCAGGTGCCACTTGTCGCCCGGGTCCGGCCGGCGGCGACGCAGCCCGTTGGCGTAGGCCTGGCCGAACTTCAGGCACCACCGCCGGATCGTCTCGTAGGAGACGACGACGCCGCGCTCCAGCATCAGCTCCTCCACCTCACGGAAGCTCAGCGGGAACCGGAAGTACAGCCACACACAGTGGCTGATGACCTCCGCCGGGTAGCGGTGGTTGCTGTACGACGGCGGCGTTGACGACACGGACACGACCCTTCGGTACAGCCAACCCGAAGAGCATCTTACCCGGCCACCAACAATGTGACAGCGCCGAACGCAGTCTACGTACTTAAACTCGCCATTTGCGGTACGAGATACTAGCAGATAACTGCCTGATCGTGCCCGATTGACTTTATAAGCCTGCCCGAAAAGCTGCCTGAAGTCCATGGCATCCCACTCGCAGGACGCTGTAAGTGTAAGGATGAGGATGAGGCCCTATTCCCCTGTCCTGCAACACCCTGATCAGTGATCACGGCCGCCATTAAGAGGCACCCGAAGAGAAACAGCGAGAAATCATGCACCGCTATATTCTTGGCCACAGTCAATACGCAAATGACGGAACAAAGGTCATCCTGCCCCCGGGCGTCAGGTTCTTTTCCATGGCGAACATGGACTTGCCAAGGGTTGTCGGCATAGCTCTGATGTCCCTCGATAGCCATGGGATCAACATCCATAGCCAAGAAGAAAAAGAGGTCCCCAACTATCAGTTTTGGAACGTAGATGCACGCGATGTCGATGCCGCCTTGGCGACCATGGATCAAAGGGCGATCGAGGATCTAGTCATCGTGGGAGGACTGAGTTCATACGTGGCATCCGGTGCATTCCTATGCGGAGAAGACTCCTCGGGGTGTGCAACTGGTGAGCATACCTGCAGTGGGATTCTTGGGATATTCAACGGCTACGAACTTGATTTCGTTTCATGCAGGGGGTCTGACGAGGGCGCCAGTGTTCACTATGTCGGTCACGGTCAGCTGGGAGACCTTACTGACGTCGTGGCATATTTTCACGAGCTCCTGACACATGAAGCAGACTGGCCTCTGGCTCGAAGGTTCTCGGGCAAGCCAAATTCCTTCGCCGCAGAATGGGACGATCTTCCGGAGGGTAGCCGGGGAGTCCTGAGATATGATCCAGCTATTCAAAAGTGGGCCGAACTGCGAGCGGCCTATGTAGCATCAAATGGATTTAAAAATGCCCACGCCCTTGGCTCCTATGTGGTCTCGCAGTGGTCTCACGGGAACGGTGAGATCATTTCTATTCTCCTCGGCTCGCACGAGATAGTGAGCCGCCTTTCCGAAGAACGCTTCGAGCAGGCGATGGCCATTGAGGCTCTCTTCTCGAAGAAGCTCCGCTCCTATTATCACAAAGCGAGCTCCGAGGAGAAGGGATATATTCGCGAGCATGACTTTCTGCGGAATGCCCTCCATCAAATGAAGATCATCTGATCTCAGTCTGGTAGAGGAAGCAAACATTCACGAGGTTCGGAGCCCGGCGGTGGTCTGACGATGTGACAGGCCGCTGTCGGGCAACTGTCACGTTGTCGGGTGGTTGATCGTCTGAGGCTGCATCGGGGTGTCACCGGCAGATGGTTGACGCGGTGCGCTACCTGGTCGCGGGCGGCGTCACTTGGCGGGCGATGCCCGGGGACTTCCCCGCGTGGGACCGCGTCTACGCGTTCTTCCGGTGCTGGCGCGACAAGGGCCTGGTCGCCGAGTTCCACGACCGGCTGCGGGACCGGGTCCGCGAGGCGGCGGGCCGCGACCGGGAGCCGACCGCGGGGATCATCGACGCGCAGTCGGTGAAG
>NZ_JBXQQB010000084.1:0-7021 GCF_057220535.1 Kitasatospora sp. NEAU-CNBT7 | reverse complement strand
CTAGTGTCCTGCGCCGGGAATTCGTTCAAGATATGAGGCGAGTCGTTCGAGGATCTCGTCGGCGGTCTTGGTCCAAGTGAACGGGCGGGGGTTCTCGTTCCAGGTCTTGATCCAGGCCCGGATGTCCTTCTCCAGGGCCTGGACGGACTTGTGGACTCCACGTCGGAGCTGCTTGTCCGTCAACAGCGCGAACCACCGCTCCACCTGGTTGAGCCAGGACGAGCTGGTCGGGGTGAAATGCAGGTGGAACCGCGGGTGGCCGGCCAGCCACTTCTGGATCGCCGGGGTCTTGTGGGTGGCGTAGTTATCGCAGATCAGGTGCACGTCCAGGCCGGCGGGCACTTCCTTGTCGAGCTTGGCGAGGAACTTCTTGAACTCGGCCGCGCGGTGGCGACGGTGGAGGGAGCCGATGACCTCGCCGCTGGCCACATCGAGGGCGGCGAACAGGGTAGTGACGCCGTTGCGCAGGTAGTCGTGGGTGCGACGCTCGGGCATACCCGGCATCATCGGCAGCACCGGGGCGGAGCGGTCGAGGGCCTGGATCTGGGACTTCTCATCGACGCACAGGACCAGGGCCCGCTCCGGTGGGTCCAGACAGAGCCCGACCACGTCGCGGACCTTGTCGATGAACTGCGGGTCCTTTGACAGTTTGAAGGTGTCGGCCTGGTGGGGCTTGAGTCCGAAGGCCCGCCAGACGCGGCCGACCGTGGACTTCGACAGCCCGGTCTCGGCGGCCATGGACGCCCGCGACCAGTGGGTGGCGTCCTTGGGGGTGCGTTCCAGGGTGGCGACGACGAGTTCCTCGATCCGCTCATCGCTGATCTTCCGTGGAGCGCCGGGGCGTTGCTCGTCCTGCTCGTGCGGCGCTCGATCGCCGACCCCGTCCGACTTGGCGTTCTTCGCCGTCCACGCCCGCCAGAACACCGCGCTCCCCGAAATCGTCGGCGTGGCGGGGATGCGCTGGGGCGTGGAGGACTGCTTCGAGACCGCGAAGTCGGACTGCGGCCTGGACCGGTACGAGGTCCGGCAGTGGGTGCCCTGGCACCGCCACATCGCGCTCTCCGTCGCAGCGTTCGCCTTCCTGTCCATCACCGCTACCCGCACTGCCGTCCGGGACAGCACCGGTCACGGGAAGGACGCTGACCCGGTCGACGACGGCCCCGACCGCTATAATTCCTCTCCCGTGGCCGCCGCTGCGTCTGCCGCTCCCGCTCGACGCTGTCCTCGGCTGATCCCGTATACCGCCGAGGAGATCCGCCGCCTGCTCCACCAGACCTTGTGGCATGTCCTCCATCACCCGACCGTCATCGCCGCCCAGTCCCTGTGGCGACGCGCCCACCAAGCCCTCGCCCGGCACATCCACTACGAACAGCGCAGACACCGAGCTCTCGAATCACACCTGTAGTACCGGGTGGTGAACGGGATCTACTTCCGGGAGCGGCACCGGGGTAGATGCGGCGGGCGCCGCGTTGGCGGAACCCGCCGAGGCTGGTGCCGGGCGCAGCCGCCAGCCCATGGCCAGGGCACGGCGGACGGCGGAGGCGGCGAGCCGCTTCGTGAAGATCGGTGTCCTTCTCTGGGACCGGCACTGGAAGGCGCCAGTACGTATCCGGGCACCGGAACCTGCCACGTCCAATCGCAGGGGCCAGCCACCTGCACCCCTCCCCGCGCCGGGACGCCAACGTGGGTGTCGTGGCGAGCTGCGAGGGTATGTCCGTGCAGTGCGGGCACTGATCACCAGCACCGGTGCCCATCCTGGGCCCTGGCGGACCACCACCGCGCCGAGCTCCCGGTAACGGCGCTGCGGATGGCGGCTGGACGCGGCCAACTGGAGGTCGGCTGCATCATGCACACCGACCGCTGCAGCGAGTACACATCCACCGAATTCCGATACAAAATAAGGGAGTTGGGAATGCGACAGTCGATGGGACGTGTCGGCTCCTGTTACGACAACGACGCAGCGGAGAGCTGGTTCGCCCTGCTCAAGGCCGAGATCGGCACGAGCGTGTGAGCCACCCGGGCCGAGGCCCGCGCGGACGTCTTCCGCTACATCGAAGTCGAGTTCAACCGCACCAGGCTCCGAAGGGAGCTCGGGTACGTCACCCCGCTCGAAACCAGGGCCAGACTGCAGCGCGACTTCACCCCTGCAGCGTAGAAACCCGCTGTCCAGGATCAAGGGGAACTTCAAACTGCGCGAAGAACGAGATGAAGAACAGGATTGCCTTCGGGTTCAGCAGAGTGATCAGCACCGATTGGTGGAAGGGTCGCTCGGCATCAGTTCTTACCGTGCTCGGTTGCTCGGCTTCGATGGAGGACATGGGGCCCGCCAGGTCCTCCACGCTCCGCGGAGCATGCCGAGGTCAACCCGCCCGAGGTAGTCGGCTTCGACGTACCCCACCACGGCGAAGGCCACCGGGTTGGCTTTCAGCAGTGTCGCCACTCCCGCGACCGCTTGGCGGTACACGGACGAGACGGCCGAGGTCCTGGCAGCGTGGGCGCCGGATCTGCGCGAGGGTGGCTTCGTGGTCGTGAACGGCACCCTCATCCCGGCGGACCGGATCGCGGCGGACGAGCCGTACTACTCGCAGAAGCACCGTAGGGACGGCAGCAGGGCGCCGTGCTCTCCGAACCGGCGGACACCAGGCATCTGCCGGTGATTGCAAGCCCCTCGGCCTATCAGCCGACAGGGGGACATGGGGACGCCCGCGACGTGTGGACTCTGGGACAAAGTACCTTCTCCATCGGGTGACGAGGCCCGCACGGGATCAGGTGCGTACGACGGCGGCAGACCTACGAGGCCGCTCAGACCCGGTGAGGGGCAGATGTCCTCCATACACACGCTCGACCCGGCGGTAGCCGCTGCTCCGCAGGAGGAACGCGACACGGAACGGACCCTGTTCGGCCACCCCCGGGGCCTGACCACGCTGTTCCTCACTGAGCTGTGGGAGCGGTTCAGCTTCTACGGCATGCGCGCGTTGCTCGTGCTCTACCTCGCTGCACCGGCGAGCCGGGGCGGGCTGGGATTCCACCCGACGACGGCCATCGCCATCTTCAGCATCTACGGGGCGGCCGTCTACCTTCTGACCCTGCCGGGCGGCTGGCTCGGTGACCGGGTCTGGGGCCCCCGGCGCACCGTAGCCGTCGGCGGGGTCCTGGTGGTGGCCGGCCATCTTCTGCTGGCGATGCCGACCGACTCCCTGTTCTTCCCCGGCCTGGCTTTCATCGCTGCGGGCACGGGGCTGATCAAGGCCAACATCTCCACGATGGTCGGCCAGTTGTACCGCGGCGCCAACGACCCCCGCCGCGACGGCGGATTCACGGTCTTCTACATGGGGATCAACATCGGTGCCCTTGCCGCCCCCCTGGTCATCGGTACGGTCGGCGAGATGATCAGCTGGAATCTCGGGTTTGCGCTGGCGGGGGTCGGCATGGCCGTGGGGCTGCTGCAGTACCTGCTGGGAAGCCGCCATCTGTCTCCCCTCAGCAATGTGGTCGGATCACCCCTGGCAGCAGGAGAACGCCGGACGCTGCTGCGCCGTGCTCTGCTGGCCGGCGTCCCCGTAGCGCTCTTCTACACCGCGCTGACGCTCTTCGGGGAATTCCGTGCCGCATGGCTGATGTGGCCGCTGACGCTCTGCGGGCTGGCGATCCCGGTCGTCGTCCTCTTCAGGATGAAGCGCGACAGGACGCTGAGCGGTACTGAGCAGCGCAGGATGACGGGCTTCATCTGGTTCTTCGTCGCGGGCGCGGTCTTCTGGATGATCAGCGACCAGTCCGGATCCACGCTCAACCTGTTCGCCCAGAACCATACGGCCCGGTCACTGTTCGGGCTCACCTTCCCGGTCAGCTGGTTCCAGTCCCTGAACCCGCTCTACATCATGGCGCTGGCACCGCTCCTCGCACTGCTGTGGCAGCGCCTGGGGCGGCGTAATCCGAGTACGGTCACCAAGTTCGCCATCGGATTGCTGGGGGTTGGGGCGTCCTTCGCCCTGATGATGGCTGCCGGGTCGGCCGCCGGCGACGGCCGGGTGTCCGTACTCTGGCTGGCCGGTGTCTACCTCCTCCAGACGGTCGCCGAGCTGTGCCTGTCTCCGGTGGGACTGTCCCTGACCACGAAGCTGGCGCCCGCCAAGTACGCAAGCCAGATGATGGGTCTGTGGTTCCTGACGGTGACGGCTGGTGACTGCACGGCTGCGCTCGTCCAGCAGATCGGCGGGAACGCGACAGGGGGTACGACGTACTTCGCGGTCCAAGGCGGGGTTGCGCTGCTGGTCGGCGCCTTGGCCCTGGCCCTGCGCCCGCGGATTCGACGCCTCCTGCGGGGGATCCACTGATGCTCCCGGCCATCCGGCTGTCCGTCGGCGGGGAGGCGGTGGCTGACTGCGCAGTGGGGCGGGTGATCGGCCGACCGGCCGACCGGGACGTCCTGTGGCGGCGTCCACGCTGGGGGTTCACCGAGAGCCGCGACCGGGATGAGTGAGGACATGACTACACCCGCCGACCTGACCGCCGTTGAACTGGGCACCGCCTATGGTGAGCGGCGGCTGTCCCCCGTCGAGGCCGTCGCCGCTGTCCGGGAGCGTATAGACGCCTGGGAGCCTATCGTCAACGCCATGTACACGCTGGACCCGGACCTCGATGCCCAGGCCGCGGCGTCGCAGGAGCGCTGGCGCAAGGGAACGCCCCTGAGTGCGTTGGACGGCGTTCCGGTCACCTTGAAGGAGAACATCGCAACCCGCGGCTGCCCGCTCCCGGCCGGAACGGCGGCGTCCAGACCGTCCCCTGCAACGGAGGACGGCCCTGCAGCGGCACGGCTCCGCGAGGCAGGAGCACTGATCGTCGGCAAGACCACGATGCCCGACTTCGGCATGCTCTCCTCCGGGCTGTCGAGTCTTCACGGGGTGACCCGCAATCCCTGGGATCCGGATTGCAACCCTGGCGGCTCCAGCGCCGGAGCGGCTGCCGCGGCCGCCGCCGGATACGGACCTATCCACCTCGGAAGCGACATCGGCGGATCGGTACGGCTGCCCGCGGGCTGGTGCGGGGTGGTCGGATTCAAACCGAGCTTCGGCCGGATCCCGGTCGATCCTCCGTACGCGGGGCGCGTGGTGGGACCGCTGACGCGCACCGCCGAGGACGCGGCGCTGGTGGCGTCCGTCATTTCGGCTCCGGACTCCCGCGACCATCTCAGTCTGCCGCCCTGTGACATCGACTGGACGGCAAGGAGGGACGGCGTCGCCGGGCTGAAGATCGCCCTGATGCTCGATGCCGGGGTCGGCACGCCGGCTGAGGATGAGACGGCTGCGGCGGTAATCTCCGCAGCAGCGAGCTTCGAAGCCGTCGGCGCCCGTGTGGAACTTGTGGGGCCCTTCCTCAACCGGCACATGCTCGACGGCCTCGACCGGTTCTGGCGTGCTCGGTTCTGGCCGCAGATCAGTGCCATGCCCAACAACAGGCGCTCACAGGTACTCGATTACATCACCAGGTGGGCAGCCGGCGCGGACGCGCTCTCCGGGGCCGAGGTCTTCGACGGATACAGTCAGATGGACGCCATGGCGACGGCCGCGATCCGGCACTCGGCGGCATACGACTATGTGTTCTCGCCCGTGGCTCCAACGGCAGCGTTCCCCGCGGAGCAGGCGTCTCCGGACGATGATTCCAACCGGCCGTTCGAACACATAGCGTTCACTGTGGCATACAACATGTCCGGTCAGCCGGCCGTCTCTCTCAACTGTGGTTGGACTGGCAGCGGTCTCCCGATCGGACTGCAGATCGTCGGCCGGCGCTTCGACGACCTCGGGGTCCTGCAGATGGCAGCCGCCTACGAGGAGATACGTGCGGTACCGCGCCCGTGGCCCGTCCAGCCTCCGGCCGGGCCGCAGGAACGCCTGGCCGCAGCCTAGTACTGCAATCACAGTTATGGGTGGGCTTGTTGTGATTGAGTTGGCCCGTGTCTGTGGATCTTGGGGTGGGACAGGTCAGAGCCTGGCAGGAGACGTTGTCCGGTCTGCATGCGCGGTTCGCATCGCGTTTTTCGAGGTCGGAGCCGCGTGCGCGTGCGCTGACGTACATGGCGGGGTTGATCGCGCCGTTGGAACGGAAGAACGGGTGGACGCTGGCGGAGCGGGCGGGTGAGGGGCATCCGATCGGGATGCAGCGGTTGCTCGGCGAGGCGGACTGGGACGCGGACGGGGTCCGCGACGACGTACGGGACTTCGTCGTCGAGACCATCGGCGACAGGGACGGGATCCTGATCGGTGATGACACCGGATTCCTGAAGAAGGGCTCGCGGTCGGCCGGCGTCCAGCGTCAGTACACCGGAACCGCGGGCCGAACCGAGAACTCCCAGATCGGCACGTTCCTGGCCTACGCCTCCTCGAAGGGCCGGGCGTTGATCGACCGGGAGTTGTACCTGCCCGTCTCCTGGACCGACGATCGCGAGCGGTGCCGGGCCGCCGGCGTGCCCGACGACGTGCCGTTCGCGACGAAGAACGAGCACTTCCGATGGATGCTGCAGCGCGCGATCGACGCCGGGGTCCCGTTCGCGGGGGTGACCGCGGACGAGGCCTACGGGCAGGTCAAGCAGCTGCGGGGCTGGCTGGAGCGGCGCGGTATCGGGTATGTGCTGGCCACCAGGGTCAACGGGCGCTTCCCCCGGGTCGTGGACACCGGTTGTCATGCGGCGGTGGTCAGCGTAGTTGATCGCTGTTCGTAGGTGATCGGGCTGATCTGGCCGAGGCGGGAGTGCCGGCGCCGGGTGTTGTAGCGGGTCACCCAGCGGAAGACCGCGAGTCGGGCCTCGCCGGCTCCGTTCCATCGCTTCCGCCCTTGGAGCGTCTCGCGTTTCATGGTCGCGTTGAAGCTCTCCGCGGCGGCGTTGTCCGCGCTCGTGCCCACCGCGCCGCGGGATCTGGTCACGCCCAGCTCCGCGCAGACCCGGGCGAAGTCCTTCGACCCGTAGTGGGCCCCGTTGTCGCTGTGAAAAATCGCCCCGCGCAGTCCCCGGGCGCCGCGGGCGGCC
>NZ_JBXQQB010000083.1:0-7112 GCF_057220535.1 Kitasatospora sp. NEAU-CNBT7 | reverse complement strand
CCCTCGCCGGTCGACCGCGCACGGCCGGGTTCCAAGCACCATGTGATCGTTGACCGCCACGGCACCCCGCCGGCCGTGTCCGTGACCGGTGGAAACCGGCACGACGTCACGCAGTTGATCCCGCTCCTGGACGCGATACCCCGCATCCGGGGCCTGCGCGGACGCCCCCGCAACAGGCCCCGACGGCTGTTTGCCGACCGCGGCTACGACTTCGACAAGTACCGCCGCCTCCTGTGGAAGCGAGGCATCAAGCCCCTGATCGCGCGGCGCGGCGTCGCCCACGGATCCGGGCTCGGCCGCACCCGCTGGGTCGTCGAGCGGACCTTCGCCTGGCTCCACCAGTTCAAGCGACTCCGCACCCGCTACGAACGCCGAGCCGACCTCCACCAAGGACTCCTCGAACTCGCCGCCAGCATCATCTGCCTCCGACGACTCCAAAGATCATTCTGAAACGATCAGTGAGTCCGGAGGGTCTGCGGGGCTGGGTCAAGCAGGACCGCACCGATCGGGGCGAGGGGCCGGCGGGTGCGCTGACCAGCGATGAGCGCGAGGAACTGCGTCGCGTCCGCCGCGAGCTGGCCGAGGTCAAGAAGGCGAACGGGATCCTGGTAAAAGCCGCCGCCTTCTTCGCCAAGGAGATCGTGAAGTAGGCGCTCTGTGCCTGTTCATCGATGCGGAGAAGGCCGTCGAGGCGAACCCGGACGGCTACAGCGTCGCGCGGCTGTGCCGCGTGATGGGCGTGGGCCGCTCCACCTACTACTCGTGGCTCACGTCACGACCTGCGATCGCCGAACGGCAGCGCGCCGAGGATGAGTTGGCGGGGCGGATCCGCGAGATCCACGCCGGCTCCAGGGGCGCCTACGGCGTGCCGCACGTGCATGCCGAGTTGCGGCGGGGCGGGCATGCGATCAACCGGAAGAGGGTCGAGCGGATCATGCGCGAGCGCGACATCCGCGGTATCACCCGCCGCTGGCGCCACCACCTGACCAGGCAGGACACCGCGGCCGCACCGGCCCCGGACCTGGTCGGCCGCGACTTCACCGCCACTCGACCCGGCACGAAACTCGTCGGTGACATTACTTATCTGCCGACGATCGAGGGCTGGTGGTACCTGGCCACCGTCATCGACCTGGCGACCCGCGAGGTGATCGGGTACGCGATGACCGACCACCACCGGGCCGGGCTGGTCACCGATGCCCTGCGCATGGCCGCCGGCCGGAGCGGTCTGCAGCCCGGCTGCATCATGCACAGCGACCGCGGAAGCGAGTACACGAGCGGCGAATTCCGCAGTGAGATAACGAAGTTGAACCTGAGGCAGAGCATGGGAAGAACCGGCATATGCTACGATAACGCCGCAGCCGAGAGCTTCTTCGGACTGCTCAAAGCGGAGATTGGCACCACCATCTGGGAGAGCCGCGAGGCCGCCCGCGCCGACGTCTTCCGCTTCATCGAGGTCGAATACAACCGCACCAGGCTCCGCAAACATCCCGAGTTCGGGTACCTCACCCCGCAGCGTAAGCACCCGCTGTCCAGGATCAGGGGGGAACTTCACCAGCGCGGCCAGGGCCCGCTGCGAGGGGCGGAGCTTGCACCTGCGGTCACCCTCCCGGGTGACGATCAGCACGGTGACCTACTCGACGAGCGCATGCGGCAGGTCCAATGCGGCAGGACAGGTGACCAACGAGTCTCCCCGACAGAAGAGTTGAGACGTCAGACATCTCCCTCAACTGCCTGGGGGCCTTGTCCGTTCTCCTCCGGCCCACGACCGTCCGGCCGTCACCCGATCGGTGGCCACTCTGAAAAGGCTCAGTGGTCGGGGAGTTCGTGGTGGTTGTAGTACGGGGTGCGGAAGGTTGCGCCGGCGCCCCGGTAGGCCCGGTCCGCCAGGACGAGGACCTCGCGGGTCAGGCAGGCCCGGACGATTCCGTGGGCGCGGGCCGCGGTCAGGTCGTGTGTGCGGCCCGGCAGGGCGCGGGAGAACCACCGGGGTGTGCCGTCGGGTGCGGCGACGACCTGCACGTTCATCCCGTGCTTGCGGTGCTTTTGCGATTGGTACGGCTCGTCCGCCTTGATCCGGTCGGTCGGGATCAGCGTGCCGTCCACGATCACGAAGTCGCCCTCGCGCCCAGTCCCACCAGGGCCTCGCGCAGGCCCGGCGCCCGCACGGCCAGGACCTCCACGGTCTCGTCGACGTACCGCCAGGCCGTCGCCTGCGACACCCCGAACCCTGCGGCGACCCGGACGAACGTCTCGTTCTTCCGCAGATGGGCCAGGACCAGCAGGGCCTGCTTGGAACAACCGAGCCTGCGCCGGCGTGAGTTCAGTTCACGCCTTCGGGCGTGGATCTGGCGACGCCTTGTTCGACCGGGAATCGGAGCCGGGCGTGGGCCTTGTCCAGCGACTTCTCTTTCAGGCCGGCTCGGTCCTGGGCCGTCGCCGGAACGGGGACGGGGACGGCGACGTGCGCGGTGGCCCGCCCGGAGCCCCTAGGAGGTTGCCCTCGGAACCGGTGATGACCAGCAGGGTCATCCGTGGCGGCGGTGCTTGCCGCTGCAGTCCGCGCGGCCGTTGCCGACGCGGTCGCACTCGATGAGGTGCCGTCGACCGGCACGTGCTCCGGGTTGGCGTCGCGCAGGGCGGGTCAGACCGGGGGCGCGGTGGGCGGGAAGGTCGGTGACCTGGTGGACGTAGGCGTGGGCGGTGCCGACGCTGGTCCGGAAGCCCGCCGCGATCTGCCAGGGTGTCGTGTTTGCGCAGGTGAACCGGTGCGACCAGGGTGCACTGCGAGGGGAGGCCCGTAGCCGGACACCGGATGATTGCGCGTCCGGCCGTCCCAGAAACGACCCTTGTGCGGCTCGGGCAAAAGGGTGAATTGGCGGACGCCCGGAGGGTTTTTCCCGCACGTGTCGCGGGAGGGATCTTCACTGATGCTACCGTAAATCCCCGCTGTTTAGTTCCGTGCGATACTTTTCCGCGTGGAAGCGAGGATCGATGGGAAAGTTGAAAGCAAAGTCTGGAGTGCTGTCGCTGGCCTGTGCAGCCGCACTGGCATCGCCGATGTGTAACTCCGCCGATGCGGCCCCGAAGCATGACATCCGGCCACCGGCCATTGTCTCCATGGGTGACAGTTATATTTCGGGCGAGGCCGGACGGTGGCGGGGGAACAGTGACACGAATTCTGGAAGCAGGGCTGGAACGGATCGAGCGTGGACCGGGAGTGGGTATGATCCGGAAAATGTCTACGGGTCCAGTTATCTGAACGGATGCGACCGGTCGGATAGCTCCGAAATTCACGGGGTGGCAGATGCCGGTCGGACGCCTATCAATCTCGCCTGCTCCGGGGCTGAAACCGTCAACATTTTCCGGTCGTCGAACGGGGGGCAGCCGTTCAAGGGGGAATCGCCGCAGGCGGACCAGCTTGCGGAGGTGGCGAAGAACTTCCGGGTGGAGCTGATCTCTCTCTCCGTCGGAGGGGACGACATCGGATTCCATGATGTCATCGCCAGCTGCGTCGAGGACTATGCAATCTTTTTTACAGAATGCCGGAGCGAGGAGCAGCGGAAGGTCGACTCGCGACTGGCCTCGGCAATGTCAGGCGTGGGCAAGGCGATTGACGAGATCCGTGCGGTGATGAGCCTTTCCGGATATTCTGAGGGCGACTACAGGATCGTGCTGCAGTCTTACCCGTCCCCGATTCCGCGCGGGAGGGAAAATCGCTATCCTGAACGTGGTTCTGATCGTATCCTCAAGGGAGGTTGCCCGTTCTGGAACGCGGATTCCGACTGGGCCAGGGATTCCTTGGTGCCACAGATCTCGGATAGGCTGGCTCAGGTGGCGGCGGACAAGGAGGTCGAGTTCCTTGACCTTCGTGACTTGCTCGAAGGGCGGGAGGTGTGTGCCTCCGGAACTAGCCTTGCCACGGATGGGAATGCTGTGAGCCCGCCTAATCCTCCGTCGGAGATCGGTAGCGAATGGGTCAGGTTCCTTGATTTCTTGGGAACTCAAGGGGCTTCGCAGGAGTCCTTCCATCCGAACTACTTCGGGCAGCTCGCACTTGGAAAGTGTCTCGCCCTACTCGAAGCCAAACCCGGCGGGAGTTGGTCCTGCCTCAATGCTCCTCGGGAAGGGGTGGCCGGGGTTTCTCTGGTCGAGAGGCCATTTCCCCTGGTGGACTGCCCTCCTGCCGACAGGATCCGCAGCGTCATCACAAGATGAGGGGCAACTCAAGGCCAGGGCTGATTCAAAGTCCTGTTGATCTTGCATCCGCCCTGCTCAGGGGATGTGCAGGAGGTCGAGGGGGCGGGTGATGGACTCGTAGGAGACGCGGGATCCTGCCGGTCATCTCCCGCAAGGGGCAGCCCGACATCAAGGGACTTGGCAAGCTCCGCTACGTGGTGGAGCAGACCTTCGCTCTGCTCCACCAGTTCAAGCGACTGGCCATCCGCTGGCAGGGCTGATGCAGAGTTAGTTGATCTTGGATCGTTCCTGGTCAGCATGGGTGTCCGAAGCAGATGAAGCTCCGTTGTGGTTGATGACCTCGCGAGTCGTTCACCAGCAACGGAGCTTCGGTGCGCCAGTCTGCCATGTCCTGTCCCTGCTCGGAGTGTGGTGCCGGTGTGTCGGGCGCGCACGGTTTCCCGGAGCTGGTTGGCGCCCTGCGCGATCCGCGGAAGGCCCGGGGGCGCCGGCATCCGCTGCGCGCGGTGCTGCTGGTTGCGCTGTGTGCCATGGCCTGCGGGTTCGGCTCGTTCCGGGCGATGGGACAGTGGGCGGCCGCGGCTCCGCAGGAGACGCTGGTACGGCTGGGCCTGCCGGCGCGCGGAGCGTTCGCGCTCGCGGCGCCGCCGAGCGCGTCCACCATCGGGCGGGTGGTCTCGGCGGTGCTGCCCGGCGGCTTGGAGTCGCTGCTGCGGACCTTCCGGGAGAAGGCGGTGACGGTGGCCGTGGACGGAAAACGTCTGCGGGGATCGCGCGGTGGTGCGGCGGCCGCGGTGACCGTGCTGGGGGCGATGCTGCAGGACGGGACGCTGGTCGCGCAGCAGCGGGTGCCGGAGGGGACGAACGAGATCACCGGGTTCGCCGCCCTGCTCGCGGCCCTCGATCTGAGGGGTGCGGTGGTCACCGCGGACGCCTTGCACACTCAGCGTGAGTACGCGCGGGTGCTGGTCGAGGAGTTCGGCGCGCACTACGTGTTCGTCGTCAAGCGCAATCAGCCCGACCTGTGGCAGGCGTGCCGGGCGGTGCCCTGGGACCGGGTGCGGTCGGCCTCACGTTCCAGCGTCCGCGGCCACGGCAGAGTGGAGACCCGGATCATCGAGGCCGTGACCTGGGATGATCTGGACTTCCCGCACCTGCGGCAGGTCGCGCGCGTCACCCGGTACCGCACCGTTCGTGCGAGTGGGAAGCGGTCCCGGGAGCGCGTGTACGTGATCACCGATCTCACCTCGCGACAGGCCGGCCCGCAGCGGATCGGCGAGATCACACGAGGGCACTGGGGCATCGAGAACAAGGTCCACTACGTGCGGGACGTGACGCTGGGCGAGGACGCCTCCCGCATCCGCACCGGCCACGGAGCCCAGAACATGGCCACGTTGAGATCGGTCACGATGAACTTCCTGCGCAGGACAGGAAGTTCCATCGCCGACGCCCGCCGCCGGCTGGCGCTCGCACCGCACACAGCCCCGCTCGACCTCTTCGGCATCCCCGGTGACCTGCATATTCACGACTGAGATCCGACTTTGCATCAGCCCTGGCTGCAGCACGACCTCACCCCCGCAGCGTAAGCACCCGCTGTCCAGGATCAGGGGGGAACTTCAGGGCTCGTTTGTTGCGGGTCCTGCTGCTTGAAGGAGTCTGATCGATCATGGTGAGGCCACCGGCGCTGCCGCCGGAGGAGAAGGTCCGGATCGTGCTGTCGATCCTGGCCGGTGAGATGACCGTCGCCGAGGCCGCGCGGCGGGCGAAGGTGTCCGAGCAGTCGATCGGGACCTGGAAGCGCCGGTTCCTGGAGTCCGGCCGGGCCGGCCTCGCGGGCAAGTCCGGCCCCAGCACCCGGGAACAGCAACTCGAAGCCCAAGTAGCCGACTTGACCCAGGCACTGGGTGAGGCGGCAGTCGAGCTACGGGTGTGGAAGAAGTCCGCGGAGGGCCGGCTGGGCCCTTCGAGGACCTCGAGGTGATCCGCACCGGGGCGGGCATGCCGACCGCGAGGTTCTGCCGTCTGATCGGCGTGCCCGGGCGGGCCTGGCGCCGCCACCAGGCCCGCGCACGCCAGGGCGCGCATGTGAGAGGGCCGTGGCCGCGCCCGGCCCGCGAGAGCGTCCGGGAGACCGCCCGCCGGCACGCGCTCGCGCACCCGGCCTGGGGTCACCGCAAGATCTGGGCGATGTGCCGCCACGACGGCCACCGCGTCTCGCAGGCCACCGTGCTGCGGCTGTTGCGGGACGAGGGCCTGCTGCTGGAGGCGAACCACCAGCGGGAACGGCGTCGGCTCGCCGCCCGCCGCAAGGCCGCTTTCGCGACCGAGCCGGCCGGCCCGAACCAGGTCCGGCGGCTCGACTTCGGTTCGAGACGACCGGCGGCGGCACCTGGCGGCTCGCGGGCTGCCGGGACTACTGGTCGAAGTACGAGCTGGGCTGGCACGTGTCGCCCACCGCGAACCAGCACGACGCCATCGCCGCGATCGAACTCGCCATCAAGGAAGCGGAGTTGCTGGCCGGAAAGCCGCTGGCCGAGCTCGCCCCGCGCGACGCTGACGGCACGGTCCAGCCGATGGTCACGATCGTCACCGACAACGGCGGACCGCTCCGCTCGTTCCGGTTCGAGGCGTTCATCGCCACCCGGCCGGAGCTGCGGCACGTCCG
The DNA here is from genome assembly GCF_057220535.1 of Kitasatospora sp. NEAU-CNBT7. Taxonomy (NCBI): domain Bacteria; kingdom Bacillati; phylum Actinomycetota; class Actinomycetes; order Kitasatosporales; family Streptomycetaceae; genus Kitasatospora; species Kitasatospora sp. NEAU-CNBT7. The sequence continues at coordinate 250 of NZ_JBXQQB010000083.1, read as the reverse complement.
CACCCGGGTCCGCACGCCCGGGCAGAACGGCTCACGCGAGCGCGGCTTCGGCTCGCTCAAGTACGAGAAGCTGTTCCTCGAGGAGATCCCTGATGCCCTCGATCTCGTCGGCATGCCGAGGACTACCCGGCGCGACTACAACACCGTCCGCCCGCACGAGGCCCTGGCCTGGAACCGGCCCTACGACGTTCACACCGGCACCGCGAACCCGCTCGTCCCCAACTTTCCCGAACCCGAAAACCTGCCAACT
>NZ_JBXQQB010000082.1:0-7449 GCF_057220535.1 Kitasatospora sp. NEAU-CNBT7 | reverse complement strand
TTTCGCTACTCCGTGCGTATGAGGTATGCGGATGGCGGCGGGCTGACCGCCGTAGGGCGGGCGAAGCGGGAGCGGGTGCGCTTCGAGGCCGCGGAGTTGTTCGAACAGGGAGTGCGCCCGTCGGAGGTCGCGCGGCGGCTGCGGGTGTCGCGGAAGTCCGTCTATGCCTGGCAAGCCCGGTGGCGGGATGGCGGTGTCCAGGCGCTGGTGTCGAAGGGGACGCAGGGCCCGCGGTGTCGGTTGGACATTGAGCAGCCGCAGCGGCTCGAGGCGGAGCTGACGCGGGGGCCGGCCGCGCACGGCTGGACGGAGGACCAGCGCTGGACGCCGGCCCGGATCGCGGTGCTGGTCGAGCGGCTGTTCAAGGTCTCCTACAGTCTGAAGGGCATGTCGCTGGTCCTGCACCGGATGGGCTGGAGCGTGCAAGTCCCGATGCATCGCCCGGTGGAGCGCGACGACGCGGCGGTGGCCGCCTGGCGGGAGGAGACCTGGCCCGCCGTGGGAAAACCGCACGGGACCAGGGCGCGTGGGTGGTCTTCGAGGACGAGGCAGGCCAGTCGCTGAGGCCTCCGAAGGCGCGCACCTGGTCCCGGAAGGGACAGACACCCGTCGTGAAGGTCACCGGCAAGGGCTCCGGCCGCGTCTCGCCCGCCGGGCTCGTGTGCGTCCGGCCCGGTGACCCGCGGACCCGACTGATCTACCGCATGATCGTCCATCGTGGCCGCAAGGGCGAGAAGAAGGGCTTCCGCGAGAAGGACCTCGCCCGGCTGCTCGATGCAGCCCACCAGCAGCTCGGCGGCCCGCTCGTCCTGGTGTGGGACAACGCCACCGCCCACACCGACCGCGTGATGCGCGAGCTGATCGCCACCCGCTCGTGGCTGACCGTCTTCCGCCTGCCGCCGTATGCGCCGGACCTCAACCCCGCCGAGGGTGTGTGGGCCCACCTCAAGAAGAGTCTGGCCAACCTCGCACCCCACACCACCGACCAGCTCGCCACGGCGGTCCGGACCCGACTGAAGAAAACGCAGTACCGTCCCCGCCCCATCGACGGCTTCATCGCCGAGACCGGCCTGACCTTCCAACTCCCATAATCACCTCACTACTTCAACCTCAAAAGCGCTCACCCCACCGGCCGCCGGGCGGCGTGTCGCCGCCGGCCGGCCCTTTTGATCCGCGCTCAAGCGGGCAGGCTGTCCGGCATGTCGGATCGCCGCAACCGCCGCCGCAGCCGGGCCCGCTCCCTCGCCCTGCCCTCCTCCGCCATCGGCCACCAGGCCCTGCCCGAAGGGCAAGCGCGGCGGCCACGCCCCGTCCCCGGGCCACCCCGTCCCCGCACCTCCCCCGACACCGCTCGCACCGCCCCGGCACACAACAACGGCCGCACCTGCGATACCGAGAAGCCCGGCACGGACACCGGCCAGGTCCAGCGGTGCTGCGCCGTCGCCCGCACCCGCCGGGTCCTGGACGGCGGCGGCTTCATCCTCCTCGACGTCCACGCCCCGCACTGTCCCGTCTGGAGCGCCCGCTGACGCCTTCCGCCTGCCGACATGCGGGACAGCTGGCCTCTGCCACCGACGGCTGACCGGCCAGGTCATGCTGCCCCGGTCCCGGTCCGCCCTTCGCCTACCTCCCGGTCGCGTCACCAGGCGCAGCAGGGGAAGGACGGGGGTTCAGGCGGTGCAGGGCAGCGGCGTCCGCGTTGCCGTGCGCGAGGAGGTGGTGGGCGATGGCGGTGGTGTGTGCCCACCGGTCGCGGACCAGGTTGTCGGCCTGGTCGTAGAGCGAGGCCATCTCGATGTGGTCGTGGCCCGGGGGGATGTCCGGGACCTGACCGGCGCCCCAGGTGAGGTGGACGGGCCGTGCGGTGGGGAGCATCGCCATCCGGGCCTGGTCGCCTGCGCCGCCGAGGACGTCGTTGAGGAACGCGGTGCGAGGGGTGAGGAGTTCCTGCGCGGCGAGCCAGCGGTGGGCGGCGCGGACACCGGCGGCGAGGAACAGCAGCACGCTGCGGACATCTGCGTCGAAGGGGCCGAGGGCGGTGTGGCCCAGGTGCGCCATGCCCTCGGTCGGCCCGGTCCCTGGAACTGCGGCCGGGTCGGGGTAGAGGTGGACAGCGGTCACGGGCAGCCCCAGGGCCGTGCCCACGGCGGCATGGCCGGCTTCGTGGTGGGCCTCCCGGGAGCGGACCTGCTGCCGGGTCAGGCCGCCCGTCGTCAGATCCGGTCCGTATGTCCCGGCGGGTACCGGGCTGGGATACCGGGTGTACACCGCGCGGCCGTCGACACCCACCTGCATCCACATGGAACCCATTGTGCCGCCCCGCCGGACAGGCCGATCCTTCATCGTGGACGACCGGGAACGCGGCAGCACGTGGACCTGGGCGGTCATGCGAGAAGCAGGTGTTCCACTCCGGACAGCCGCCGCCCGGGCCCCATACGCGAGATGGACCGGCCGTACCGCACGTGCGGCGGTGGTCCGGGCCGCCCGATGGGTGGGAATTTCCGACAAAGCACCGGGTATCCGCGGGTTGGGGCCGTACATTCGGCTGCTACGAGAGGTAACTGACGATCCGGTGGGAGTGGTTGTGGCAAACCCCAGCACGTTCGGCACGGACAGCGGTGTGGGATCGACGGTGGCACTGCTGGAGGCGAAGCTGCCCGCCGTGCGCGAGCGCCGCCGCGAGCTGGAGGAGCAACTCGCGGCCGTCATCGCGCAGGAGAGCGCCATGACCGGCGTGCTGGAAGGCCTCGCCACGCTGGCCGGCACTCCCGTCGACCACGGCGGCGAACCCGACACTGCCGCACCGGACACGGTGGCGGCGCCCGCCCCGTCGCAGGTTCAGGCCGACACAACCGACCCCGGCACGGCCGACGCACCGGCGGCCGCCGACGACGAGCCGGCCACGACGGACACCACACCCGCGCCCGACGCTGCCGCGCCCGCGCGGCAGCGCGGCACCACGCGCAAGACCCCGGCCGCCAAGCGCGCCCGGGCCGCGGCGCCCACCGCCGCGGCGCAGGACGCGGCACCTGCCACACCGGCGGCCACCCGCAGAACGCGGACCAAGAGCCCCGCCGCCGCGCCTGCCGCGAAGGCGGCCGGCAAGGCCGCCACCGCGCCCGCGGCGCAGCAGGACCCGGCACCGGCCGCCGAGGCCGCGGCGCCGAAGGCCCCGGCCCGGGCAGCCGCAGGGCGCAGCGCGAAGAAGGCGGCGAAGCCCGTCACCCCGCCGGGGCGGACACCTCCCCGGCGCCCACCAAGCCCGTGAAGGCCACGAAGGCCGTGAGGAAGTCGGCCCGCACGGCAGTCGCGGCGGCCGGCGGGCAGTCCGCCCCGGCCCGCACCGCGACCACCACAACGAAGAAGGCCACCACGAAGAAGACCGCCGGGAAGGCGGCGCCGAAGAACGGCGTGTCCCCGGCGGCCCGGTCGAAGGCCGCCGTGGTGCCCGCGCAGGCCGGACCGGCCGACGGCCCGGCCCCGGTGGCGGACGGGCAGAAGCGGCGCCCGGCCGGCGGCCGCCGGCCGGGGCTGACCGACGCCGCCGGTGTCCTCGCGGTGCTGGCCGACGCGCCGGGCCCGCTGCGGGCCCGCGAGATCGCCGGCCTGCTCGGCCTGGACGGCAGCGAGTCCAACGTCAACGCCGTCCGCACCCGCTGTCGCCGCGTCGGCCGCGGCTTCTGGCTGACCGTCCGGCGGGAGGCAGGGGACGGGGCGGGTGCAGGGGCGGCGCCCGGCCGGGGTGAGGTGTGCGTCTCGTTCCCGGCGGGCGCCACGCAGAGGCTAGCGCGGCGCAGAGGTTAGCGCGGCGCGGGGCCTGCCCGCCCCCGGCGCGGCGCCGCCCGGCCGGGGCTGTGTGCGGGACGGGCGGGTCGTCAGCCGGGCCGGGGCCCGGGGGGAGGGTCGCGGCGCTGCTGTCCGTGCCGGTGCTGCTGCTGGGGATCGGTTAGCGGCCGGCGCACCGGCAAGGCGGGCGGTGTCCCGGTGGGCGGGACAGGGGTGTTGCGCTGCTCGCGCAGCCGGGCCGCGTGGGCGGCCGCTTCCACCACGTGGTCCGCGGTGCTCACGGGCTCGGGCCGGGCGGCCGTCGCCGGGCCCGCCTGCGCGGCGGGTGCGGGCATGCGGTCGGCGACGACCCGCAGGTAGTGCCCGGTGGGGAGCATGGCACGGGCCGCGGCACCCAGGGGGCGGCTCTCGACGCGGGCGGGCAGGTCCGCCGTGACGGCCTCGACCGCGCGCATCGGGTCCGCGCTCTCGTGCAGGCCGAGGTTGGTGATGTGGCCGCGGCCGAAATCGGCGACCGTCAGCTCGTCCACCACGCCGGCGTCGAGGGTGGCCGCCCACGGGGCGAGTTCGCGCAGCATCATCGCGCTCCCCCGGGTACTGGTGGTGCGGCCGTCGGGGCCGGGCCGCGTCTGCCACGGCGTCACGGCGAACGCGCGAAGGCGGATCCCGCCGGGGAGTTCGGCCTCGATGCCGTAGCTGTGGGAACGGCCGGCGACCTGGCGGAAGACGGGGTCGGCGGCGGCCAGCGACGCCGCGAGACGGTCGATGCTCACCCGCTGGTCGGCCATCGAAGCCGCCGAGGTCCCGATGATCCGGATCGTGGAGGTGCCGGGTTGCAGGGCGACGGTGAGCGGCACGAGTTCCCCCGCACGCTCCAGCACCTCGGCCGCCGCCCGCAGGAGCCCGGCCAGGCCGGGCTCCTGCGGGGTGTGACCGCCGGTGTGGGAATCGGCGTCCGTCACCGTGCCCCCCTTCCGCGGGTCGGCGGCCGCGCCCGCACCGTCCGGTGCGTCCCGGCACCCGACGGGCAGGTGCGGCCGTCAGCAGGATGCGCGGCGCCGGCCCGGCGCAGCGACGCCGGGCACCGGGCCTTCCCGCAGGGCGGGAAGCGGGCGCGGCGGATCCCGCCCACCGGGACCGGGATACGGCCGCAGCGGCCCCGCGCGGCCGCCGCCTCTCGTAGGCTCGGGGACCGGTCCTCCCGTGAACCGACGAGCGCGGGAGGACCATCAGCACCCCGGCCCCGCGCGGGGGCGACGCGCCGATGCCCGCGGCCCCAGCGCCAGCGCCTGCACCAGGTCGCGACCCAGCTCGGGAACTGCGACACCGCACGTGTCCCAGCAGTTCCCGCCCCGGAGATGACGGCCCGTCCCGAACCCGGAGACGGGCCGAACCGGCGGGCAAACCCGAGGCGGCGGCGCCCCGGCCGGGCCCATACTGGCGCCTTCCCGTGCCGGTCCCACAGCAAGGACACCGATGCTCCCCCAGCGTCCCGCCGCCATCGCCACCGCCGCCGTCTGCTGCGCCCTGGTCCTGGGGGCGGGCGGCTGCGCCCGGAACCAGGACCCGGCCGGCTCCGCCGACGCGGCCGCCGTCTCCCCCGCCGCCTCCGGGAGCACCGGTGCGGGCGCGGCCGGGCGGCTGGACACCGACAAGCTGACCGCCGCCGAGATCGAGAAGCAGGCCCACGACGCGATGGCGTCGCTGACCTCGGTCAGGATCTCCGGGAACCTGGTGGCGACCGGCCAGAAGATGACCCTGGACCTGGCGACCGACACCAAGGGCAACTGCCAGGGCACCATCGGTATGGCGGACATGGGCCAGATCGAGATCATCCACACCGGCGGTGCCAGCTACCTGCGCCCCGACGCCGCGTTCTGGAAGACCATCGCCGCGGGCAAGGGCGACCCGCACGCCGGGGAGCTGGCCGCCGAGATGTTCAAGGGCCGCTACCTGACCGGCGCCAAGGACGACCCCTCGCTCGCCGGACTCGCCGCGATGTGCGACATCGTCAAGTCGATGACCGACAACCAGGACACCGACGACGACGCCGTCAAGGGCACCACCGCCACCGTGAACGGCCACAGCACCTTCAGCGTCGTCACCACCGACGACGAGGGCTCCACGAACACCGGCTACGTCGCCACCGACGGCAAGCCCTACCTCGTCAGGATCAGCCACTTCGGCGCGGAGCCCGGCGAGATGAACTTCACCGACTTCGACAAGCCCCTCGACGTCCAGGCCCCGCCCGCCGACAACGTCATCGACTACACCCAGTTCGAGTCCAAGCTCACCACCATCTGACCGCGACGACCGACGCCCCCACCACCGCCCGCCGCCCGCCGCCCGCCCCGGGGACGCGGGTGGCGGTTTCGTCCCCCGGGACCCGGCCACCGGCTGGCCGCCCGGGCTCCCCGCGCACACGGGGCCGCCCCGGCAGCACCGGGGGCGGGACCGTGCGGGTCAGGCGGCTCTACCTTCTGAGCCGGGTTGATCGGGCCATTCGTAAGGTTGGGTCACCCAGAGGTGCCGGGTGTGGCTATCAGGCGGCTGCCATTTCGTGGCTTGCCAGGCTTCGCCGCCCGGCGCCCCACGACGACTCGGCCGCCGATTAGGAAGTGCGAGAAGGTCGCTGTGTAGAGCAATGCCGGCGAGGTCGTCCGTGGTACGAACAGCACGAACACGCACGTCAGGAGCACGATGAGCCGCATATGGGCGGGGATCGACAGCGGTAAGAGCCACCATCACGGCCTGGCCCTGGACGCCGAGGGCAAGACCCTGCTGTCGCGACGGGTGGCCAACGATGAACCGGAACTGCTGAAGCTGATCGGTGACGTCCTCGCCCTGGCCGATGGCGACGAGGTGACCTGGGCGATCGACATGACCGGCGGCGAGCCCGCGCTGCTGCTGAGCTTGCTGATCGCCCATAGAGCTCGTAACACGATCTTGTGAATCGGTGCAGGTCGGCCGTAACCGGTACGACGATTGAGCTGTTCGTGATGGCGTGAGCGCCAAGCCGTGGGCCGTGGATGACGAGTTGTGGGCGATGATCGAGCCGGTCCTGCCGGCCTGGCCCGAGCGGTCACCGGGACCGAAGCCCGTGTCGGACCGGCTCTGCCTGCAGGGCATCCTCTTCGTCCTCTACACCGGGATCCCGTGGCAGCAGCTGCCCCTGGAGCTGGGCTTCGGCTCAGGCCAGACATGCTGGCGGCGCCTGGAGCGCTGGCAGGAGGCCGACGTCTTCGACCGGCTGCACCGGATACTGCTCGCCGAGCTCAACGCGGCTGGCGAACTGGACTGGAGCCGCGCGTGCGTGGACGCCTCCCACGTACGCGCGAAAAAAGGGGACCGGCGACGGGCCCGTCGCCGGTCGACCGCCGCAAGACAGGCAGCAAACACCACCTGATCTGTGACGGTGGCGGCACCCCGCTCCACATGATCACCACCGCGGCCAACGTGAACGACGTCACCCAGACCCTCGCCTTGGTGGACGGAGTACCGCCGGTGGCCGGCCGGGTCGGCCATCCCCGCAAGCGCCCCGACGCCCTCCTCGGTGACAAGGGCTACGACAGCAACCCCAACCGGCGCGAACTCCGCAGGCGCGGGATCCTGCCGGTCATCTCCCGCAAGGGGCAGCCCGACATCAAGGGACTTGGCAAGCTC
>NZ_JBXQQB010000081.1:0-7830 GCF_057220535.1 Kitasatospora sp. NEAU-CNBT7 | reverse complement strand
TTTCGCTACTCCGTGCGTATGAGGTATGCGGATGGCGGCGGGCTGACCGCCGTAGGGCGGGCGAAGCGGGAGCGGGTGCGCTTCGAGGCCGCGGAGTTGTTCGAACAGGGAGTGCGCCCGTCGGAGGTCGCGCGGCGGCTGCGGGTGTCGCGGAAGTCCGTCTATGCCTGGCAAGCCCGGTGGCGGGATGGCGGTGTCCAGGCGCTGGTGTCGAAGGGGACGCAGGGCCCGCGGTGTCGGTTGGACATTGAGCAGCCGCAGCGGCTCGAGGCGGAGCTGACGCGGGGGCCGGCCGCGCACGGCTGGACGGAGGACCAGCGCTGGACGCCGGCCCGGATCGCGGTGCTGGTCGAGCGGCTGTTCAAGGTCTCCTACAGTCTGAAGGGCATGTCGCTGGTCCTGCACCGGATGGGCTGGAGCGTGCAAGTCCCGATGCATCGCCCGGTGGAGCGCGACGACGCGGCGGTGGCCGCCTGGCGGGAGGAGACCTGGCCCGCCGTGGGAAAACCGCACGGGACCAGGGCGCGTGGGTGGTCTTCGAGGACGAGGCAGGCCAGTCGCTGAGGCCTCCGAAGGCGCGCACCTGGTCCCGGAAGGGACAGACACCCGTCGTGAAGGTCACCGGCAAGGGCTCCGGCCGCGTCTCGCCCGCCGGGCTCGTGTGCGTCCGGCCCGGTGACCCGCGGACCCGACTGATCTACCGCATGATCGTCCATCGTGGCCGCAAGGGCGAGAAGAAGGGCTTCCGCGAGAAGGACCTCGCCCGGCTGCTCGATGCAGCCCACCAGCAGCTCGGCGGCCCGCTCGTCCTGGTGTGGGACAACGCCACCGCCCACACCGACCGCGTGATGCGCGAGCTGATCGCCACCCGCTCGTGGCTGACCGTCTTCCGCCTGCCGCCGTATGCGCCGGACCTCAACCCCGCCGAGGGTGTGTGGGCCCACCTCAAGAAGAGTCTGGCCAACCTCGCACCCCACACCACCGACCAGCTCGCCACGGCGGTCCGGACCCGACTGAAGAAAACGCAGTACCGTCCCCGCCCCATCGACGGCTTCATCGCCGAGACCGGCCTGACCTTCCAACTCCCATAATCACCTCACTACTTCAACCTCAATTGCGTCGCCTTGCCGGAGCAATCCGCACCAGCCCGTGAGGCGCCGGACAGCCTCGGCTCGGCTCGGGCGAGGGCGTCAGAGGGCACGTGCTCAGGGGTGTGGCCGCCCCGCTGCAGCAGGGCGCCAAGACGGCGTACCCGACCGGCCCGCCGCGGCCGGCATCGGCCGCTGCCCGCGCCCGCCACCCCCACCGACCACGAACTCGGCGCAACCCTCGGCGAACGCTCCTGTCTGCCCTGGCAACTCGACGAACTCCGCACCACCAACCTGATCCCCGCCATCGACGGCTGACCCATGAGCGGCCGTGCCTGACCGCTTCAAGCCCAAGCGGAGTTGCCAGCCTGAGGTTCCCCCGCTGACCTGGACAGCTTGATACTGGGACGGACGGTCCCGGAGGAAGCAGCCCAGGTGGTGAGCAAGCAGAGCAACAGGAGCAAGCGGTACACGGCCGAGTTCAAGCGGGACGCGGTCGAACTCGCGCTGTCCTCGGACAGGACCATCACCGAAGTGGCCCGGGATCTCGGCGTCAGCGCCGAGGGCCTGCGGAGCTGGGTCGACCAGGCCAAGACGGACCGGGGCGATGGCCCGGCCGGGGCGCTGACCAGCGCGGAACGCGAGGAGCTGGCCCGGCTGCGGCGGCAGAACCGGGAACAGCAGCAGACCATCGAGATCCTGAAAAAAGCCGCGGCCTTCTTCGCGCAGGACACGCTGAAGTAGGCGCCCTGTGCGCCTTCATCGACGCGGAGAAGGCCACCGACACCAACTCCGGCGGCTTCAGCGTGGCACTGCTGTGCCGCGTCCTGGGCCTGCCGCGCTCCACCTACTACGCGCACGTCGCCACCGCCCCGGCCCGGCGGGCCCGGCAGCGGGCCGAGGAGAAGCTGGCGGGTGAGATCCAGGTCCTGCATGCCGGCTCGCGCGGCGCTTACGGCGTTCCCCGAGTCCACGCCGCCCTGGCGCGGGCCGGCCGTGCGGTCAACCGCAAACGAGTCGAGCGGCTGATGCGTGCGCACGGCATCACCGGCATCACCCGCCGCCGACGCCGGGGCCTGACCCGGCAGGCGAAGCGGGCCGTGTTCGCGGCCGACCTGATCGGCCGGGACTTCACCGCACCCAGACCCGGGATGCGGCTGGTCGGCGACATGACCGAACTGATCACCGAGGAAGGGAAGTTGTACCTGGCGACCTGCATCGACCTCGCAACGCGGGAGGTGGTCGGTTGGGCCTTGGCGGACCACCACCGGGCCGAGCTCCCGGTCGCCGCGCTGCGGCTGGCGGCCGGACGCGGACAGCTGGAGGCGGGCTGCATCATGCACACCGACCGCGGCAGCGAATACATCGGCGGTGAATTCCGCACGGTGATAAGCGAGTTGGGAATGCGACAGTCGATGGGCAGGGTCGGATCCTGTTACGATAACGCCGCAGCGGAGAGCTGGTTCGCCCTGTTCAAGGCCGAGATCGGCACCACAGCGTGGGCCACCCGAGCCCAGGCCCGAGCCGACATCTTCCGCTTCATCGAAGTCGAATACAACCGCACCCGGCTCCGCAGACACCCCGAACTCGGGTACCTCACCCCGCTCGAAACCCGGGTCAGTCTGCAGCGCGACTTCACCCCCCCCCCCCGCAGCGTAGAAACCCGCTGTCCAAGATCAAGGGGGAACTTCACTTGCTTGCCGACCGCGGGTTCTGCGGCCTGGACCTGTGGCGGGCCGCGAAGGCCGGCGGCGCCGATCTGCTGTGGCGGGTGCGGAGCGCGGTCGTGCTGCCGGTCGTCGAGACGCTCGAGGACGGCTCCTACCTCTCGGAGATCGTCGCCGCGCGGGACCACTACCGGCGTGCGGACCCGGAGCGGGTGCGGGTCGTCGAGTACACACTCGGCAGCGAGGACGGAGACGGCACCGTCTACCGGCTCATCACCAGCATTCTCGACCCCGCCGAGGCTCCGGCCACCGAGCTCGCGGCCCTGTATGCCCAGCGATGGGAGATCGAGAACACCCTCGACGAGATCAAGAACCACCAGGGCTGCCCGCAGCTCGTCCTGCGCTCCCAGCACCCGTCCGGGGTCGAGCAGGAGATCTTCGCGTTCCTGCTGGTCCACCACGCACTGCGGGACCTGATGCACCGGGCGGCGCTGCGGGACGGACACGACCCGGACCGGATCTCCTTCACCCGCACCCTTCGCATCGTCCGCCGCCACATCACCGGACAGGCGGCGCTTCCCCCCTCCCGACTCGCCAGAGCCACCACCCGGACCCTGCGTGAGATCACCGAACGACTCCTGCCTGCAAGGCAGTTGCGATCCAATCCGCGCGTGATCAAACGCAAGATGTCGAACTGGGCACTCAAGCGAACCGAACACCACAACCCGCCCCGGCCGCACCCACCAGCCGTGCGCCTGATCGCCCCGACCAGGGCCCACTCCAAACGCAACAAAACAACCTAAATCACCAGTATTGCCGCTAGTGGGCTAGTCAGGGGAAGGAGAGGTCAACCGGGCACTCCGCCCGTCCGACCGACCGAGCGGGCGGCCGGACGGGCATTCTGGGCGATGGCAGTATCCACGAACCGCGCCTCTTTACGGGGCCGCACACCACTACCTTCGACTCAAGGTGGCCGCACCTCATGCTGACTCGTAAGTCTCTGGCTCTCGTCGCCGCGACGTCCCTGGCCCTCCCCCTGGCCCTCGCCGGCGCCGCGTGCGCAGCTACCCCCACCGGCGGCCCGCTCCCGGCGGGTTGCGTACAGAAGGCCGGTTCGCAGGTCGTGTGCACATACACATCCACGGGCGCGGAACAGCAGTTCTTCGTCCCCGTCGGCGTGAACAGCCTGCACGTCACCGCCACGGGTGGAAGCGGCTATGACGGAACCCAGGGGCTGGGAGGGGCGGGGGCGGTGGTCGACGCTGCCATCCCCGTCGGTGCGAATGACTCTGTAAAGCCTGCCAACCGGATCTTCGTCGAGGTCGGCGGCAACGGCCGTTTTGGGACCGGAGGATGGAACGGCGGAGGAGGGACGCCGTCTTCCGAGTTCGGTGGCGCGGGCGGCGGTGCCTCCGACATCCGCACCGTCCCCATGTCCCAGAGTGCTACGACCGATGGCTCCCGTGTCCTCGTGGCTGGCGGTGGCGGCGGTGGCGGCAGCAGTACGACAGGCGACACCGCCGTTCCGGCCGCCGGGAGCCTCCGAGGCAACGGCGGCGGCGGAGGCCAGGACGGCCAGGGCGTGCAGACCTCCATGGGCACCGCGGCCGGCGGCAAGGCCGGGGCTGCAGCCACCACGACCGGCGCCACCGCCGACGGCAACAGTGGCGCCGGCGGCGGCGGCTACAAGGGGGGCGGCGCGGGAGGGACTGCCGCCGGCAGCGGTTCCCACGTTGCGGGCGCGGGCGGCGGCGGCGGATCCAACCTTGTCCCCGTCGGTGGTACCGCCTCGGTGGCCCCGGCATACACACCCGCCTCTGTCACCATCTCCTACACCACCCCCCCAACCCCCCCCACCCCCCCAACCGCAAAGACAGTCTTCGAAGCCACGGGGCGGACGACGTTTCGGGTACCCCAGAATGCCACGTGGCTGACGATCGAAGCGGTGGGTGGCCATGGCGGTCAGGGCGCCGGATACAGCGCCTCCGACGGAGGACGGGGGGCCCGGGTCAAGATGGACAACATCCCTGTTGGGCCGAACGATGCGATCAAGCCCGGTGACACCCTGATCGTCGACGTCGGTGGCAACGGAGCCAACGCCACAGCAGAGGGAGCGGGGGGAGCGGGCGGTTGGAACGGCGGCGGCAAGGGCGGTGACACAGACCAGGGCAATGCGTCCGGCGGCGGAGGCGGCGGTGGCATGACCGACGTATACACCACGTCGCCCGGCACGAGTGACATCGGTGCGAGTCCCACTCCCCAAACACCCGTCATCGTTGCAGGCGGCGGAGCAGGCAGTGGAGGCGTCTTCATGGGAACCAGTTCCGGGAAGGGCGGTGCCAGCGGTGCGGCAGGCCAGACCGTAGGGAACTGTATCGGCGGTGGCGCGGGGACCTCGACCGCGGCTGGCACGGGAGACGCCGCCGGGAGCGGTACCACTGGCGGCGACGCGCAGAGCGCGGCTTCTGACCACGGCGGTGGAGGCGGCGGAGGCGGCGGGGGTGTCGAAGCGGGTGGTGCTGGTATGAGCTCTACCGCAGCTAACTTGGGAGGCGCCGGCGGTGGCGGCGGCGCCAGCTTGGTCGCCACCCAGTTCGGCGGGACCACTGCCGGCCCGACCACCGACACCACCGGTTCCCCGCAGATCACCATCACCTCTGGTTGACCACCTGCCCAGCCGAACAACGCCGGGATCCTCGCAGGGTGACGTGAAGTTAGTTGATCTTGGATCGTTCCTGTTGGCATGGATGTTCGAAGCGGATGAGGCTCCGTTGTGGTTGATGACCCCGCGAGTCGTCCACCGACAACGGAGCTTCGGCGCTGTCAACGCTCCCGCAGAATTGGTTCTGGATCACTTTCCGGATGCTGTTGGTGATCTTCAGCAGCTGTCGGTTTGAGTCCGGTCGATCGTCTGGTGGCAGAGGCGCGTGAAGCGGGTTGTGGGGCTGGTCCGGGTGTTGCCCGGGATGGCGTCCCGCCGAGTGGTGTAGCCGATCAGCGTGAGGGCGTACGCCCGGGGGCGTGTGGCAGGCGGGTTTCCGCTCCCTGCCCGTGGAGCGGGCCACCGTGCAACTCTCCGTAGAGAAAACCCAGTTCAACACGGAGGTGCACGGTGGCCCGCTCCACGGCAGGACCTACTTCGGCTGATGGAAGCACTGAGTTCGGCGGACGGACTGGAACTCGTCCGCGGGGCGGCCGAGCGGATGCTCCAGGAATTGATCGAGGCCGAGGCCACGGCGAGGATCGGTGCGGAGTGGGACGAGCACGCCGGGACGCGCACCGCGTTCCGCAACGGGCACCAGGACAAGACGCTGACCACCCGGGTCGGCGACCTGGAGTCGGCGGTCCCCAAGCTGCGGTCGGGGAGCTTCTTCCCGGTGCTGCTGGAGCGGCGCCGCCGGATCGACCGGGCACTGTACGCGGTCATCATGGAGGCCTGCGTCCACGGGGTGTCCACCCGGTCGGTCGACGACCTGGCCAAGGCCATCGGGGCGGACAGCGGGATCTCCAAGAGCGAGGTCTCACGGATCTGCCAGGACCTCGACGGTCAGCTGACCGCGTTCCGCAGCCGGCCGCTCGACCACGTCCGCTTCCCCTGCGTCTGCCTGGACGCGACGTACTGCAAGGCGGGGGTGAACCACCAGATCGCCTCCCGGGCCGTGGTGACCGCCACCGGAACCGCCGAGGACGGCGGCCGCGAAGTGCTGGGGGCGATGCTCGGCGACAGTGAGACCGAGGTGTTCCGGACCCAGTTCCTGCGCTCCTTGCGCGAACGCGGCCTGAGCGGGGTCCGGCTCGTGATCGGCGACCACCGCTCGGGCCTGGTGAAGGCGATCCGCAAGGTCATGCCCGGCGGCAGCCGCCGGAGCCGCCACGAGCCCCACCGGTACCGGCTCCACCGCCGCGTCCCCCAGCGCCGCGGCTTCTGAGGTTGTCGCGAGGGGGTGACAGATGATGATCCTTTCGCTACTCCGTGCGTATGAGGTATGCGGATGGCGGCGGGCTGACCGCCGTAGGGCGGGCGAAGCGGGAGCGGGTGCGCTTCGAGGCCGCGGAGTTGTTCGAACAGGGAGTGCGCCCGTCGGAGGTCGCGCGGCGGCTGCGGGTGTCGCGGAAGTCCGTCTATGCCTGGCAAGCCCGGTGGCGGGATGGCGGTGTCCAGGCGCTGGTGTCGAAGGGGACGCAGGGCCCGCGGTGTCGGTTGGACATTGAGCAGCCGCAGCGGCTCGAGGCGGAGCTGACGCGGGGGCCGGCCGCGCACGGCTGGACGGAGGACCAGCGCTGGACGCCGGCCCGGATCGCGGTGCTGGTCGAGCGGCTGTTCAAGGTCTCCTACAGTCTGAAGGGCATGTCGCTGGTCCTGCACCGGATGGGCTGGAGCGTGCAAGTCCCGATGCATCGCCCGGTGGAGCGCGACGACGCGGCGGTGGCCGCCTGGCGGGAGGAGACCTGGCCCGCCGTGGGAAAACCGCACGGGACCAGGGCGCGTGGGTGGTCTTCGAGGACGAGGCAGGCCAGTCGCTGAGGCCTCCGAAGGCGCGCACCTGGTCCCGGAAGGGACAGACACCCGTCGTGAAGGTCACCGGCAAGGGCTCCGGCCGCGTCTCGCCCGCCGGGCTCGTGTGCGTCCGGCCCGGTGACCCGCGGACCCGACTGATCTACCGCATGATCGTCCATCGTGGCCGCAAGGGCGAGAAGAAGGGCTTCCGCGAGAAGGACCTCGCCCGGCTGCTCGATGCAGCCCACCAGCAGCTCGGCGGCCCGCTCGTCCTGGTGTGGGACAACGCCACCGCCCACACCGACCGCGTGATGCGCGAGCTGATCGCCACCCGCTCGTGGCTGACCGTCTTCCGCCTGCCGCCGTATGCGCCGGACCTCAACCCCGCCGAGGGTGTGTGGGCCCACCTCAAGAAGAGTCTGGCCAACCTCGCACCCCACACCACCGACCAGCTCGCCACGGCGGTCCGGACCCGACTGAAGAAAACGCAGTACCGTCCCCGCCCCATCGACGGCTTCATCGCCGAGACCGGCCTGACCTTCCAACTCCCATAATCACCTCACTACTTCAACCTCAA
>NZ_JBXQQB010000080.1:0-8055 GCF_057220535.1 Kitasatospora sp. NEAU-CNBT7 | reverse complement strand
GACGCCGTTGCGGCTGTTGCCACTGCCCGCACCGGCCCGGTCGTGCTTCTCGTATCCGAGGTGGTCGGTGATCTCGCCCTCCAGAGCGGACTCCAGCACCCGCTTGGTCAGCTGCTGCAGCAGCCCGACCTCGCCGGTCAACTGGAGCCCGCTCGCGCGGGCCCGGTCGACCAGCTACCCGATCAACTGATCGTCCAACAGGTCCGCCGACAGCTCGACCGGCCGGACCTCTTCAACCGCCTCAACCGAGGCGATCACGTCGCTCATCAGGTGCTCTTCCTAGATCGGGAGATACACCGGTCACCGTACAGACCCGGACCGGGCAGTGTTGGGACAATGCGCTTGCCGAGTCGTTCTTCGCAACGATCAAACGCGAACTGCTCGGTGACCGGCCATGGCCGAGCAGGGCAGCGGCCCGCTCTGCGATCTTCGAATGGATCGAGGGACCCTGTTGCCCAATTGCCCTATGCGGCGAGGTCGAGGGCCGCGAGGTGTGAGGTCCGAGTGCGGGCGAGTGGCTTTCCGTTCCACCAGGCGTCGAGCCGGATGAGGTTGATGGCTGTGGCCGTGAGGACGTGTGCGAGGCGCGTCTTCGGCAGCCCGATGTAGCGGGTCCGGCGCGCGCCGGTGGCGACGGCTTGGTGGATCGTGCCTTCCACTCCCGAGCGGACCGCGTAGCGGGCCTTCCAGTCATCAGTGGTCTGCTCGGCGCGGACACTCTCGAGGATGGCGTCTTGTTCCTGCGGGCGGACGGTAAGTTGACGACCTTACCGTGTGGAGCTGGTGCAGTGGTCGCGCACTGGACACGGAGCGCACGTCTCGGTGGCGAACCGGATGCGGATCGCTGGTCGCTGATTGTGGTCCTGCCCTTCGGTCCAATAGCGGCTGGTAGCCCCGTTCGGGCAGGTGGCCCGCCGTGCGTGCCAGTCGATGGCGAAGGAGGTCTTGCCGAGGCCGATGGCCTGGACCGTCTGCCGTGTGGTGTTGGGTCTGACCGGGCCGATGACCCGGACCCGGTGGTCGATCGGGGCGGTCAGCAGGAGCTCGGCGGAGATGTAGCCGGCGTCCATGAGGTGCTCGGAGGGCAGCAGACCCTTGTCGTTGAGGCTGTCATGGATCTCGGCGACGACCGCCGAGTCGCCGGCGGTGGCGTCCGTGGTGACCACGTGGGTGATCATGTGCGGGCGGCCGGAGTCGGGTGCGTCGCAGGTCTCGCTGAAGTGGACATTGTAGCCGTCCCATGCCGATCCGCGTTTCACCGCGTTGCGGGAGTCCGGATCGTACGGCGAGGTGATCCTGACTCTGCTGGGCGGGAGATCGTCCTTCCCTCGCCAGGCCACCTCCTGCACCCCATCGATCACCGTGCGCTTGAACTGCTGCAGCCACACCGTCCGCAGGGTGGCGACGGCGGGGACCTCCCGCAGCCAGCCCGGAGCGATGGGCGAGGTGACGGCTTCGAGCAGGATGTATCCGTCGGCCGCGACGCGTTGGGTGAGCTGGACCCGCTTGTCCTCCTCACTCGGCAGGCGGTAGGAGTCCACCCGGGCTCCATAGCGTTCCTGCCACGAGGGAGCCATCCACGCGACGAGCCACCCGGGCGCCGAGACGGCGACCGCTTCCAGAGCCGCGCGCAGCGTCTCGCCCACAAACTCCAGACGGTTCAAGTTCCTTACCGCGGCGAGGACATGGGTGGAGTCGGTGCGCTGCCGGCCGCCGGCCGCGACCAGTTTCATTTCGGCCAACCGCTTCAGCAGAAGGTCCAAGATCTTCTCCTCCAGACCGTGGGCCAGGAGCCGGTCCCGGAAGCCGGTCAGCACGGTGAAGTCGAAGCCCGGATCGGCAAGTTCGAGGCCAAGGAGATACTTCCAGTCGATTCTGGCCCGCATCGCGTGTGCGGCCTGCCGGTCGGTCAGGTTCTCGGCGTACTGCAACACGCACACCAGCGCCAACTGCCCGGGCGAGACGCCAGGACGGCCACGGACACCGAACGCGGACCTGAAGACCTCGTCGTCGAACAGCGGACCGAGCGAGTCCCGGACCCGCATCGCCAGGCACCCCTTGGGAAACGCCGCGAGGGCGACTGCCCGTGTTGCCTCGGGTACTTCCCGACCCGAGTTCGCTCCCATCGACACCCCGTTGCCCCCGTCCCGCGGCCGCACGACGACCATCCAGGACAGGCCGCCAACTCGAGGCTCCACCCGGCAGACTCGGCGTGAATGCAAGATCGCGCCGATTCACCCAATTGGGCAACAGGGTCATCGAGGGCTGGTATAACATACGCAGGCTGCACAGCAGCCTGGGCTACCGCAGTCCCGCCGACTACGAGACTGCACTCGCGGCCTGACCACCACAACGAGGGTGTCCGTCACAGCGATGCAAGCTCAGGAGGATCTTCCAACAGGCAACCCGCGAGGCACTCAACACCGACACGTGAGCCGGATCGACATGGCACGCGCACGCGGCATCGCAGGAAACGCAGTCGGCACCGACGCCGTCGTACACATCACGCTCCGAGGCGGACAGCCGTGGCCCGCGACCTGCGCCGCGCAGTGGGACGGACTCCCTCCGCAGGAGCAGGCCGCCCTGGACCGCGCCGGCTTCGACGTGCGCCGCACCGGCGCCTCGACACCTGATGTCCACCACAGGCCCCCAGCGACTCCCTGACCTCCCGAGTGTCCCCGCGACGGGTGAACACGCGACCGCCCCGGGAGCCTGTCCCTGTGCGCCGCCTGCCACAGACCCTGCTTTGACCACGCCCCATGACGGGGCATACCGGACCGTGAACAGGTCAGCACGCCCCGGCCTGGCGCCAGTTGTGCTCTGTCTCTGTGTAGACATGGACGGTGAGTGCCGCTATTCGGCCTTGATGCTGGCCAGGATGTTGAGACGGCTTGCGCGGCGGACGGGTGTTGCTGCGGCGCCGAGGCCGACCAGGGCGGCCGCGACGAGGAACAGGACCAGCTTCCCCCACGGTATGACGATTTCCATGGCAGCGGCCTGGGTGATCGCCCACCCCAGGAACACCCCCATGCTGACGCCGAGTACCGCCCCGAGGAGCGAGATGATCAGTGCTTCGGTCCGGATCGTCTGACGGACTCCGCTGTTGTCCATGCCGAGCGCACGGAGCAGGCCGATCTCGCGGCGGCGTTCGAAGACGGAGATGGTCAAGGTGTTCACGACTCCGACGACTGCGATGACAAGGGTCATCACGAACATCCCGGTCAGGATCGCGATGATAGGGCCGGAGCTGCCTCCGTTGCCCTTGCGGTCGATGTCGTGCTGGAGGGAGTCGGCGAAGACGGCCATGCCGCTGGCCATGGTGACGCCGATGCTGACGGCTGAAGCGGTGGCGCCGGTACGCCGCGGGTTCTGTGTCGCGTTACCGCAGGCCAGTGGGCCAGTCACCGGGAGAAAGCGCTCCAGCGGCTTGCGAACGAGGCCGATCACGGGGCGGGAGAGAAACGGCGTCAGGACGATCATGCCGAGCAGGGCCAGGACGGCTCCGCCTGTGACGATCCGGCCTCCCGGCGCGTTACCGATGCTGGCGCCGATGGTGACGATACTTGCGCCGACGGCGGCGAGGAGTGCGCCGAAGGTGTTGCGGATGGCCAGGTTCTTGGGTGTCGGCGGGGTGTGGATGCTGCTCATGGCGGCGACGGGGGCGATCTTGGCGGCGCGGCGGGCGGGCAGCCAAGCGGCCAGGATGGTGACGAGGACGCCGGTGCCGAGGGAGAGCAGTATGGTGGCGGGCGTGACGATCAGTGGTCCGGTCGGCATGTCAGCGCCTGCGGCGTTGATCCCCGCCCTGATGAGTACGGACAGGCCGATTCCCAAGGGCACACCGGCCAGGGATGCTGCGGTGCCGACGAAGAGGGCTTCGGCCAGAATCGAGCCCTTGACCTGGCCGCGGGTGGCGCCGACGGCGCGGAACAGGGCGAGTTCGCGGGTGCGCTGGCCGATGAGCATGGTGAAGGTGTTGGCGATGACGAACGTGCTGACGAACAGGGCCAGGCTCGCGCAGGCCAGCAGGATGTTCGTCAGCGGCTTGATGTTTTCCTCGGTCTGTGCCATCTTCCCGGCCGCTACGGATGAACCGGTCTGCGCTGTGACCCCGCTGTCTTCGGGTATGAGCGGCTGGACCTGCGTGAGGAGCTGCTGGTCGGAGATGCCGGGCGTGGATGTGAGGTCGATCTGGGAGTAGCGGCCCGGGCTGAGCAGAAGCTTCTGGGCGGCTTCGGTGTTAAGGAGCAGGGCCGGTCCCGTGGTCCGGTCGGCGACGGGTGTGTACAGGCCAACGAGCCGCTGGGATGCTGCTTGGCCGGTTCCCGCCGCGACCGGCACGGTGTCGCCGAGGCGGTAGCCGGCCGAGGTAGCGGCCGTGCGGGTCATGGCCGTCTCACCTGACCGGGTGGGAGGGCGGCCCTCGGTCATACGGTAGGCGGGTGCACTGCCGTCGTTCCCGGGGCTGTAGCTGCCCGCGGCCGAGTGCAGTTTCTGGCCGTTCTTGCCTTCGACGGTGACGTAGCCGGATACGGAAGCCCGGGCGGAGGCAACCCCGGGCAGGGATTCGGCGCGGTGCAGTAGCGTCTGGCTGAGTCCGGCGTCGGTACCGGTCGAGTTGTTGGTGCTGATCACGACGGCGGCGTTGCCTGCGCTCGTGTCCGCCGCGGCGCGTTCCGCGTGCACGGCGGTGTCGCCGAAAACGAGGACGCCCGAGACGAAAGCGACGCCCAGGAGAATGGACAGGGCCGTCAGGGTCAGGCGGGCTCGCTGGGCAAGCACGGTGCGGAGGGCGGTGCGAAACATGCGGATTCCTCGGTACTCGGCCTTGCGACCTTGGTGGTGTCAGGCGGGCCGGTCGGTGCCGAAGCGCTTCATGCGCGCAAGGACAGCGTCGGCGGTCGGCTGGTGGAGTTCGTCGGCGATGCGGCCGTCGGCGAGGAAGACGACGCGGCCCGCGTAGGAGGCAGCGACCGGGTCATGGGTGACCATAACCATGGTCTGGCCTAGTTCACGGACCGAGGAGGCGAGGAAGGACAGGACTTCACCGGTGGAGCGGGAGTCGAGGTTCCCCGTGGGCTCGTCCGCAAAGATGATCTCCGGACGGGAGACCAGAGCGCGGGCGCAGGCGACACGCTGCTGTTGCCCGCCGGAAAGCTGAGAGGGGCGGTGCTGAAGCCGGTCGGCCAGACCCACGCTCGCAACCACCGTGTCCAGCCAGTCCTGATCTGGTACACGGCCGGCGAGTTGGAGCGGCAGGAGGATGTTCTCCAGTGCCGACAGGGTCGGGAGCAGGTTGAAGGCTTGGAAGATGAACCCCAGCTTGTCCCGGCGGATCTGCGTCAGATGCCGGTCATCGAGGCCGCTCAGCTCTGCCTCACCGATCCGCACCAAGCCGGACGAGAAATCATCGAGGCCAGCCATGCAGTGCATCAGCGTGGACTTCCCCGAACCCGAAGGCCCCATAATCGCGGTGAACTCGCCCCGCCCGAACTGCACACTCACGTCATCCAGAGCCGTGACCTGGGTCTCGCCCTCGCCGTAGACCTTGCACAGCCCGACCGCAGCCGCAGCTGGTTGGCTTCCAGCACCCCTACGCAGTTCGGCAGGGGCGGAGTGAGCGGCGTGGCGCATGAACGATCTCCGGGCGGTCATCAGGCCAGCAGAAGGGTGACTGCCCAAGGCTCCACCAGACTGGCCCGGCACGCCCTCCCCTGATCGGCCTACGTGGTGGTGGGAACGAAGGTCAGTGAGCCTTTTCAGAGCGGCCACCGATCGGGTGACGGGGCCAAGGTCGCCTCCGGCGTGCCGACCGCGATCCTGCAGGCCCGGGTAGCCGTCAACGCCGGACGACGTCTCACCCTGCCGAGCAGGGGCGAAAGAGCTCAGTGTGTAGCCGTCGGTAATCCGCCGGATTCCTCATGACATCACCGCCTCACCTTCGCAAGAGAGTCGCGACACTCCGACTTCGGGGGACAGCAACCTTCCGGTGGCTCGTCTCGAAGCCCACTCCAAACTCTCGTTAAGAACTCGCGCAGATTGGCTTGGGTCAGGGCCGCCGGGTGGGGCGGTCGGCCCAGCGGTGGGTGGTCCAGGGGCACCGGATGGGCCTACGTACGGTGATGATGGTGTCGGCGAGGTCGAAGTAGGCGTTGATCACGGTGGTCCGGCGTTCGTAGCAGCGGGCGAGGCGGTGGAATGCGTTCTGCCAGGCATGGGTGCGTTCGACGTGCCAGCGGTGGGTGGCCTGGATCGGAGCCTTCACGTCCTTGCGGGCGATCTCGCCGCGCAGGCTCCGGTCACCGAGCGTGGTGCGGGTGCCGGCGGGCGGAGTCGTGGCCGGCGTCGAGGTGGACGGTGATGTCGTCGGGCAGCGGGCCGAGGGCGTCGAGCAGGTCCAGGGTCGGGGCGAGCGGAGGTGAGTCGTGGCGGTTGGCGCCGGCCAGGACGCGTCCGAGGGGGATTCCGTGACCATCTGTCACTCCCGAGCGTTTCATGCCTTGTTTGCCTCGATCGACGGGTGAGCGACCTGCGGCTTCGCCTCCGCCGGGAGCCTTGGTGATGCTGCCGTCGACGGCGATCCGGTCGAGCTCGAGGCCGACGATCCGGTCGTAGGCATCCAGTGCGAGCTGATTGAACCGGGTGAACACCCCGAGGCGTATCCATTTGTCACGCCGGTTGCGGATCGTGGTGGCCGAGCAGGTGGTGTCGGCGATGGCCTGGTACGAGCAGCCGAAGCGGAGCAGCTGCAGGAGCTTGTCGAACACGATCCGGTCACCGATCCGTCGGCGGTGGCAGCCGAGCGGGTGGGCTGGATCGAAGTTGGCAGGTTTTCGGGTTCGGGAAAGTTGGGGACGAGCGGGTTCGCGGTGCCGGTGTGAACGTCGTAGGGCCGGTTCCAGGCCAGGGCCTCGTGCGGGCGGACGGTGTTGTAGTCGCGCCGGGTAGTCCTCGGCATGCCGACGAGATCGAGGGCATCAGGGATCTCCTCGAGGAACAGCTTCTCGTACTTGAGCGAGCCGAAGCCGCGCTCGCGTGAGCCGTTCTGCCCGGGCGTGCGGACCCGGGTGCGGACGTGCCGCAGCTCCGGCCGGGTGGCGATGAACGCCTCGAACCGGAACGAGCGGAGCGGTCCGCCGTTGTCGGTGACGATCGTGACCATCGGCTGGACCGTGCCGTCAGCGTCGCGCGGGGCGAGCTCGGCCAGCGGCTTTCCGGCCAGCAACTCCGCTTCCTTGATGGCGAGTTCGATCGCGGCGATGGCGTCGTGCTGGTTCGCGGTGGGCGACACGTGCCAGCCCAGCTCGTACTTCGACCAGTAGTCCCGGCAGCCCGCGAGCCGCCAGGTGCCGCCGCCGGTCGTCTCGAACCGAAGTCGAGCCGCCGGACCTGGTTCGGGCCGGCCGGCTCGGTCGCGAAAGCGGCCTTGCGGCGGGCGGCGAGCCGACGCCGTTCCCGCTGGTGGTTCGCCTCCAGCAGCAGGCCCTCGTCCCGCAACAGCCGCAGCACGGTGGCCTGCGAGACGCGGTGGCCGTCGTGGCGGCACATCGCCCAGATCTTGCGGTGACCCCAGGCCGGGTGCGCGAGCGCGTGCCGGCGGGCGGTCTCCCGGACGCTCTCGCGGGCCGGGCGCGGCCACGGCCCTCTCACATGCGCGCCCTGGCGTGCGCGGGCCTGGTGGCGGCGCCAGGCCCGCCCGGGCACGCCGATCAGACGGCAGAACCTCGCGGTCGGCATGCCCGCCCCGGTGCGGATCACCTCGAGGTCCTCGAAGGGCCCAGCCGGCCCTCCGCGGACTTCTTCCACACCCGTAGCTCGACTGCCGCCTCACCCAGTGCCTGGGTCAAGTCGGCTACTTGGGCTTCGAGTTGCTGTTCCCGGGTGCTGGGGCCGGACTTGCCCGCGAGGCCGGCCCGGCCGGACTCCAGGAACCGGCGCTTCCAGGTCCCGATCGACTGCTCGGACACCTTCGCCCGCCGCGCGGCCTCGGCGACGGTCATCTCACCGGCCAGGATCGACAGCACGATCCGGACCTTCTCCTCCGGCGGCAGCGCC
>NZ_JBXQQB010000079.1:0-8127 GCF_057220535.1 Kitasatospora sp. NEAU-CNBT7 | reverse complement strand
CGACCTCCTGATCGGACTCGAGCGGTCGGCGATCGGCACACTGGTCGAGCGCACGACCCGGTTCACGGTGCTCGTCCACCTGCCCCGCCAGGACGGCTACGGTATCGTTCCCCGCACCAAGAACGGTCCACCGCTGGCCGGTTACGGCGCTGTGACCATGAAGGACGCGCTTGCAACGACGATCGGCAGCCTGCCCGAGCAGCTGTGGCGGTCGTTGACCTGGGGCCGTGGCAAGGAGCTCTCGGCGCACGCCCAGTTCACCATCGAGACCGGCGTTCCGGTCTACTTCGCCGACCCGCACAGCCCGTGGCAGCGCGGTACCAACGAGAACACGAACGGTCTGCTGCGGCAGTACTTCCCGAAGGGCACCGACCTGTCCCGATGGGCGGCTGAGGATATCGAAGCGGTCGCCGCCACGCTCAACAGCAGACCCCGCAAGAGCCTCGGTTGGAAGACACCTGCCGAAGCCCTCAACGAGCACCTACTATCACTACAGGAAGCCGGTGTTGCGTCCACCGGTTGAATCCACCCAGTACACGTCCATCAAGCTCACAACCCGACTGGTGCGAGCGGGAGTTGAGGCCTCCATGGGCTCCGTCGGGGACTCGTACGACAACGCCCTGGCCGAAAACCTCTGGGCCCTGCTCAAGTCCGAGTGCGTGCGGGGCCGCACATTTACCACCCGGGCCGAGGCGAACCAAGCACTGTTCGAATACATCGACGGGTTCTACAACACCACCCGCATCCAGAAGCGTCTCGGCTGGCTCAGCCCCATCGAGTACGAGGAGAAGTACTACGCCGAACAGGCAACCGCCGAACGAACGAACCTGAACACCAATCAACCCACCCTGACCCGCTGATCAGCATCTCCCACCCACCGGGGGAGCCTCAGCCCGGCAGGTGGCAACCGCGAGCGAGACGGCGATGTGGGTCTTTCCGACCCCGGGTGTTATCAATGGGTCGGTGTGGCCAGTCGGTAAACGTTGCTGGTGACACGTTGCTTCTATCGCATCAGCAGCGGTGGCTCAGGCTCCTTCCATCGTCTGAGCCACCGCCTGGAAGGTCTACTGAACTTGGTGTCGCTTGAGCCAGGCGGTCTCAAGGAGGAGGTGGCGCTATCCCTCCACGGCCGCCGTTTCGGGATCCGGGAGGTCGTTGAAGGCCTCCACATCGGTGGTCACGTCACGGCTCCCGGGGTCCGCCGCGGCGGGCGAGTTCGCGTCGGAGGTCGAGGTTCTCGCCGTGGGCTTGCTCGAGTGCCTCTCGCAGGGCTTGCACTTCTTCTCGGTGCTGTTTCTTCAGGCGGGTGATCTGACCGGTCAGCGCGAGGACGAGGGTGCTGTGCCCGTCGGCCGCAGGCGTCGGCGCGGGAGCCGGCCGGGATTGGGCCCGGAGCTGCTCGATGCGTCCTCGCAGGTCAGGGTGGTTGTAGAGGAAGGCGTGGGAGACGCCGGCTTCGCGCTGGACGGCTTGGAAGGTGATCGGCTCGCCGCGTTTGACCAGGGTGCGGATCGCCTTCTGTGCCGCGGTGGTCTTCGCCTGGGACTTGGCCTTCGCCGCGGTGGCGAGGGTGTGGGTGCGCCGGGCGCGGGCGTCGTCGGTCACGGCCGGGTCCTTCGGTGGCGGTCGAGGTCGAGGGTGAGTGGGACGGGCCCGGCGGGGGCCGCTGGGGCGGCACCGCAGCCGGCGCCCTGGACGGCGCATCCGGGTTTGGAGCGCAGGGTGTCCAGGATCTTGGTGAGGGCCGCGTGTTCGGCTCGTCGTTGCAGCAGCCAGACGTTGTCCTCGGGCATCGGGCGGCCGTGCCGCTCCTGGAACGCGGTGGTGCTGCGGCCGATCAGCGCGGCGGTTTCGTCCGACTGCTGTTCCAGAGCACTTTGATGAGAAGCGTCGGTGACGAAGACCGAGCAGGTCAGACAGGCATTGCCTTTGTCGCAGGTCTGCAGGGGCGGCAGCAGGCACCAGCCGTGGGGCAGGAACCGGTCGGCCCGGTTGAACAGGTGGAGGCTGTCGTGGTCGTCCCGGGAGAAGGTGACGTGGGTGCCGTCCGCGCGGAGTTTCGCGCTGGCCAGGAACGCCTGCTCGGCGTGCTCCTGGCGGGCGGCGACGTAGTGCATCGTCATCGAAGGGGTCGCATGCCCGGCATAGCGCATCAACACGTGGACGGGCAGGCCGAGTTCTGCGAGCCGGGTCAGCCTGGTGTGACGGAAGCGGTGGGTGTGGCTGAGCCCGACGGGTCTGCCTCTGCTGTCGGTGATCTTCGCGATCTTGCTGAACTCGCGGAGCATCCAGCTGTAGGTGCCCGAGGGGTAGGGCTTGTCGCCCTGCCGGTTCCCGGTCCGTTGCAGGAACAGGTGACGCGGGGTGATGCCGGGGAAGTGCTCGCGGATCCACTGTCGTTGTTCCTCGATGACCGCCACGACCTCGGCGTCGACGAGGATGGTGTCCGGCGCGATGTCGATCTTGCTCTGTGCGTAGTGGAAGCGGGCGATCTGTTCGCCTTGGGCGGCGTCGACGGCCCGGTCGGGGACCGGGGAGAGGCAGTCGAAGCGGCTGGTGCGGATCTCGCTGGCCCGTCGTCCGGTGAGGATCTGCAGCAGGATCATGCGCATGGCCTGCGGGTCGTCGAAGCCGTGGGCGGTGATCTGCTGTCCGTCTCCGCGGGTGAGGGCCATCTCGTCGTGGCGGGCGAGCCCGAGCAGGGGCACGGCGGTGGGGATCTGCGCGAGTGCATGGTCGTCGACATAGTGTTCGTCGTTGACTTCGCGCTGGGCCGGGATGCGGGAGACCTGCCGCAACCAGCCGGCCGCGTGCGCGTCGGTGACCCGTGACCACGGTTGCGGCCCAAGAACCTGCTGTGCCTCGACGGGGTTGGCGGCGACGAACGCGAAGAGTTCGGCGACGGCCCGAAGGTCGTCGTTGATCAGGCGGGGATGGACGGGCCGCCCGGCGAACCGTTGCTCATTCGGCCGCAGCAGCCGGTTGGCGGGATCGGTGTCCCAGCGGCGGAAGGCGGCGGCCGACCGGACCGCGTGGGCCGGGTCGCCCAGAACGTCGAGAGGGTCGGTGAAGGTCTGCAGCCACCGGTCGAAGCGGGTGAAGCACTGCATCCTCTCCCGGCTCACCGTCGACCAGCGCAACGTGCCGGCCTCCAACTGCGTGCCCAGGCACCACTTCACGGCCTCCCGCAGCCAGGGCTGGGCAATCCGGGAAGGGGAACAGCCGTAGTGGGCCTGGGGCTCGTGCTCCGCCAGCGGAATCCGCGGATCGCATCGCGGATGCCACTCGTCCAGGGACCACCAGGGCCCGTCCGAGCAGCGGGCGAGCAGGGCCAGGCGGGAGAAGCGGAAGATCACCCGTAGCCGGGAGACGCTGCCACGGGGGGTGAGCCGGCCCCAGCGGGTGGCGTAGTACCACCGCTGCAGGGCGGCCGCCGTCTCCCAGTCCATGAGCCGGATCGAGGCCGGGAAAGGGCGCTGGTCGCGGATCGCGCGGCGCAGGATGTTCGCGAACTGGTTGGTGCCCAGCACCGAGCAACGGGTCCCGTCCATCGCCTGCCAGTGCGCCATCCAGGCCAGCTCGGCGGCGATCAGGCCGGGCAGAGCGGTCAGGTCGATGCTCCGGTCACCGTTCTCGGTGATCTTCTCCCAGTCGTCGATGCCGTCCCTGATCACCGGCCCCTTCCAGGGCTCGGGCAGCTCGCTCCACAGCCGCCGGAACGGATCCCCGTCGCCGGCCGCATGCAGATGACGCCGGTCAACGGCCATCGTCGACCTGCCAGGCGCAGATGTACGACTTCCAGCTCGCCGCGGCCCGCAGGGCCTCGTCCTCGCGGACCCAGCCGTAGAGGTCGAGCGTGGTCTGCACATGTGCGTGACCGAGCCGGCGGGAGACCACCCACTCCGGCGTCCCGGCCAGCAGCAGCGCGGTCGCGTGGCTGTGACGGAACCAGTGCGGCGTCCAGGAGGCGGGCCCGATGCGCGCCTCGCGCAGGGCGGACACCTTGTCCCGCACCGTGCCCTCGCGCAGGGCGGCCAGCAGGGGCGGCCGCACCAGGTTCACCAGCAACGGCGAGCCGGCATCGATCTCGACGCCGACCTCCGCGGCCCGGCAGGCGAGGTGGGTGAGGTAGTCGGCGAACAGTCGCTCCAGGTCGGCGCCGACATGGACCCGCCGGGGGCGCATCATCTTCACCCTGGCCCCGTTCGGGTTGTCCTCGCGCGGCACGATCTCGACATAGGGAGTCGCTCCGCGGCCCATCACGAAGTCGCCGATCCGCAGGCCAAGGGCCTCTCCCAGGCGCATGCCGGTCTCCGCGAGCAGGGCGAACAGCAACCGGTCGCGCAGGTTCCCCCGCCAGTCGCCGGCCGTGGTGTCCGGCATCGCGCAGCGGTCCAGGATCGCCTGGATCTCGCCCGGCAGCAGCAGCGGCGGGCGGCCATGATGCCGCCGGCGCCGGACCCTGACCAGCGAGGACGGACCGGAACCGGTGCGGGCGTCCAGGTGCGCGAGCAGGCCCCGGGCCGGGGCCCGGCGCGAGGTCCCGCGCATGAGCCGGCCCGCGACCGGCACCGAGAAGACGGCCTCCTGCCAGCGGTAGAACGAGATCAGCGCGGCCAGTCTCACCTCCAACGTCCCGGCCCCCGGAGCCTGTTCGGGCTCGACCAGGGCGTGCTCGACGGTGCGGCCGTTGCGCAACCAGGACAGGAACCCCGCGACGGCCGGCACCCCGAGATCGCCCCACCGCCCGGTCTCGTCGCGCTGTTCCAGGAACGTCCACCACTGGGCCAGCGAGGTCGCATAGCCACGAACCGTGTTCGGCGACCACAGCTGCCGATGGGCCTCCAACCAGTCCTCGACCGGCGCGACGGTCCGGTACTTCTCATCGATCACGGTCCACGTCCGCCGCCCGTCCTCGGGCCGAACCGCCAAGCTGTGCGCCACTGATGCCGTTCCGTCTCGTTGAAGAACTCCGGTTGATAGCAATGCATCAACGACACAGAACGCCCACGGTGACGCTCGATGCAGCCAGAGAATCGAGGGACTCACACCCCGCTGATAACGGCTGGTCCGAGAGGGCGTTGGCCTTGGCCTCGATGAAGGCGAGGGTGGAGAGGTCCTTGACTTGCGCGGGTCGAGCTCGGACTGGAAGGAGAAGAGCGTCTTGTGGTGCGGCAGCTTCTCGGGAAGATCCAGGGCGTGTCCCACGTGGCGGTGGAATCTCCGTGCACTGACCTCGCGTCGGAGCAAGGTGCCTGGGTCGAGGTTCCCGGAGTGGCCCGCCCGCACCCTCGCCGCAGGTCGCGGCGAGGGTGCGGGCCATCAGCCGAGGCCCGGACGGCGGCAGCCGGGCCGCTGACCAGGACCTACTCCAAGATCGCTGCTACACCACTCGGCAGGACACCGTCAAGATCCGCTACGTGGTGGAGCAGACCTTCACCCTGCTCCACCGGTTCAAGCGCCTCGCCGACCTCTGGGAACAGCGCCTCGAACTGCATGACTCGTCATCTCGCTCGTGTGTGCGCCGATCTGCTGGAGAAGGCTCAACAAGCCAGCGGCGTGATCGTGTTACGAGCTCTTGGCAGCCTGCCGCTATCCTCCAGCTATCCGAGAAACAAGTCTCCCTTGATAGATTTTCCTCATTGCTCTTTAATTCGGGAGAAACATGCAATGGCGGGCCATCTACCTTGATGGCGAGCGCGGGTCGATCTGAGTATATTTCATCTACTCTCACATCGTTACGGAGCGTTGGACTGCGCCGCTTTCGCCGTCTGCGCTTGCTCGATGGAAAATAAAGAAACTACACCAGTAAGGCAATTGTTCATATGACTGACCCGTTTTTTTCGGCAAGCTCGTGGGCCCCTTCCGGGCCAATTCCGGGCAAGTTTCCAGAGACTCTAGCAGACGCACTTTCGTCCAAGCCGTGGCGTAATCTGTATCTGGAATTTATCGATCACATGAAGGAGCGAGATCCGGCGATCCACAGGTCCGTCAAGGAGCTCGAAGTTTTCCTTGACTCGAAATCATGGCAGCGCGACCCCCTGCTGAAAGAGAAATTCTCCACCAATCTGAGAATTCTCTCCAAGGTGACCTACCATCCCTTCTTGGAGGCTGTGAAATCGGCGCAGGACAATGGGCTGGCCAGGACTTCAGGGAAAATCTCGAAGAAGAATTACCCGGGCAGGGCACCGAAGAAGGTGGAAGGGACTGCCATTGTCTTCGGGCACGGAACGGGCGTCCCATCGAAATCCGTTCCTGTCCCGCCAGGAGTGACGGTAAGATTCCTGGCCGAGCCGGGAAAACTCGGAGATGCTCAAACCGAGATTGAGCTGCTACGTGATGCCAATTCATCTGGCCTGATCCAGGAGACCATTACGGGAGGCCCGGGCGTTACTGTTCC
This sequence comes from Kitasatospora sp. NEAU-CNBT7, assembly GCF_057220535.1. Lineage (NCBI taxonomy): Bacteria > Bacillati > Actinomycetota > Actinomycetes > Kitasatosporales > Streptomycetaceae > Kitasatospora > Kitasatospora sp. NEAU-CNBT7. The sequence goes on along the minus strand of NZ_JBXQQB010000079.1, from coordinate 1,727 downwards.
TAACTACTATCTAGGGCGCATGACGACGCTCGAGACAGCTATGCGGGTAGCAGTTGCGGAAAAGTACGGAAGCTCATCGACTCTGTACTGGGTAGGCGACGGCGGTATCCCGGAACGCGCCTGGCTCTGCACGTCGTCCAGCAAGTGCAGGAAAGAAGGGTTCCATAGCTGCGATGGAATCCTTGGCATTGTAAAAGAGAATAACATTATCATGACGAACTGTCGTGGAACTTTTCTCCGGACAGCCTTACGCATGGTCTCGGAGAATCTCGGACCCAAGACCAACGAGTTCTCCCCGTCGGAGCACGTCACGCGAGCGCTGGATCGCCTGGAAATTCTCATCAAGGAGGGGAGAGACTTGCAAGCCACTGCTTTGCTTACTTCGCTTCCGGTGGTCGACCAAGCTATGCTTGAGTGCTATCCGGAGGTGTCGAAGTTCATCAGTCGCGCTCCGAATCCAGCCCGGACAATCAGCAGCAACGGCGCCCCCAAAGCATCGAAGCAAGCGAAGAAGAGTCATCCGCCGAAGCTTCCCGAGAGCCTTGCGGATTGCTTCAACGGGCAGTGGCAGAAGACGTTCGTCCAATGGGCGCAGATCGACCAAGGCATTTCACTCAACCGATACAACCTGATACTGCTGAATCAGAGCAGCGCGTTTGCGAACATGAGGCAGATTTCATACCTGCTCAGCGAATCTAATTCACCCGGGTCAATACCTGGGATCAACGATACGTTGAAGGATTTCGAGCAGATCGCGAGTAATTACGGTCTACTGCATGCCAATCTGAGTGAGGAAGGGTGGGGCGCCGGATGGGGCATGAGCGAGAAGTGCGGGGAAAATCTCGATGCATTCGTCAAGCATCTCGGCAACCTGATCAACTGCCCAACGGAACTGCCTGGCAGCGAGAAGGACATCAAGGAAGCTGGCGCGGACTTCTACTGCTTCAGTGAGAATCTGAAAAATGTCTTCATTGCTGGGGTCTTGAGTGCCTTCAAGCAGGCCATCAGGCATGGGTTTCGCTGAGAAGGTATCGGGTATTAGGTTGCCTGCCTTTCATCCCACGTTCCGTATGTCATGACGGTGCGCATGGCAGCAGCCAGGCGGCTGATTCGCCCGGTCGAGCACCGAGCCGTAGCGCGTTGCACAACCGGTGTTCACTCGACCCGCTGATCTGCGGTGCTACCGGCACAGCGACAGCGGCCGTTCTCCAGGATTCGATAATTCGAGTAACGAAGCACGGGAGAACGGCCGCTGTCCATGAGTCTTCCTGATCGTTTCAGAATGATCTTTGGAGTCGTCGGAGGCAGATGATGCTGGCGGCGAGTTCGAGGAGTCCTTGGTGGAGGTCGGCTCGGCGTTCGTAGCGGGTGCGGAGTCGCTTGAACTGGTGGAGCCAGGCGAAGGTCCGCTCGACGACCCAGCGGGTGCGGCCGAGCCCGGATCCGTGGGCGACGCCGCGCCGCGCGATCAGGGGCTTGATGCCTCGCTTCCACAGGAGGCGGCGGTACTTGTCGAAGTCGTAGCCGCGGTCGGCAAACAGCCGTCGGGGCCTGTTGCGGGGGCGTCCGCGCAGGCCCCGGATGCGGGGTATCGCGTCCAGGAGCGGGATCAACTGCGTGACGTCGTGCCGGTTTCCACCGGTCACGGACACGGCCGGCGGGGTGCCGTGGCGGTCAACGATCACATGGTGCTTGGAACCCGGCCGTGCGCGGTCGACCGGCGAGGG
>NZ_JBXQQB010000078.1:345-8420 GCF_057220535.1 Kitasatospora sp. NEAU-CNBT7 | reverse complement strand
AGCTTGACGTTTATGGTCGTCGGGCTTGGTGTTCCTGGATCGACTCGGCGCGTTTGACCGTCTTGCCGACGTCGTGGCGCTTCGCCCGGCGCTTGTTCTTCGAGCCGGGAGGCCGTCCTGGGCCGGCTCGGGATGGTTTCGGCGCGGCCGCCGGGCAGGCCGCCGTCGCGCGGACGTTGCGGAACCCCCGCCGCACTCGGGCGGGGGTCAGGCGGCGGGGCTCGGCCGGTCGCTCCCAGGGACGGCGTAGATCCTCGGCGAGCGGCCGGGCGAGGCGGAGCTGGGTGTGGGCGGCGATGATGAGCCAGGTCCACAGGTCGGCGGTGTCCGCGTGGCGGATCTTCGGGGCGGTCCAGCCGAGGGTCTGCTTCATGAGCCTAAAGGTGTGCTCGAGATCGAACCTGCGGAGGAACGACTGCCACCAGTGGTCCACGTCTACGCTGGTGGCGCTGGTCGCGGAACACCACAGCCAGACCGGTTTCGGGTCGCGATCGCCAGGCAGGCGCTCAACCTTCAGCCGCGTCAACGTGCCGTGCAGGACCGGCAGTTCCTCCTCCGCGTGGTCCAGCCAGGGGCCGCGGTGGGTGAGTCTGGGGTGCATCCGATCCCACGCGATCGCCTCCGCCTTGCCGTAGCGGGTGGTGTCCGTGGCTGTGGTGACATCGGGCCGGTGCCAGCTGTCCGGCTTGGCGAAAGTGAGGACGCCCCCGTGACGACGAGGCCGGCCGCCCTTCGGGCCGGAGCGGGCGGGGCCTGCGTCGCGGAGCATGACGCGGTCCGAGCGCAGGCGTCCGACCAGCACGACGGGCAGGTCCCTCAGGGCGTGGGAGAGGTAGGCAACGTCGTAGCCGGCGTCCATCACGATGAGGATCTCGGGATCGCCTGTCCGCCAGTGCCCGGCCTGCTTCAACCGCTCTACGACATCGCGCAGTTGGGCGGCGGTGACGGCAGTCGCATCGTCCGCGGGGCCCAGGCGCACGGCGTCCAGCAGCGCGACCCAGGATGTGCGGCCGGACTCCAGCGCAGCGACGAAGGAGTACGGCCAGCCCGGCACGAACTGGTCCGTCTTGCGGTCTCCGCGTCCGTAGACGTGGCAGAACAGCCGGTCGTCGCTGGTGGGGGCGTCGGGGCGGAGCCAGTTGCTCACATCCACGGCCAGGACGACCCGGCCGTCGGCCGCCCTCGGCAGCGGCAGGCCCGCCAGTGCGCGCCGCAGCCGCGTCGGCTCCAGCCAGCCCTGGTCCAACGCCGAGTAGAGGGCACCGTGCCCGCGCCGGTGCTCGGTGGCCAGCGACAGCTCGACCAGGGTCTTCACGGGCCCGTCCGCGCACAGCACCGCGTCCGTGAGCTCGAAGAGCGCATCCGGGCGGCTGTACAGGGATTCGTAGAACTCGACTCGAAAGCGGGACAACAGGCCCAACGCCTCACCTGCGGGCGCATCGACAGGGAGACTCATAGACAGCGGCCGTTCTCTCGTGCTTCTTGACTCGACATCTCGAAGCGTGGAGAACGGCCGCCTCCGCTGTCCCGGGAAAAACCGCAGATTAGCAGGTCGGGTGACCAGCGAGGTTAAACGCCAAGCTCAGCGATGAGTTCAGGCTCGCGTTGTCCACGACGCCCAGCTGCGGCTGATCCGGACCGCGAGCGATCCGCTGGTTGGGAGTGGTGCCGTTGGTGCGGGCAGCCTGGCGGCCGATCCACAGCGCGCCGCACCGTCTCCTCCGTGCTCTCCCACATCAAACGGCGTAGGGCCAGATCGTCAGCATGTGAGCTCCGTACCAGCAGCCGGAGAACGCGGCGCCGGCCAGGATGACGATGGTGGTACGGAGCCTGGCCCGGGCCAGCGCCCTGGCGGCGGGTAGGAGAAAGACCACCGCTACAGAGAGCAACCGCAGCTTCGAGTGATAGAAGTTGCTCTGTGCCAGGGCCAGGACTACTACTGCGGTGCCGTACACCAGGAGCGGCGGCCAGCCTGACCGGCGCCAGGCGGCGATGGTGGCCGCGGTCAGAAGGACAAGCAGAAACGCAGTGCTCAGCGGTACCCAGCCGTCCGCGCGGACGAAAGTCTCACCCAGGAATCGGACAAGGGCGACGCCGCCGTCCCAGTGGGTACTCCATCCGGCCTCCTGAACGGCGAACCAGCCATCCGGCCTCCCGGTCCGGAGCCACACCCACAGCAGGTAGAGGGGAGATCCAGAGAAACCCATGGCAAGGGCCGCCAGCGGACGCGGGTGAAGCCGGCGCTCCTCACGGAGATGCAGGACGGCCGCAACCGCGAGGGCAAGCACCAGTGCCGCTGCCACCGGCCGGGTGAGGCCTGCCAGCAGGGTCAGCGCCCCCGCTGTCAGCCAGCACCCGCGATGAACTGCGAGCAACGCTGCGGCTGCCAGTGCCAGGAAGAGCGACTCGCTGTAGGCCATCGAAAAGGTGACGGCCATCGGCTGGGCGCTGGCGAGCAGGACGGTGGCGACGGTCGCGGTACGACGGTCGTAGAGGCGGGTGAGCAAGGCATGAACGGCGAGGGTCGCGGCCAGAAACCCAAGGTGGGCCGCGAGGAGTGCCGCGGAGCCGAGATCCAGGGCCGTGCCTGTGTGGAGGGCTCTGACGAGGACGGGGAAGAGCGGGAAGAAGGCGAGGTTGCTGCCCTGGAGCTGACCCGTGGCGTCATAGGTCAGTCCGCCGGGGTAGCCGTGTGCAGCGATCTCGAGGTAGTGCTGCCCGTCCCAGGAGAGAAGTCGTTCTCTGACACTCGGCCCGCCGGCCGGGTTGAGCAGCCACAACAGCGCGATTTGGGCGGTGGTGGCGGCCGCGTATGTCAGCAGGCCGGGGTGAAGGGGGCGGGTTCTGCGCAGGAGCAGCCGTAGCCGTCGGCCCCGGGCCGGGGGCGGTGTGGTGATGCGGTTGACGGCGGGGCGGTTGGCGGGGAGGTAGGTGTTCGGCACGGGGGTCCAGGGTCAGCTGCCGGGCAGGGGGGTGCCCTGGGCGTTCACGGGTCGGTCGGCGGCGAGGGCGTCGAAGAGGTTCTTGGCCTCGGTTTTCTTCCAAACGACGTTGGCCTTGTCGGATGGGACCACCGTGGAGCGTGGCACGTTGGGCACGGTGAGGAAGACGATCCGGTCCTTCGGGATGCCGTTGAGGCTCTTCGCGAGGTTGAAGATCTCCTTCAGGCCTCCGAGTTGGCTGTCAGTGGTCATCGAGCTCGTGGCTGCTTCGAGGAACCGGTAGAGGGCGGTCGGGTCGTAGAGCTTGCTGCGGGCCTTGTCCGCCATGGCCGCCATGAATTCCTGCTGCCGGGTTATGCGCCCGAGGTCGCTCCCGTCGCCGAAGCTGTAGCGGGCACGGACGTAGGCCAAGGCGTCCTCGTCCTTGATGGTCTGACACCCGGCCGGCAGGTTCAGTTGGGCCTTGGCGTCGCGGACGGCCTCAGGCAGGCAGACTTCGACGCCTCCCAGAGCGTTGACCATGCTTTTGAACCCGGAGAAGTTGATTTCGACGAAATGGTCGATCCGAAGACCGGTGTTCTTCTCCAGGGTCTTGATGGTGCAGGCTGCGCCTCCTGCCACGCCTCCGCGCGCGCTGCCGAGCGAGAACGCCTGGTTGATCTTCGACTCGCGCGGCCGGGACTGGGTCCCGTTGCCCAGGTCGCAGGCGGGGATGGACACCCAGGAGTCGCGGGGGAAGGAGACCACGGTGGCTCGCTTCCGGTCGGCCGAGACGTGAAGCACCATCAAGGTGTCGGACTGTGCGCTCTCCAGCCCCTTGCCGTACTGGTCCCCCAGACCGGCTCGGCTGTCGGACCCGATCAGGGCGATGTTCACGGCCTTGGTGTGCGATTGGGGGCGGTCCTTGCCGAGCAGGGACGAAAGATCGGCCGTTGTGATGTTGCCGTTGAGCTGCCGGTAGGCCCAGACCGCTCCTCCTGCCCCGAGCAGAACGGTGACAGCGACGAGGACACAGCTCCACCTGAGCCTGCGCCGTCGCCGGGCCCGTCGCCGGGCCGCCACGCGGGCGCGGCGGCTCATCCGCGGCCCGAGGGAAGGTGCAGCTGGCGCGGGTCGGTGTCCGCGGGGGCGGCTGCGCACTGTACTTCCTCCTCTCGGGCGGGGGACGGCCTCGTGCCGGGTCGGACTCGGTGCGGTCGCACCCGACGTCCGCGCGGCTCGAGAACCCCCTCGGGCCAGTGTCGGCCGGGGTGCGGCTGCCGCGGGGTTGTCGACGGGTTAGGGCTCAGCTGTCCGGTCTGTGCGGCCCTCCCACCGGATGCAGCACGGCCTTCAAGACTGCCCGAAGGGCCTCGGACAAGTCGGTGGGAACCGGGTTGAGTGGTGGCCCGCGCCCGCACGGGCGCCCTGCACCCGCACAGCTCGAAGGAGCGCCGATGCCCGTCCCCGTCATTCTCCGAGGTGCCCGTGTCCGGCTTGAGCCGATGGCCCTGTGCCATGCCGGAGCGCTCGCCGAGGCTGGATCCCGCAGCCGGAGCGGCAGGCCGTTCACTCCCATCCCGCACGATACGACCAGTGCCCAGGCCTACGTGTCGGCCGCTTTGGCTGACCAACTCGTCGGCGTGTCGATGCCGTTCACGGTGGTGCGGGTCTCGGACGGCGCGGTTGTCGGATCCACCCGGTTCCAGGAGATGGACTACTGGCAGGGCGAGGTCCAATGGCCGCCGCGGCCGGGTCCGCCGGTCGGCGAGGTGCGGAGGGCCGTCCCGGACGCGACGAGTGTCGGCGGGACGTGGCTGTCCCCTGATGCCCGGGGCACCGGTATCAACACGGAGGCGAAACTGCTGATGTTCCGGCACGCCTTCGAGGTCTGGAAGGTGCGGCGTGTATCCATCCAGGCCGATGCCCGTAATCTGCGTTCCTGCACTGCGTTGGAGCGCATGGGCGCTGTGTGCGAGGGGGTGCACCGCGCCCACTCACGCGGGCTGGACGGCGAGGTGCGCGACACCGCCCACTACTCGGTGCTGGACCGCGAATGGCCGATGGTCCGTTCCCTGGCGCAGGACTTCCTGTCCTCCCGGCGCCGCTCGGAGCGGCGCGTCGCCGCACCTGCCGTGCTCACCCAGGTCGGCTGCTCTCCCGTCGGTGTATCCGGCCCGCAGGCAGCGGTTAGGGATCGGTTAGCGGCCGCCCTCCTAGGGTGAAGGCATCCGCTCAGCGGAGCAGGTCCGGCCGTCCTCATCGTTCACCCGCCACCGGCCGCGACGAACGACCCCGGCGGGAACCGGGAACGACCGGCACGCGGGTTCACTACCCCGGCCTTGGCGCCACCTGACTGCAGCGCCGCCCAACACACTTCGTCCCGGTGCACCCCCTCGAACAAAGGACGATTCATGACACGTTCGACCCGAGCCCGACATCGCCGCCCGACCGCCGTCAACCGCGCGACCAACCGCGCGACCAACCGCGCGACCATGGTCGCCGGCGTCGCCGCCGCCGGCGTGGCGCTGCCCCTGTTCTCCTCCGGCTCCGCCCATGCCGCCTCGGTTGCGACGTGGGAGAAGGTGGCGGCGTGCGAGAGCAGCGGGAACTGGTCCATCAACACCGGCAACGGCTACCACGGCGGCCTCCAGTTCGCGCCCAGCACCTGGAACGCGTTCAAGGAGGGCATCAGCACGAAGGCCTTCGCCCACCAGGCCACCAAGGAGGAGCAGATCGCGGTGGCAGAGAAGGTCCTTGCAGTCCAGGGCCCTGGGGCGTGGGGCACGTGTGCTGTGAAGGCCGACCTCACCAAGGGCGGCCCCGCACCGGACCTGGGCCTCGCCCCCGGTGACGGCGCGCAGACCCCGGCACCTGCACCCGAGGCGCCGAAGGAGACCGCGCCCGTCAAGCCCGCGCCGAAGGCGGAGAAGAAGAAGACCAGCCCGGCCGCTCCTGCGTCCGGTGTCTACACGGTGCGGCCAGGGGACCACCTGTCGGCGATCGCCGCTGCCCACGGCACCACCTGGCAGCAGGTCTACCAGGCCAACCAGAGCGTCATCGGGGCGAACCCGAACCTGATCATGCCCGGTCAGCAACTGAAGATCTGACCTTCCGTGGTCCACGGGACGGCCGCCGTCCCGTGGACCACACATGTCTGTGCCCCGCCCCCGCGGCAGCGCACTCCCTGCGTCCACCACGGCGAGAGCCCGCAGCCCATCGAAAGGACCGACCGTGCCGACATCCCGATTGCGCGAGATCCCCATGCCCGGGATCGGCGTCCTGTACGACTTGAACACCCACAAAGGCCGGCATCTGTCGGTGATCGCCCACCATGACGGTACCCGGACCCTCAACGTCTACCGCGGGGACGACCCCGACGCCTGCCTGCTGTTCCTTCATCTCACCGGTGAGGAGGCACTGCTCGCCGCCGACGCACTGATCCCCGCTCACCACAATCCTCGTTCGCTGGCCGGCGGCACGCTGGCTGTCGAAGCCGAGCGCATCACGCTGTCCGCCTGCTCGAGGTGGAACGGCCGGCATTTGGGCGACGCCCGGCTGAACGCCGAGACAGGTGCCCACGTCGTCGCCGTACTGCGCCGTACCGAAGCCGTGCCTTCTCCCCGCGATGATCTCCGGCTTGCCGGTGGAGACACCCTGATCGTCGTCGGCCCGCGAGAGAGCGTTCACGCCGCCGCCGCGCTTCTCGGGCAGGAGTGACCGTGCACACCGCCACTGTTTTCATCGAACTCGGCTGCGTCATCATGGTGTTGGGGCTGCTCGGACGACTGGCCGGCCGCTACGGCCTCTCCCCCGTCCCGCTGTACCTTCTCGCCGGCCTGGCCTTCGGGCACGGCGGGCTGGTGCCCCTGCACGCGAGCACGGAGTTCATCACCACCGGCGCCGAGATCGGCGTCGTCCTGCTGCTGCTGATGCTGGGTCTGGAGTACACCGCCTCCGACCTGGTCCGCAACCTCAAAACCCAGTACCCGGCCGGTGTTGTCGACTTCGTTCTGAACGCATTGCCAGGCGCTGCGCTGGCTCTGCTGATGGGCTGGGGGCCGGTCGCGGCGGTGGTCCTGGCAGGTGTGACCTGGCTGTCCTCGTCCGGAGTGATCGCCAAAGTGCTCGGTGACCTCGGACGGGTGGGCAACCGCGAGACCCCGGTGGTCCTCAGCATCCTGGTCCTGGAAGACCTCGCCATGGCGGTCTATCTCCCGATCCTGACCGCCCTGGCGGCGGGAGCCGGGCTGCTGGCCGGCAGCATCACCCTGGCCGTAGCGCTGACCGCAGCCGGCGCCGTCCTGATCGTCGCGCTCAAGTACGGGCGCGTCATCTCACGGTTCGTCTCGCACGATGACCCGGAGAAGTTGTTGCTGGTGGTACTGGGCCTGACCCTGTTGGTGGCGGGGATCGCCCAGCAGCTTCAGGTGTCGGCGGCCGTGGGGGCTTTCCTGGTGGGTATCGCCCTGTCCGGCGAGGTCGCCGAGGGCTCGCACACCCTGCTCAGTCCACTGCGTGACCTGTTCGCAGCGGTCTTCTTCGTCTTCTTCGGCCTCAGCACCGACCCGGCGAGCATCCCTCCGGTGCTCGTGCCCGCTCTCGCACTGGCCGTCGTCACCACTGTCACCAAGATCGCAACTGGCTGGTGGGCTGCACGCCGGGCGGGAATCGGCGCACGCGGATGCTGGCGGGCGGGCGGCACACTGGTGGCGCGTGGTGAATTCTCCATCGTGATAGCGGGTCTGGCGGTCACGGCCGGGGTCCAGCCCGCGCTCGGCCCGCTGGCCACCGCCTACGTTCTGCTGCTGGTGGTCATCGGCCCGCTCACCGCACGATGGACGGAGCCGGTCGCCACACACCTCACCTCGGTTCTCCGGCGGCGCAGGCCCGTCGGTCCTACACCAACCGCCGACCGGTCCGTCATAGGCCTCGTCCCGTACACAGGCGACCGGAAGCAGACGTTTTCGAACGACCCGACCAACGGCCAGGGGCAGGAGCCCGCCGTCTGACTGGGGTGTGTCCAGCGACTGGTGTATCTCGTGTTGTGTGAGTTACCGGCGGCCGATGGAGAGTCGGCCGTCGAAGGCGATGTCGAAGGCCTGGAGTGCGGGCTTCCGGCGCATGGTCCAGCGTTTGCGGCCGGTGCCGGTG
>NZ_JBXQQB010000078.1:0-335 GCF_057220535.1 Kitasatospora sp. NEAU-CNBT7 | reverse complement strand
GGGTCCAGGCTCATGACGGCCATGTAGACGCACTTGAGCGCGGCAGCCTCGTTCGGGAAGTGCCCCCGGGCGCGGACCGCCTTGCGTATGCGGGCGTTCACGCTCTCGATCGCGTTGGTCGTGCAGACGACCCGGCGGATCTCCGCGTCGAACTGCAGGAACGGCACGAACTCGGCCCAGGCGTTCGACCAGAGCCGAACGATCGCCGGATACTTGGCGCCCCATTCCTCCTGGAACTCCAGGAAGCGTTCCTCGGCGGCGTCGGCGGTCGGCGCGGTGCAGATCGGCTTGAGCGCGCGGGAGATCTTGTCCCAGTCCTGGCGGGCCGCGTAGCG
>NZ_JBXQQB010000077.1:0-8521 GCF_057220535.1 Kitasatospora sp. NEAU-CNBT7 | reverse complement strand
TCGCGCTGCCAGCGGGCGAAGTAGGCGTAGACGGTCTCCCAGGGCGGGTAGTCGTGCGGGAGGTAGCGCCAGGGGATGCCGGTGCGGTCGATGTAGAGGATCGCGTCCAGCAGGTCACGCAGTTCGTGCTCGGGCGGCCGGCCGAACGCGAGGGCCCGTTCGGTTCGGGCCTGTCGCCAGGCGGTGAGGGTGGGCTCGACCAGGGCCCAGCGGGCATCGGACAGGTCGCTCGGATACGCTCGACGATCCGTCATGATGACGGCATACTGCGGGATCGCCACGCTGCCCAGGGCTCGCGGCCCTCGAAGGACGAACACTCTCAGGCTCGGCTTCCGGGGACGAGACAGGAGGAAGCACACAGTTCCGGCGGACATTCGCGCCACAGCGACCCTCCTGTCACCAGAGCCCCAAGCGCCACCGGACGTGAGCGGCCTGGGCGCCCCAGAAACCGGGACCAAGCCGCCCGTTTACGGGTGAAACGCCCAGTTACTGATCGTTTCAGAATGACTTTCGAAGGCGCCGGAGGCAGATGATGCTGGCGGCGAGGTCGAGTAGTCCTTGGTGGAGGTCGGCTCGGCGTTCGTAGCAGGTGCGGAGGTGCTTGAACTGGTGGAGCCAGGCGAAGGTGCGCTCTACGACCCAGCGCACTTTGCCGAGTCCGGAACCGTGGGCGACGCCACGTCGGGCGATCATCGGCTTGATGCCGCGCTTCCACAGCAGGCGGCGGTACTTGTCGAAGTCGTAGCCCCGGTCGGCGAACAGCCGCCGGGGCCTGCGCCACGGGCGTCCTCGCAGTCCTCGAACCGGCGGTATCGCATCCAGCAGGGGCAGCAGCTGGGTGACGTCGTGGCGATTGCCTCCGGTGAGCGTCACGGCGAGCGGGGTGCCACAACGGTCCGCGATCACATGGTGCTTGGAGCCGGGGCGGGCACGGTCGACGGGCGATGGGCCGACATGATCCCCGTTACCTTCTTCGTGGCCCCGCAACGGGGCTCCCGGCCTCCGGGCCCGGCATGACTGAGATCCCAGTCGATCATGATCGAAAGGGTGATGTCACCGAGCACCGGAGGCATTGGCAGACCGCTGATTAGGGGCACTAGTAGATTGTCGCAGCTTAATTTCGCTGCGTGGTTGGGTAGAGGTGGCGTAGTTTCACGCGTGCGTCGTCGGTGGTGAAGTGCCAGTCGGCTTGACGCTGGTTGCCGTTGGTGTGCTGCTGCCAGGCGGCAAGTTCGGCGTTGAGCATGTCGAGATCGTCGATGCGGCGGTCCAGGCACTGGCGGGTGAGTGCGGAAAGCTCGATCTCGGCGATGTTGAGCCAGGACCCGTGTTTGGGGGTGTAGTGGATCTCCAGGCGCTGGGCCAGCGCGAAGGCCTTCCCCAGGTCGAACGCCTCGTAGAGCGAGGCGGTGGAGTGGGTGTTGAGGTTGTCCATCACCAGCACGACCGTGCCGGCGTCCGGATAGTCCACGGTCAGCAGGCGCTCGACCTGGTGCGCCCAGTCGACCCTGGTCCGGCGGGACTGCGCGTCGACGCGCCGCCATCCTCGCAGCGGCTCGACCCAGCAGAAGATCGAGCAGGTCCCGAAGCGGACGTACTCGTTGTCCTCGCGCCGGTCACGGCCCGGCCGCGCGGGAAGCGGATCGCGGACGTGGCCGAGCAGCTGGTACGGCTTCTCGTCCATGCACACCACCGGGCGCGCCGGATCGAAGGGGCGGCGGTAGACCGCCAGGACGTCCTCCATCGCCGCGGCGAAGGCCGCATTCGCAGCCGGCGGGATGGTCCAGCACTTCTTCACGTGAGGACGCAGTTCCGTTTTTTTAACACCCGCCCGATCGTGGAATGGTCCAGATTCGGGATGTCCTCGACCAGCGCAACGTGCTTCTCCAACCGGCGCAGCGACCACCGGGCGTGCCCCTTGGGCGGCGTCGAGCAGGCCAGCGCGATCAGCCTCGCCTCGACCTCACCGGTCACCGCAGAGGGCACCGGCGGGAGTGCACGTTCCTTCCGGCCGACCGTGGCCCACACATCGCCGCCGGTCTCCGCGTAGCGCTTCGAGATCAGGCGGACCGAATCGCACGAGACCCCGACCCGCTCCGCGATCACCGCCCGCGGAGCGACCTCGCCGGCCGAGGTGTCCAACACGAGCAGCACCCGCGCCCGCCTGATCATCGACGCGCTACGGACTCCCGTCGTCGTCACACGCTCCAACACCCGACGATCTTCGGCGCTCAATGCGACCGGATACTTCTTCTGCGAGGACACGGCACCCCTCCCCAGCCGAACGGAAGCGACAAGCGAAGCTCGCCCGACCCCAACTCCACCAACCAGAACGATACTTAGCCGCGACAGTCTACTAGACTCCCTGCGTGTCTTCCCATCAGCCGATAGGCCTGGCCGGCGGTCTCGCCCTCATCGCAGCCGTCGCCATGCGCGTTCACCGCGCACGGAGCAAGGGTCGGGAGCGGCCGGCGGTGACGCCACCGACCTTCGTGTACCGGGCACTTGGCGGTTCCAACCGCATCGACCAGACGCTGAACATCACCAACCCGAACGCCGTCGATGTGGCACCGGTTCTCGCGTTCACGCCCGTGAGCAGCGACGGGCAGGTCCTGACCGGGGTTCGGGTCGGCACGGCGTACGGCAGTGACCAGGGCGAGCTGGTGGTGTGCCCGGGCGGTGGCTTCGACGTGCTGACCTTCTCGGGTCCGGGCGCGGAGCAGGTGGCCGATGTAAGGGTGACCGTCACGAAGCTCTCGGCACTGCCCACGACCAGCCCGGGCGGCTACATCGATGCGAGGCTCACCCGCGGCGGTGCGGCGGTGCGGCGGTCAGCAGGTTCGCCCCGTTCGACGCGGTCGTCATGCACAACCCGCACCCGGTGCCGGTCAAACTGCGCGTCGTGCACCTGGTCTACGACTCGCCGCCGCCGGGAGCCTCGCAGCAAGTCGTGCACCGGACCCCGATCGGAGAGCTCGCCGTGGTGCCGCCCCAGGGCGACCTGGTGGTCCCCGTCCCCGCGTCCACCGCAGCACTGATCCGCGAACGCGGAGCCGGCCGGGCAGTGAGCGTCAAGACGTACCCCTCCCGGTAGCAGGAGCAGCCGGATGCCATCCCGACGTGCCCGCCGCGCAGCCCGGTTCGCCGGAATCTGACGGGTCCAGGACCCCCAGCGCGTACGACGCCGCGATTTCAACCTGAGTAACCTGCCCCAGCCGTCAAGACTCGATCTCCAACAGCGGCGTACTCGGAACGAGGGCTGCGCCCGCTGGAAGGCCGGCGGGCGCAGCCCTCGTTCGCGTTCACTGTGTTGTCAGGCGTAGGGCTGGAACACCAGCGCCCAGGCGACCCAGGCCACCGGGTACAGCAGGGCCGTTCCGGCGCTGCCTGCCTGCCGGGAGAGCCAGGCTCGCCCGCCGGGCGTGAGCCGACCGCGTTCCAGAGCGCGCCGGGTGATCAGGTATGCCGCTTGCCGGGCGGCGAACAGCGAGGCAGGGAGTGCCGTGACGGTGATCACGAGGAGGTCCATCACAGTGTTCCGGGGTATCAGACCAGCAGTGATCGCCAACGCTGCGGTGACCAGAAACCACGCCCAGGACCGGAGAGCGAATGAGCTCTCGGCACTGTGCCAGGCTTCCTCGTCCGTGCGGCGGATCCGACCTGGTCGAGTGCCCAGTACTGAGTCGACCGCGGCCGTGCCGTTTGCCGACAGCTCGGCCGCTTCGGCCCGGTCTCCCCGGCATGCCAGGAGCAGAATCGTGTACTGCATGGCCGTCTCGCAACGACGGACCGGGGTCATGACGGATCTCAGCCGCGCAGCCAACTGCGGAATCCCTCCCCACGGTACTCGCGGTATTCGCCGTACAGGCCGTGTGCAGTAGAGCCGTAGCCGTACCAACGGTCTGTCCGATCTGCGCGCTGGGTGCAGCGGCGATCATATTGGGCGGGCTGTTCGGCGGCCCTGCTACGGGCCCGCTTGGGCCGAGGTGGCCCCGGTCGCGGCCGGGCCTGCCGCCCCGTGCCCGGCCGACTCCTCCACCGGTCGTCCGTTCGGGGGATGCGCGCGGGTCCGGGTGCTGAGGGCGGTGACGGGCTGGGACGATGCCCCGGACGTGATCATCCGGAAGGCCCGAAAGCCGGGTCCGCGAAAGGAGTTCCGCAGTGGCAGACGACTGGGGGCCGTACCGGCCGTGCACCGCCGACGACAGGAAGGTGTTCCTCGCGGTGCCCGGCATCGTCGACCACGTGGGCCAGGGGCTGAAGTTCACCGGCACTGTCGACATCCTCCCCGAAGCCGTGCGGGCCTCGAAGACCGAGCCGAAGCGACTGCAGTACCTGGTCATGGGCGGACAGCCGTCCATCGATGCGGACGAGGACAACCGGGAGGGCTATGCCTTCGTCACGAACGGGGCCATCGCGGGCCCGTTCAAGGCCATCGTCCTGCCGACCCTCAGCTGAGCAGGTCGGCCCGGCTCGTGCGGATTTGGGTCACCGGGTGGCAGAGGGGGCAGTTGGAATTCCCGGGCAGCAGGGTTCGGCGTGTTCGCAGGGAGAATCTGCCCGTCCCGTCACGCTCAGCTACCGTTGGAGATCATTCCATTACCTTCAGTGAAAATGGGGTTGATCTCATGCGTCTGCGCAGCACCTTGGTGGCCTCCTTCGCCTCCCTCACCCTGGTCCTTGCCCTCCCCGGCCCGGCCTCCGCCGCCGTAGGAGCCTTCGAGTACACGGGCGGCGGCGGCCTGCCCCGCGTCCTGCTCGACCCGCCCTCCGGGGAGTGCATCAACCTCGCCGGAGCCACCGAGGACAACCCCGCCTCCGCCCCGGCCAACCTCACCAACGCGACGGCTACCGTCTTCCTCGACGCCGACTGCAACGGCGACGTCTACTACGTCATGGCCCCGGGGAAGCAGCTCGGCAGCAGGCTCACGCTCCGCTCGGTCGTCTTCTCCTGACCCCACGGCACGACCGGCCCCGCACCCCGGCCCGCCCTCGGGCATCCGCACCGTGCAGCAGCCGCCCCCGGGCGCCCGGGCCGGCCCGCGCACCGGCCCCGGCATGATCACCCATCGGGGTCGGTGCGCGGCACGAATTCCGGCGTACAGCGGGATGTGGCGGCGGGGGCGTCCCGGCGGATCGAGGGGACCCCTCGCGCGCCTACCCCGGCTGCGGACTTCGCTGGAGCAACCGGAAGCCTGAGGCACCGCAGGACGGGCGCAAAACCCTGGTGCGCCGCAGCCGTCCGTGCAGCAGAATCGAGCCGCACGGCCGACCGGGCCGAGGGCCCGCAGTTCTGCTGCCGGCGCACCACCGGTGCGGGTTCGGTCGGGCTCTGCGGGTGTAGCTCAACCGGTCCAGAGCAACCGTCTCTGATTGCAAGCGGAAGGCTGGGGGTTCAAATCCCTCCACCCGCACTCCGGCTGCCGCTGTCAGCCGGCCGCGGAGGCCCACCCCACACCTGGGGCGGGCCTCCGCGGTACCGCCGGGCTCTGCAGGAACCAGCCTCGCCAATGGGGCGACGGCGCACATCGGGGACCGAGCCGGGGCACGATGCCGAGTTCCTCGGTGTCGATGCCACACATGATCGCGGGGATGCCCGCCGACGTGGACGTGGCTCACGGCGGATGCTCCACCACGACTCGCTCCCCCCACCCGCACCGGCGGCCGGATCGAGCAGTTCACGATCCGCCTGCACGTCCCCGCCTGTTCCGGCGCAACGAGCGTGACGACGACGGTACTTACGTCCTGTGAGCCACGGCCCCGCCGACACCCGCGGTCGGGCGAGGGGCGTCACGCCCGACGCCGGCGCTCGAAGGCGGGTGGCTCGAAGGCGGGGACCCGGAGGCGGGTGGCTCGAAGGCGGGTGTCAGGGCGGTTCGTTCACCATCCCGGTCGGTGCGTCGCCGTGGGGCAGGCCGGTGAACAGGCAGTCCCAGCGCTCGCCGAGTTCCTTGAGCGCGGAGGCCGGCGGGTTCCCGCCCGTCCTGTCGTTCAGGGCCGCCATCTCGGCGAAGAAGCCGTCCAGCGCCGGCGAGGTGATGAACAGGAACCGCACAGCACGGGCAGTCCTGGCGCGCGATATCGTCAGCGTCGCTGCTGGCGAGGTCCTGACGGGCCGTCGCAGCCGGAACTCCCTCACGGACCCTTCCCGGAACACGGCCTGCCCGCCGTCTCAGCCGGCAACACTCCGGTAGTGGGTCGTCAGGACGCCTGCGTCGTACAGGACGTGGAAGGCGAGACCCGGGGGCAGGTCGAGGTGGACGTGGTCCGCCGAGTGGGCGCGGTGCTCCCAGGGCAGCCGGAGGGTGGAGACGACGCCGGGTGCCACCACCAGGGGACGGCCGGCGAAGGTTGTCGTGGCCGCGGTGTGGGCGTGTCCGCAGAGGAAGGCCGCGATCTGGGGGTGCCGGTCGACGACGGCCGCGAGTCGCTGCTCGCCGAACTGGCGCAGGCGGTCGACGAACGGGGTGTGCAGCAGGACCGGCGGGTGGTGGAAGGCGATGAGCGCGGGCACATCGCTCGGGCTCCGGGCGAGCACGTCGTCCAGCCAGGCCAGGGTCTCGTCCTCGATGAACCCCTCGTCCTTCCCCGGTATCGACGAATCGCACAGCACGATGGAGAAGCCGTCGGCGTGATGCACCTGGTTGATGGGAGCCGCCGAGCCGGGCTGACCGAGCAGCCCCTGCCGGAAGGCCGCGCGATCGTCGTGGTTGCCGGGACAGACCAGCACCGGATGGCGGGAACGGAGCAGTTCCCGTGCCTGCTCGTACTCGGCCACCAGGCCGTGGTCGGCGATGTCGCCGGTCACCACGACGGCATCGAGGTCGTGGGGAAGAGCTTCGAGGTAGTCCATCACGGCCCTGGTGCGGGCGATGCTGCGCTCGTCGGCGATGTGGATGTCACTCAGGTGGGCGATGACGGCCATGGTTCGAGGTCCTCGCTCGGATGTCCCGGGTCTCGGTACGACCGGGGCGCTCGTCGCCGCGCTCTCCGCGCGGGCTCCTGCGGAAATCTAGGCGGCAACCGGACCATGGGTAAGATCCGGTTTCGTGCCGAATCATTGGTCCAGTGCCGGGCTGGACCTTCATCTCGAGATCGATGCCGCGGGTGGGCGGCGGCTCGGTCTGGAGTCCGCCCTGCGCGACGCGATCCGGAGCAGTCGGCTGGCTTCGGGGACGCGGCTGCCCTCCACCCGCGCACTGGCCACCGAACTGGGGCTCTCGCGGGGCACGGTGACCGCTGCCTACGACCAGTTGGCGGAGGAGGGCTACCTGACCACGCGCCCCGGTTCGGGCACCCGCGTCGCCGAGGTGCCGGCCTTCGGCCCGGTCCCACCGGGCCCCGTTCCCGCGACGGCCGTCCCCCGCCACGACCTGCGCCCCGGGCTTCCCGATGTGGGGGCCTTCCCCGTTCGAGCCTGGCTCGGCGCGACCCGCCGGGTGCTGGCTTCGGCTCGGCCGGAGGTCTTCGGCGCCGGCGACCCGCAGGGACGGATCGAGCTGCGCGCCGCACTCGCGGACTACCTCGGGCGGACCAGAGGAGTGATCACCACACCGGACCGGATAGTGATCACCTCCGGGTTCTACCAGTCGGTGCACCTGCTCAGCAGCCTGCTCCGGGCGGCGGGTGTCACGGCCGTCGCCATGGAGGACCCGGGCCACAACGTCTACCGCGAGCTCGTCCAGCGCGCCGGACTCGCCACCCCGGCTCTGGCCGTGGACCACCACGGCGCTCGTGTCGGGACGCTGCCGCAGGGAACCGGGGCGGTGGTCGTCACGCCGTCCCACCAGTACCCGACCGGCGTCCCGTTGCACCCCCGGCGCCGCCATCTGCTGTGCGAATGGGCGCGTTCCACGGGTGGGCTGGTCGTGGAGGACGACTACGACGGCGAGTTCCGCTACGACCGCCAGCCCGTCGGCGCCCTGCAGGGCCTCGCTCCCGGCCATGTCGTCTACTGCGGAACGGCGTCCAAGACCCTCGGCCCGGCCCTTCGCCTGGCCTGGACGGTCCTGCCACCCGACCTGGTGGGCCCGTTCGTGGAGGCCAAGCAGCAGGCCGACCTCTACACCGAGACCCTGGGCCAGCTCGTTCTCGCCGACCTGATCGCCACCCGCGCCTACGACCGCCACATCCGCGCGGCCCGCCTGCGCTACCGTCGCCGCCGCGAACTGCTGCTCGGACGGCTGAACGGCTTTCCCGCCCTCGCACCGCACGGCGTCCCGGCCGGCCTGCACACCCTCGTCACCCTCCCCGCCCAGGGCCCCTCCGAGGACCGGCTCCTGGCCGAATGCGCGGCCCGGGGCATCGCGCTGCGCGGCCTCACCGAGCTCCACCACCGGCCGACGGCCGGCAGACCGGGCCTCCTCGTCGGCTTCGGCGCCGCCACCCGACACGGCTACCCCCTCGCCCTGGACGCCCTGATGTCCGTCCTGGCCGACATCGCACGCTGAGCCCGAGCCGTACCGGCTCCCAAGCGCCCCGGTGAGGGCGTGCGGGGCGAAGGCCGTCGGGCCGGGCCGCG
>NZ_JBXQQB010000076.1:0-9381 GCF_057220535.1 Kitasatospora sp. NEAU-CNBT7 | reverse complement strand
GTTGAGGCTCTCGATGGCGTTGGTGGTGCAGATGATCTTCCGGATCTCGGTGTCGAAGCCGAGGAAGGGCACCATCTCGGGCCAGGCCCTCTCCCAGAGTTTCACCACAGCCGGGTAGTTCGCCTCCCAGGCCGCGGTGAATTCGGCGAACCGCTCCAGCGCCGCGGCCTCGTTCGGCGCTGTGTAGACCGGCTTGAGATCCCTGACCACCGCCGCCCAGTCCCGCTTGGACGTGTAGCGGAACGAGTTCCGCAGCAGGTGGACGATGCACGTCTGGACCACGGTTTGCGGCCAGACCTGCGCGACCGCGTCCGGCAGCCCGGTCAGTCCGTCGCAGACCAGGATCAGGCAGTCCTTCACGCCGCGGTTCTTGATCTCGGTGAGGACCGACTGCCAGTACTTGGCTCCCTCGCCGCCGCTGGAGGTCCACAGGCCCAGGATGTCGCGGTAGCCGTCGGCCGTGACGCCCAGGACCACGTAGACGGGCCGGTTGGCGACCTGCCCGTCGCGGACCTTGATATTCACAGCGTCCACGAACAGGACTGGGTAGACCGCGTCGAGCGGGCGGGTCCGCCAGTCGGCCATGCCCTCCAGGACGCGGTCGGTGATCGTGGACACGGTCTCCTTGCTCGTCGCCATTCCGTAGACCTCGGCGAGGTGCGCGACGATCTCCCCGGAGGTCAGGCCCTTCGCGGTCAGCGACACGACCAGGTTGTCCAGGCCCTCCGTGCGACGCGCATGCCGGGGCAGAACCTTCGGTGTGAACGTCCCCGACCGGTCCCGGGGCACCTCGACGGTGACCGGGCCGGCCTCGGTCAGCACCGTCTTGGACCGGTAGCCGTTGCGGGCGTTCCCGCCCTTGCGGGCACTGCGGCCCAACTCCGCGGAACCGGCCAGGTGCTCGTCCATCTCGGCTTCCAGAGCCTCCTGGAGCAGGTGCCGGGTCAGCTGTTGCAACAGCCCGCCCTCACCGAGCAGCTGCATCCCGCCGGCCCGGGCCTGCTCGGCCGCCAGCTCGGCCACGGACGCCACCACGTCCGACCCGCGTGTGTCTCTCCTGGAACCCATGTCCAAGGCATCGGCCGTTTCCGTCTCCGCCGCAACCGTTCCCTCAGGAACCGACTCGATCCGGTGATCCGTCAGCGAGCTCATCAGTGACTCCCTTGATCAGGGTGTCCACCGAAATTCTGATACTCCCACCGGTCACAGGTCCGTGAGCGACGCAAGGTTCGAGGCCGGCTTGGACTGGGCGCGGGTCTGGGCGAAGGGCCACGGCGGGTCGCTGGCGGCGCCGGCGCGGGCGTCGGTCGGCGGGTATGCGATCGGGACGTGGCTGGCCGAGCTGAGATCCTCCGCCCAGGTGCCGGCCGGGGTGCAGGGGGCGCTGGCGGCGGAGCGGCGGCGGGCGTTGGAGGAGATCGACCCGTTCTGGTGCCCGGCGTGGCCGGTCACCTGGCAGCGCGCCTACGCCACCGCCCGGCTGTGGTGGCTGGACACCGACGGCCTGGTCGACTGGACGAGGCTGCCAGCGGACACCGTCTACGAGGGCGAACAGCTCGGCCGGTGGGTGCAGGCGCAGCGGGCCGGCTGGCCCGGGTTGGAGGCCGATCAGCGGGACCTGCTCGCGGCGATCGGCATCGAGGAGGACCCCGAGCTGGTGGCCGCCAAGGCTGTGGCCGAGGCGAAGCCGACGGTGTCCCGCACCGACCGGTTCGCCCAGGGCGTGGCGGCGCTCGCCCAGTTCGTCGAGCGGGAAGGCCACGCCCGGGTGCCACGCCCGCACAAGGAGCTGCTGGAGGCCGTGGAGGCGGGTCCGGGAGGTGAGGAGCAGGTGCTGGTGTCACACTTCGCGTTGGGCACCTGGTTGAACAACCAGAAGGCCCGCCGGGCGAAGCTGACCCCGGGCCAGCTCGCGCAGCTCGCCGAGCACGGCGTGGAGTGGGCGTAGCGGGCCCGTCCCAGGCCGGGCTGACCATGGGTCAGGGGCCGGTCGTGCTCGGGGGTCCACGGCCGGCCCGCTCCGCCCAGCGTGTCCCACTCGTAGGCATGGCGCTCGACCGAGTACGCCGTACGGGCAGCCGGTTACGCTACTGGCAGCGGGAGTGAGCTGAGCCGGCTGTGTGGTTGTTATGCGGGCATGATGCCCTGGATGCGGGCGAGGGTGAAGCAGCGTTCGTCGTCGCGCAGGTGGCACCAGGCATACAGGTGGGGCGGGTCGAGGTCGAGGTCGCTGAGGGTTCGGGTGGTGTGTCGGCCGGTGGTGGCCTGGTAGTCGATGGTGATGGGCAGGTCGTGGTCGACGGCGTGCGCGAGTTGGCGGATGTCGCTGACGGACAGGCGGGTTGCGTAGGAGGCGATCACGTCCTCGGTGGTGCCGAGGAACTCCTCGAGAACCACGGAGCGGCCGCGAGCGGCGGGCAGGGGAGGCTCCGGTGTCGATTGCGGCTCCGGTGTGGCGGGAGCGGTCAGCAACCTGGCCGCGAGATCGGTCAGGCTGTCGGGATCGGTCGGGGCAGCGGGGCGGTCGTCGGCCGTGATGGTGGGGCGGCGGTGGCGGGGTGTGGGGGTGGCCTTGGCGCGTTGGGCGGGGAGGCGCTCGATGCGGGTGGTGCCGTCACTGTTCTCGGCGACGGGGGCGTAGCCGGCGTCGCGCAGGGCGGTGAGGGTCTTGGCGAGGGGGGTGGGGCTGATGAGGACGGTGGGGGCGATCTGGCGCAGGCCGAGTTTGGTGAGGGCGCGGTGGGCGGCGATTTCGGCGAGGAGCGGGGGTTCGGTGCTGTGCAGGACGGTGGTGGCGGTGGCGAGGCGGATGCGTCCGTGGGTGCGGGCGGTGTCGGTGATCAGGTAGACGAGGGGCTGCGGCAGCGGGGTGGTGGTGATGGCGGCCAGGTCGGCCTGGATGCACTGGGGGGTGTGGCCGGCGTCCAGGGCGCGGCGGAGGCTGGTGGGGGTGAAGCGCCACACCGTGGCGGCGTTCGCGCTCTCCTGGTCGGCGTAGGCGTTCAGCACGGTAGTCAGGCGGGTGGAGGGGACGCCGTGGGCGACGGCGGTGAGATCCGCGCCGATCAGGGCGGTGGTGCTGGCGGCCGGCAGCAGCCGGGCGGCGGCGTCGAGGAGCCCGTCGGGGTCATCGGCGAGCAGCGCGGCACCGAGCGGCGAGAGGGCCCCGCGGGCCAGGACACCGACGAGCTCGGCCTCGCCGATCAGGGTGGCGAACGCGCTCTCGTCCTCGGGCAGCCGGTCCGCCAGCGGCCGGTACCAGGCCACCACCGGCCCCAGCTCTGCACTGCTCCGCGCACCGTGGCCGTCGGGCAGGAGACTGGCGGTGGTGAGCAGGCTGTGGCGGGCATCGCGGCAGCCAGTGCACGGCGGGCTGTCCAGGGCGGGCAGCGCCTTGCCGTCGCGGTCCCGGGACTGGCTGGGTGTCCCCTCATGGCGCCGCCAGGCACGGAGCAGCAGGGCCAGTTGCTCGGCGGGTTCCTGCTCGGCCCACGCGTCGTAGGCGGCGGTCGCCGGCACGAGATCGCCGGTGCGGGCCAGCAGCCCGGCCGTGTGGGCGATCTCCAGCACCAGGCGCACCGTCTGCTCACCGGTGCGGGTGGCCTTGGCCAGGCGGGCGAGTTCCCGGGCCCCGAGGCCGCCAGCCTTCAACTGCGCGGGCGGACGCCGGGCGCACTCCGCGAGCACCGCGGCCGCCCGACCGGCGAACGCGGTCGCCGCCGCGGCAGCCTCCCGCTCCACCTCCCGGCCGGTAACGGCCACCAGCTCCGGCAGCGGGGCCTTCGGAGTGAACGGCGGACACCAACCGGACCCTCGCAGAGCGAGGGCGACCTCGGCCGGCATCCGCGGCGCCTCGTACGCGTACGGGGAACGGACCAGCAACGCCCGCTCCAACGCCCACTGCACCCCCTGACCACGCCCCGGCAGACCCACCCCACCAGCACCCGCACTGCCGGCACCGGCGTCGGCGTACTGCTCCAGAACAGTCCTGACGTGCGCCGGTGCACTGTCTGCCACCGCCCGGACCCTCACCGGATCGGCGTGGTGCGCCACCAGGGCTGCCAGGCGCTCCGCCTTGCCCCGGGGCTGCTCGACACCCAGCGCCACCAGGACGGCGCGCAGCTCCTCGGACGTCTTCACCCCGGCGAGCTGTTCCAGGCCGGCCTCCAGTCCCACCGGGGTGGGCCACATCCGGCGCAGAGCCGCGGCCATGTGCAGTCTGTTCTGCCCGTCCGGCCATACCAGCGCATGCTCGGCCAGCACCCGGAGCGTCTCCTCCAGATCCGGGACAGGGACGCCGAGGAACACCGCGAGGTCCCCCGTGCCGGTGGGGTCGGCCAGGGCCGCGAGCGCCTCGGCGGCCTGTACTCCCGGCAGCGGCACCCGCTGCAGCGCGGCGGACACCGACCCGGGGCGCTGCAGCCGTTCGGCCAGCTCCCCCACACTGCGCGGCACCGGGACGGCCACCGCATCCGGCCGCGCGGCGAGCAGCCGGCCCAAGCCCGGCGGGTCCAGGGTGCGCAGCCACGCCGTCAACACAGAGCCGGCCGTACGGATCGAACTCACCACACCTTCCCTACCGTGGCCCAGGCCACTGCCGTCCCTGGCCATCCGTACGCGGTGCCCCGCTGCGGCAGGCCACTGCCCCGGCCACGCGTTCGAGGCCGTCGTCGGTGTCTGCGTCGGCTCCGATCACAGCGGTCTGCCCACCCCGGTTGTTCTTGTCCAGGCCACCGTAGCGGCCATCCACTCCCCGGTGGGCCGAGTAGGCCTACCCTTGGCCGGTCAGAACAGCAGCAGGCCGTCACTGCTGGTGTCGGCGATGACCGGCCGGAACCGGGCGGGGAGGTTGTCCAGGCGGCTGGGTCCGGCCGCGGCGGCCACGGCAGGGGCAGCTGCGGCAAGCCAGGCGCGGAACCGCTCGGCGGCCTCGCGGTAAGAGACCCGTGCCAGGACCCGGTGCTCACCGGACGGGCAGAAGTCGACCGAGACCGTGAGCACACAGGAGGCGGGCGCGTTGTGACTGCCCGTCCAGGACACGCGCAGCACCCCGCAGGGCGTGCGCCCACGGGAGCCGCGGGGGTCGCGGTGGGTCTGGCGCAGCGATCGGCAGGCGGTGTGGGCGGTCCAGGCGGCGAGGTGGGGCAGGGGGAGAGTGGTGCGGGCGCGGCAGCCGGGGCAACGGTGCCAGTGGCGCAGCCAGGTGGCGGCGTGGGTGTCGAAGAGGTGGGTGTAGCGGCCGGCCACGCGGATGTCGTTGCTGTACAGGTGGTCGGGCCGTTCCTGCACGTTGCAGGACTGACAGACCGGGGCGCGGACGTAGCCGTGCTCGTGACAGTGATCGAGCACCGCAGCAGGGGCGGCGAAGCAGACCGCGCACCTCCACCTGGCCACCCTGCGGGAGACACCGGGCTTCCTGCTGAGCACCGCATACCGGTGGCCCTCCAGTTCCCCCTCGTACGGGCGCAGCAGGACGGTCGGGCTATCGGGGGTGACCTCGGTCTGCCGACCGTCGGCAGTTCGGATCTGGCGCCGGTGGGAAGGCGGCCCGGCGACGGCTGCCCCTGCCTCAGTAGCCCGTGTTGCCTGCAGCCAGCGGGTTTCGGCGTGCTCGGCCGCGTCCAGCACCCTGACCACGGCGCGCGGCAACCACCATGTCGGCGCCGTGCGGTCGCGGGTCCGCTCCACGAGCATCCGGCGCCAGTCGATCCCCGCCAGATGCTGCGGCCGGCCAGCCTTGTGTCCTGCTGCCGGCTCAGGACTGCCTGGCTCCCGCAGGTCTTGGGCGATGCGCCGGCGCCACCGCAGCGACGATCCCCCGTCGTGCTCCGGCTTCGTCACACCGCGAAACGGGCCGACCCGGACCAGGTCCTGGCGGTCCATCTCCACCACGCACAGCGCCGCTGCCGCCTCACGGACCTCGATCTCCGAAACACTCCACCGGCCACCGTCCCCTTGCACCGTCGCCACCACCCGGACGCCGAGCAGGACATACCCCGCCGCGGCATCGGCAGGAGAACAGGTCAACGCCGCGAAAGCGGCCGGCACAACGCTGTCGGTCGTCAAATCGGCCCAGAGAGCGTCCGCAGCGGCCAGAGTGATCAGGCCGCCCACGCGGCCCGGGACGACACGATCTGGCATACCGACAGGCTAACGGTCGGAACGGACAGGCCGACAGCCGGTGATCGCCACGCTGCGGAGCAGAACGGCCGCGTATCCAGGTTGAGACGCCATGAAGCTCGGCACGGCCCGCTGCACTCGGGCGAGCCAGGTGACGACGCCGGCCAGGGTGTCGATGGTGATGGTCGTTTCGGGCGCCGGGGCCGGGTCCGCTCGGCCGGCCAGTCGTGGAACTCGGCCCACAGCGCCCGGTCCCGGGTGTAGCCGCTCCTCGTCTCGGCCGGTCGGACGTCGTCCGCAGCCTGATCGAAGGCGTCCGGGACTGCGGTGGCCGGATCGGACCTGCTCTCGGCGTCGTCGTCGCCCGGCCCGGGGGGCGGGGATCGCTGGCCGCCGCCCGGCGTCGACCGGGTTCCAGGTCCTCGCTCACCGGTCGGTCGTTTCCTGGTCGAGGCGGTGCGGCCGTCGTCAGCGGGCACTGTCGTATCCGGGCGAGGTGCTCCGGTGTCGGGCCGCGGCATGCAGGGTGCCCCACGCGTCGTCCAGGCGGAGCAGCGCCTCCAGGCGCCGGGCCGGGTCTGTCGGGGCGCCGTCGGCGAGCAGTTGTTCCAGGCACTGCCGGGCGACGCTCGCGGTGGTGACCATGGAGTCCATGGCCAGGGCACAGGTGTGGCCCGGGTGGTGGTCCTGGCCGATGTGGCGGCGCAGGAAGGCGGTGAGGGCGCGGACGTCGGCCTCGGTCAGGTCGGCGATGTGGCGCAGCTCGGTGGTGGGTGGGGTGGTCGGGGTGCGGGTCACGGTGGTGGTGTTTTCCCCTCCGTCGCGCGGCCGGGGACGGCTGGTCGTCATGTCCGGTTTATTGCCTCGGAGATGGCACGTTATCCGGGGCGAACAGCGGGTCGGGGGCCATCTGGAGGGTGCTGTCACATTGGCTGCGGGGTGGGATGATCTTCGGGTTGATCGTGCTGGGAGGGGCTCTCCGTGTCGTCCGTGTCGCCGTCGTACAAGGGTCACCGGTACCCGGTGGAGGTCATCTCGCACTGTGTGTGGCTGTACTTCCGGTTCCCGCTCAGCTTCCGTGAGTTGGCGCACCAGCGGCGCACCGTCTCGTAGGAGACGACCACGCCGCGCTCGAGCATCAGCTCCTCCACCTCGCGAAAACTCGGCGGGAACCGGAAGTACTCAGGTTGAACTCGTAGTGCCGCCGTAGCTACTGACGGTTCATGATCTCTGCGGTATGCCATGGGGATGAGGTATGCGCAGGCGGGTGGGTACACGCCGCAGGAGCAGGCGGCGCGGGAGCGGTTGAGGCTGGAGGCGGCGGAGCGGTTCGGGCGTGGGGAGACGACGGCGGGGATCGCGCGGGAGTTGCGGGTGAGTGATCGCTCGGTCGGGCGCTGGCGGCGGGCGTGGGAGTCGGGCGGGGCGCAGGCGCTGCTCTCGAAGGGGCCGGTGTCGGTGGAGCGGCTGTCGGCCGGGCAGTGGGCCCGGCTGGAGGCGGAGCTGAAGCGGGGGCCGCTGGCGCACGGCTTCGAGGACGACCAGCGGTGGACGCTGAAGCGCATCAAGCTGCTGATCGCCCGGATGTTCCATGTCGGGTACACGGTGCAGGGGGTGTGGAAGCTGTTGCGCCGGCACGGCTGGAGCCGCCAGGTGCCGGTGCGCCGGGCCGTGGAGCGGGACGAGGCCGCCGTCGAGGTCTGGAAGGAGCAGGTGTGGCCGCAGGTAAAAGAGTGGCGGCGGACCTGGGCGCCCACATCTGCTTCGAGGACGAGGCAGGACAGGCCCTGGGTCCGCCGCGGGGACGGACCTGGGCGCCGCGCGGCGAGCGTCCGACGGTACGGGTGCGCGGCCGGGGGCGCGGGCGGGTGAACATCGCCGGCGTCTGCTGCTACCGCGAGGGCCACCGCACCCGCCTGTTCTACAAGCTGCACGTCTACCACGGCCGCAAGGACGAGCCGAAGAGCTTCACCTGGCAGGACTACCGCGACCTGATCGCGGCGACCCATCAGCAGCTGGACACCCCGGTCGTGTGGTGCTGGGACAACCTCTCCGTGCACCTGCGACAGGAACTGGCGGACTACGCGGAGCAGAACAGGACCTGGCTGAGGGTGTACCAGTTGCCCAGCTACGCGCCCGACCTCAACCCCACCGAGGGCGTCTGGTCACTGCTCAAGCGGTCGATCGCGAACTTCGTCGCAGCCGACCTGGGCAGCCTCACCCGCATCGTGAAACGCAAGCTCAAGAAGATCCAATACCGCCCCGAACTGATCAACGGCTGCCTCGCCGAGACCGGGCTGATCATGGGACCCAGCATGATCAGCCCGGCCGACACTACGAGTTCAACCTGAGTACGACCAACCCGAAGATCATCCCACCCCGCCACCGACAACGTGACAGTGCCCGACCTCCTGATCGGACTCGAGCGGTCGGCGATCGGCACACTGGTCGAGCGCACGACCCGGTTCACGGTGCTCGTCCACCTGCCCCGCCAGGACGGCTACGGTATCGTTCCCCGCACCAAGAACGGTCCACCGCTGGCCGGTTACGGCGCTGTGACCATGAAGGACGCGCTTGCAACGACGATCGGCAGCCTGCCCGAGCAGCTGTGGCGGTCGTTGACCTGGGGCCGTGGCAAGGAGCTCTCGGCGCACGCCCAGTTCACCATCGAGACCGGCGTTCCGGTCTACTTCGCCGACCCGCACAGCCCGTGGCAGCGCGGTACCAACGAGAACACGAACGGTCTGCTGCGGCAGTACTTCCCGAAGGGCACCGACCTGTCCCGATGGGCGGCTGAGGATATCGAAGCGGTCGCCGCCACGCTCAACAGCAGACCCCGCAAGAGCCTCGGTTGGAAGACACCTGCCGAAGCCCTCAACGAGCACCTACTATCACTACAGGAAGCCGGTGTTGCGTCCACCGGTTGAATCCACCCAGTACACCTCGGCCGCGTTCGCGCAGGTCTGCGACCGGCACGGCATCCGCCGGAGCATGGGCCGGGTCGGCTCGAGCTACGACAATGCCCTGGCCGAGAGCCTCTGGCAGAGCCTGAAGCGCGAGGCCATGCACCGCACGCTGTTCCGGACGATGAGCCAGGCGAGGCTGGAGATCTTTCAGTGGCTCACCTACTACAACGCCCGCCGACGCCACAGCGCGCTCGGCTACCTCTCACCGCTGGAGTTCGAACAACAGCACCACACCCCGGCTAAACTCTCCCTCGCGGCATGAAACCCCTGTGTCCACACTCCGGGGGTCACCTCA
>NZ_JBXQQB010000075.1:0-9450 GCF_057220535.1 Kitasatospora sp. NEAU-CNBT7 | reverse complement strand
GTTGAGGCTCTCGATGGCGTTGGTGGTGCAGATGATCTTCCGGATCTCGGTGTCGAAGCCGAGGAAGGGCACCATCTCGGGCCAGGCCCTCTCCCAGAGTTTCACCACAGCCGGGTAGTTCGCCTCCCAGGCCGCGGTGAATTCGGCGAACCGCTCCAGCGCCGCGGCCTCGTTCGGCGCTGTGTAGACCGGCTTGAGATCCCTGACCACCGCCGCCCAGTCCCGCTTGGACGTGTAGCGGAACGAGTTCCGCAGCAGGTGGACGATGCACGTCTGGACCACGGTTTGCGGCCAGACCTGCGCGACCGCGTCCGGCAGCCCGGTCAGTCCGTCGCAGACCAGGATCAGGCAGTCCTTCACGCCGCGGTTCTTGATCTCGGTGAGGACCGACTGCCAGTACTTGGCTCCCTCGCCGCCGCTGGAGGTCCACAGGCCCAGGATGTCGCGGTAGCCGTCGGCCGTGACGCCCAGGACCACGTAGACGGGCCGGTTGGCGACCTGCCCGTCGCGGACCTTGATATTCACAGCGTCCACGAACAGGACTGGGTAGACCGCGTCGAGCGGGCGGGTCCGCCAGTCGGCCATGCCCTCCAGGACGCGGTCGGTGATCGTGGACACGGTCTCCTTGCTCGTCGCCATTCCGTAGACCTCGGCGAGGTGCGCGACGATCTCCCCGGAGGTCAGGCCCTTCGCGGTCAGCGACACGACCAGGTTGTCCAGGCCCTCCGTGCGACGCGCATGCCGGGGCAGAACCTTCGGTGTGAACGTCCCCGACCGGTCCCGGGGCACCTCGACGGTGACCGGGCCGGCCTCGGTCAGCACCGTCTTGGACCGGTAGCCGTTGCGGGCGTTCCCGCCCTTGCGGGCACTGCGGCCCAACTCCGCGGAACCGGCCAGGTGCTCGTCCATCTCGGCTTCCAGAGCCTCCTGGAGCAGGTGCCGGGTCAGCTGTTGCAACAGCCCGCCCTCACCGAGCAGCTGCATCCCGCCGGCCCGGGCCTGCTCGGCCGCCAGCTCGGCCACGGACGCCACCACGTCCGACCCGCGTGTGTCTCTCCTGGAACCCATGTCCAAGGCATCGGCCGTTTCCGTCTCCGCCGCAACCGTTCCCTCAGGAACCGACTCGATCCGGTGATCCGTCAGCGAGCTCATCAGTGACTCCCTTGATCAGGGTGTCCACCGAAATTCTGATACTCCCCCAGCTGGCAACGGGGTAACTATCGTCCTGCCTTGCCGCTGTCTGTCCGGGCTTCTGGGGCCTCCCTGGTCAGCGTTCGGCTGCGGCCTGCTTCAGTGCCTTGTGGGTGGGGGAGTCCTCGTCCGCGGTGAGGACTACGAGTTCGAGCATGTGGGTGCCGGGGATGACGTAGGCGGTGTAGTCCAGGTCGAGTCGGCCTGCCTGGGGGTGGAGGAATCCGTGGGTTCCGGTGGTCGGTCCGCGTACGTCGTGTTCTTCCCAGATCGCGGCGAACCGGCTGCTGTGCGCGGTCAGGTCGGCCACGAGCTGGCGGCCGCGTTCGTTGTGCGGATCGGCGGCCGCCGCGTGACGCAGGCGGTGCACGTTGCTGCGGGCCGTCGTCTCCCAGTCCGCGAGGAGCTGGGGTGCGCGGGGGTCGCAGAAGGCGAACCAGGCGAAGTTCCTGTGCTGGGCGGGGAGCTCGGCGAAGTCGAAGAGCAGCCAGGCTTCGGCGTCGTTCCAGGCCAGAATGTCGCGCATCGGGCTGACCACGTGGGCGGGCCACAGGGTCAGTGAGTCGAGCAGCCTCAGCGTCGCATCCGGCACGTCGGGGGCTGTGGCGGTGTCCGGGTCGCCTTGGTGTGCCGGGCTTCCGGCGCCGAGGTGGTGCAGGTGTCGGCGGGCGTCGTCGTCGAGTTGCAGGGCGGTGGCGAGGGCGTCCAGGACGTCGGGGGATGGGTGGCGTTGGCGGCCCTGTTCGAGGCGGGTGTAGTACTCGGGGCTGATGTTGGCCAGGGCTGCGACCTCGGCTCTGCGCAGTCCGTTCAGCCGGCGGGTGCTGGTCCGGGGCAGGCCGGCGGCTTCCGGGGTCAGCCGGGCCCGGCGCGAGCGCAGGAAGTGGGCCAGCTCGGGCAGTGCTGCGGACGGTGCCATACCTCGAGTATCAACCCGCCCCGCCGCTGGGGGTGGCCCTACCGGGGCCACCCCCAGCGGTGCCTGCCCTCGGCGGTGTCTCGTCGCGCTTCGCGGTCCGGCGCAGACTTGCGGCAGATGGTGCCCACGACACAGGCCGTCCTTGTCATCGACGGGCCGGATCTCCTCGCGCCGGAGGTCCGTCCGCGTCTCTCTTCCTTGGAGCTCGCACATGCCCGCACGTCCCAGCGAACCGCTCTCGCCCTCCTCTTGCCCGCCGGTGTCCGGCGGGCAGGCAACGCGCACCCGTTCCGGGGCGCCGGTGCCTGCCGGTCCGGTGCTGGTTCGGTACGCGCCCCTGGCGGTGCTGAGCGCGGCGGCGGGCCTGGACGCCGGCGGTGTCGCCGTGCTGAACAGTGCCCTGCCCTCGATGGGCGCGCAGTTCGGCACCTCGGCGCAGAACCTGTCCTGGGCGGTGACCGGCTACGCGCTCGCGTTCGCCGGCCTGCTGCTGTGCGGCGGAGCGATGGCGGACCGGCTGCGGCGCCGCCGCGTACTCGTCTGGGGCCTGGCGACGGTGGCGGCGGGCGCCGCGTTCGCGTTCATCGCGCCCGCGTTCTGGATGGTGGTGGTGGGGCGGGTGCTGCAGGGAGCGGGTGCGGCGATCACCATGCCGGCGGCCACGGCCCTGCTGACCTCGGTGTATCCCAGCGGTCCGATGCGCTCGCGTGCCCTGGGCGTGTTCTCGGCCGCGCAGGCGGGATGCTACGGAGCCGGTCTGGTGTTCGGTGGTGTGGTCACCAGCGCGTTCGGCTGGCGCTGGGTGTTCGCCTTGCAGGCCCTGGCGGCCGTGATCGCCACTGTGGCCGCGGTGCGGTGGCTGCCGCTGGGCCGGCAGCACCGTCGGGGCCGCCTGGACCTGACGGGGGCCGGCGCACTGGTGGCGGCGATCGCCTTGACCGTCCTGAGCGCCGACCTGGCCTCGCGCCCCGGAGGCGGACTGCTGGCGGGGGCGATGGTCGTGGGCGCCGCGGCCACCGGATACCTGTGGTGGCGCCGCGGCCGAACCCGCGCCGGGGATGCGGCCCTGCTGGACCGGAGCCTGCTGCGTATACGCGGCGTGCGGAGCGCGGCGGTGGTGGCGAGCGCGTTCTACTTCTGCGTCACCGGCTCGCTGTTCCTGCTGCCGCTCTACCTCCAGCAGGTGCGCGGGATGTCCCCGGCCTCCTCCGGCCTCGCGATCCTTCCCGTCAGCCTGGCCGTCGCCGCCGCCGCGCTCATCTCCGGGCGCCTGATGAAAACCCGCGGACCACGCCCGCTCCTGATCACCGGCATCCTGCTCACCGCCACCGGCGTGCTGCTGTGGTGCACGGCCGGGACACACACCCCCTACGGAGGCGCAGTCCTGGCCGGCCTGGTCGTCACCGGCATCGGACAGGGCCTGGCCTTCCCCGCCATCACCGCAACGGGCCTGCGCGACGTTCCCGACCAGGCCCACGGCACCGCCTCAGCCGTCACCACCACCGCCCTGCAGATCGGCAGCGGCATCGGCCCCACCGTCCTCGCCGGCATCGCCCAAACCCTCGGAACGGCCGGACACACCAATCTGTCGCTGCCCGGCCACCACCTCGCCTACACCGCGGCAGCCGGCCTCCTGCTCCTCATCGGCCTGCCAACAGCCGCCCACCTCAACAGGAGACACAACTGACATTCTGCTCCCGCCGACGGTTCGGCAAGCGCTCAGACGTGGCAGCAGTAGTGCTACGCCTGAGCGCCGGGCTTCGCATATCCTCCGCGGGCACTGTCACGTTGTTGGTGGCGGGGTGGGATGATCTTCGGGTTGGTCGTACCGAAGGGGCTTGTCCGTGTCGTCCACGCCGCCGTCGTACAGCAACCACCGGTACCCGGTGGAGGTCATCTCGCACTGTGTGTGGCTGTACTTCCGGTTCCCGCTCAGCTTCCGCGAGGTGGAGGAGCTGATGCTCGAGCGCGGCGTCGTCGTGTCCTACGAGACGATCCGGCGCTGGTGTCTGAAGTTCGGGCAGACCTGGGCGAACGTACTGCGTGATTTCACCGGGTCGTATGGGCGCCACTGGTCCGGTGGAAGTCGGTACCAGGGTTGGGCCGTTCGTGGCGGCGATGTACCGCGCAGAGGTCCGGCTTTTCCGGCGAGATCGGGAGCCACTGATCGGGTGATTCCCCTGGGTGAGTGGGCTCAGTCGTGGGGTGCCAGGTGTCGGATCTGGTGGTCGGCGGCGTTCAGGGCTTCGGTGACGAGGCGGCGCAGGTGTCCGTGGCGCAGGGCGTAGATGACGTGGCGGCCTTCTTTGCGGGTGGCGACGAGGCCGGCCAGGCGCAGGCGGGCGAGGTGTTGACTGACGGAGGTGCGGGTGGCGCCGGTGGCCTCGGTCAGGGTTGAGACGTCGGCTTCGCCCTCGCCGAGGCTCTGGAGCAGGGACAGGCGGGTGCGGTCTGCAAGCAGCCCAAGGATCTCGGCGGCGGTGGTCAGCCGGTCGTTGCCGGGCAGGTCCGGCGGGGTCGCCTCGAGAGTAACGTCCACATGTGCGTTCATATGCACATGATGCTACCGTCGGGATGTAGCGTCCAGTCCGATATGCCCGGGAAGGGTGTGAAGAGCGTGAGCGATCTCCAGCACGACGGCCGGCCCCACCGCCACGAGGCCGGCGGCGGCCACACCCGCGACAGCCAGGGGCACGGACACGATCACGGGCATGCCCCTCACTCCCGGGGGCGCCTCGTACGGCTGCGCCATCAGCTGGCGCACTTCGTGACCCCGCACAGCCATGAGGCGATGGACAAGGTCGACTCCGCGATGGAGACCTCCCGACAGGGCATGCGCACCCTGTGGTTGTCGCTCGGCATCCTCGGGGTGACCACCGCCATCCAGGCCGTGATCGTCATGCTGTCGGGGTCGGTGGCGCTGCTGGGCGACACGATCCACAACGGGGCCGACGCGCTGACCGCGATACCCCTGGGCATCGCCTTCGTCATGGGGCGGCGGGTGGCGAACCGCCGCTACACCTACGGCTACGGCCGGGCCGAAGACCTGGCCGGGATCGCGATCGTGCTGACCATCGCCGCGTCCTCGGCGTTCGCGGCCTACGAGGCGGTCGGCCGGCTGCTGAACCCGCAGCCCGTCTCCCACCTGTGGGCGGTGGCCGGCGCGGCCGTCGTGGGGTTCATCGGCAACGAGTGGGTGGCCCGCTACCGCATCACCACCGGCCGCAGGATCGGCTCGGCCGCCCTCGTCGCCGACGGGCTGCACGCCCGTACCGACGGCTTCACCTCCCTGGCCGTCCTCCTGGGCGCGGGCGGCGTCGCCATCGGGTGGCGCTGGGCCGACCCCGTCATCGGCCTCCTGATCACCGCCGCGATCCTCCTGGTCCTCAAGGACGCCGCGCGCGAGGTCTACCGCCGCCTCATGGACTCCGTCGACCCCAAGCTCATCGACACCGCCGAGACCGCCCTGCTGGAGGTCGACGGCGTCCAGCACGTCGGCAGCGTCAAGATGCGCTGGATCGGCCACACCCTGCGGGCCGAAGCGAACATCGTGATCGACCCCGACATCACCGTCCACCAGGGCCACGCCATCGCCGTCGACGCCGAGCACGCCCTCATCCACGTCGTCCCCCGGCTCACCGCGGCCACCGTCCACACCGACCCCCACGCCGCCCACAGCCGCCCCGACCCCCACACCCGACTCCGCCACCACAGCGCCGCCTCCGCCTGACGGGGCCTCCGCCATACAGCGCAACGTGCCCGCCCAAGCCGAGAGCCGGAATCCACCAGTGGTACCCGATCTCGCCGGAAAACACCTGGTGCCCGAGCTCACCGGAAACGTGGTGCCCGACTACCCCGGAAAACTCACTCGCCGCGTTCAGCGGCATCTCACCCCACTTCCGACCCGGCCGCCACCTCCTCACCGCCGCCCGCTACCGCCTCGAAATGATCATCCGCTTCACCATCTGGAACCACATCACCGGTGCCACCGGCCTGCCCACCACGGCCTGAACCAGCACCCGGCCTGAGCCCGACACACCCCGACACGACGTCAGACGATCAAGCACCCGACAACGTGACAACGCCCCCGGCCGGTAGCCGCCGGATGTCCCGGCCCGTCCCAGCACCTCCGCGACATGCCCCCACCAGGCGAAACAGGGTGGGACAGTCCTAGGACAGTCCCAGACCCGTCCCAGCAAAACGCCCGAAACGGGCACCATGAGACACGAGTAGGACAGAGCTTGGGCGAGGGTGACTTCGTGATCGTGGACGGGACGCTAATCCCGACCGGCCGGATCGCCGCGGACGAGCCGTACCACTCGCAGAAA
The DNA here is from genome assembly GCF_057220535.1 of Kitasatospora sp. NEAU-CNBT7. Classification (NCBI taxonomy): domain Bacteria; kingdom Bacillati; phylum Actinomycetota; class Actinomycetes; order Kitasatosporales; family Streptomycetaceae; genus Kitasatospora; species Kitasatospora sp. NEAU-CNBT7. Next base: position 3,012 of record NZ_JBXQQB010000075.1, on the reverse strand, counting down.
CACAGGAAGCACGGGATGAACGTGTAGGTCATCGCCACGCCGGACGGGACCCCGCTGTGGTTCTCCCGAGCTCTGCCCGGCCGCACCCACGACCTGACCGCCGCCCGTGCCCACGGCATCGTCGAGGCCTGTCTGACCAGGGAGATCCTGGCTCTGGCCGACCGCGCCTACCAGGGTGCCGGCGCGGCTGTCCGCACCCCCTACTACCAGTTCGACGAATTGCCCGACCACTACAAGGAGTACAACCGCGACCATGCCCGTCTACGCGCCCCGGCCACCAACAACGTGACAGCTCCGTTCAGCGGCATCTCACCCCACTTCCGACCCGGCCGCCACCTCCTCACCGCCGCCCGCTACCGCCTCGAAATGATCATCCGCTTCACCATCTGGAACCACATCACCGGTGCCACCGGCCTGCCCACCACGGCCTGAACCAGCACCCCCATCGGGGCCCAGCATGCCCCGACACGGCGTCAGACGATCAAGCACCCGACAACGTGACAACGCCATCGTATGGCCGTCTCGCCGCAGCTCGGCGTGCACGCGCGGGGCGCCGTAGGCGCCCCGGGAGGCGGCGTAGGCGCCCCGGGAGGCGGCGTGGATCTCGCGGATCCGACCGGCCAGCTCGTCCTCGGCGCGCTGGCGTTCGGCGGCGGCGGGCCGCGCGGCGAGCCACGCGTAGTAGGTGGAGCGGTTGACCCCCAGGACACGGCACAGCCGTGCGACGCCGTAGCCGTCGGGGTCGCTCAGCGGGGGAACTTCAGAACACCGAAGCTCCTTTGGGGTAAGCGACTCGAGAGATCACTCACCCCAACGGAGCTTCGGCCTATCCGGTCACACCAGGCCTGACCAGCGCATTCACAAGATCACATCGACCTTGCAACAGCCCTGCATCCCACCCCGTCCACAACGTGACAGCGCCTACGAGACTGAATAGGGGATCCATGACTGAGTAGGAACTTCCCTACATTCGGCGATGACAATTTTCTGCCCGCGCCCCGGCTCGCCGCGTTCCGCGTCAAGGCATTTTCCGCTCTCGATATTGATGAACTTCCGGGGAGAGTAGTTGTCAGCGTTCTGGCCTATTTTCTTCGGATCCCATAACTGATGCGATGCGCCAATGCAGTTACCAATCACGACCGGGCTCCCATTTTCTTTACCTGCGTTCTCGGTATCAAGACATAGGCGCGAGTCCCGGGATGTATACGTAAAGCTATCCAGTTTTCCGGTGATGCGACTGGGGTCATCGTCCCAAACCTGCCGCCTATCCTTTGTATTGCACGGTTCTGCGGTCACGGGGTCGCCGTTGTATGTGCCGGTGGCCGACAGGCACAGACCGGATTCGTTGCGCCACAGGTGGCCGGGGCGGACAGCTCGCTGGAGAGTGTCCCGGTAAGCCCCGTGCCCATCGAAGCCGGGATGATAAAGGCCCGCAAAGCGTGCAGAGATCTTGTCGATACGGTCGATGGGCACGCCGACGCTCTCCAGGGGATTTATCCACGGCTTGCTGTCGCACATCCTATGCCCCTCAAAGGCCGGATTGACGTCAGAAAATGTGAATCCGGGGCGATTTCCGATGGCCGAATCTATTGTTTTATTAAGGCTATCTACGACCTCATTTGCGAGCTCCCGAATTCCCAGGGGGAATCCCGCACACTCGCCACTCTTGCCAGTATTGTATATTTTGGGATATCCGAGGACGTAAACTCGGGCCTGGGGAGCCTTTGCTCGGAGTCGGTCGTAGGAGGCCGACAGGTTTTCCTGCAGGTGCCGTGCGGAATTCTTTGCGATTGTCAGGTTTTCGGTGCAGGTTGGCATGCTCTTGGAGAATACGTACTCCAGGGAACAGTCCATGAGGATGTTTTTAAAATTTAGGTCATTGCCGCCGAGAGTGAGGTAAACTTGGGTCGCGAAGGGCAAGTCCGGCTCATTTAATTGAATGTCATTGAATCTCGATATAGTCTCCCCACCGCAGGCGACGTTCTTGAATGCGGCATCGGGATTGACTGCTGAAAATCTCTTCCCATATGAATTGTTGCTTCTCAGGCAATAATCGGCATCCTGGCCCTTGTACTTATCCGGAATAGATCTATCTACTCTATACTCATCTCCGGCTCCGATTCCAGTTGTATAGGAGTCTCCCATTGCGAAGTAGAAATCTCGCAGCCCTGCGGCAGAATTGGATGCCTCGGCCTGCGAGAGGGAAGCGGCCGTCTCGGGTCCCGAGTTGGCGAACGCGGAGGATTCCCCAACGGTTAGGAGTGTCATTGCTGCCGCTGCAACAGCCGCGAGCTTGAGTATATTATTTCCCATTTAAGAGAATTTTCCATTCTGGCAGAATGAGGAATATCCGACCTGGTCAATATTTACCGAAGAACCTTTACAGAAGCTCTTCTGCCCCCTAGAGCTTGCCGCAGAAGTCGGTGAGCGGATAGGTCGAGGCGTGGAGGGTTATTCACAAGCCCAGGTTGGTGCCCGCCCTTGATCTGCAGCACCGGCCCCGCTCTGTACCGGTGGTTTGTTAAACCCAATGCCGTTGATTTAGGGGTCGGCCGGGGCCTGGAGGGCAGGGATGACCTTGACGGCCTGGGTGGGTGTCCTGGTCGGCTGCACCGGTGGCGTTCGGTCGGGTCTCCAGGATCGGAACTTCGACATCTTGCGCTTGACCTGCCGCAGGACGGTCCGCAGCCGTCGCGGCGGGTTGAGCTCCTGGTGGGGCTCGGCGATGAAGTGGGCGAGAACGCCCCTCAAGGAGACCGGCACGGTGCCGCGGGTGATCGTCACCGACAGGCTCAAGAGCTACGGCGCCGCCCGCCGCGAGGTCATGCCCTCGGTCGAGCACCGCTCCCACAAGGGCCTGAACAACCGGGCCGAGAACAGCCACCAACCCACGAGCAGCGCGAACGCGCCATGAAGGGCTTCCGATCGGTCGGCGCCGCGCAGCGGTTCCTCGCCGCGTTCAGCGGCATCTCACCCCACTTCCGACCCGGCCGCCACCTCCTCACCGCCGCC
>NZ_JBXQQB010000074.1:0-9718 GCF_057220535.1 Kitasatospora sp. NEAU-CNBT7 | reverse complement strand
CTCACCTCGCGACAGGCCGGCCCGCAGCGGATCGGCGAGATCACACGAGGGCACTGGGGCATCGAGAACAAGGTCCACTACGTGCGGGACGTGACGCTGGGCGAGGACGCCTCCCGCATCCGCACCGGCCACGGAGCCCAGAACATGGCCACGTTGAGATCGGTCACGATGAACTTCCTGCGCAGGACAGGAAGTTCCATCGCCGACGCCCGCCGCCGGCTGGCACTCGCACCCGCACACAGCCCCGCTCGACCTCTTCGGCATCCCCGGTGACCTGCATATTCACGACTGAAATCCGACTTTGCATCAGCCCTGACCGGCCGGGCCCCTGCAGGCAGCCCGGCACCCGGGTGGACGGGGTGGACTTCCGGACCTCGAGGACCGCCTCAGGCCCGGACAAGGGCCGGATCACCATCCGGGGCAAGCCGGCCACCGGCGGGCCACCGCTGCGGCGGCGCGCGAGTGGCCGCAGCGGCGATGGGGGCTTCGGGTCCAACACGGAGGGACCGGCCCGGCCCGGTTCGGTCCGGTCACTGGGATAGTCGGCCCGTCCGGGGTGACGGCGGGAAGGCCCGGGCGGCCGGCCCGGTACCCCCGCGGGATCCGGCAGGCCGGCTCACGCGGAGAGGACCCTGCGCAAGAACCCTGCACGCAGCAGTGCGACCACCGCAGCGCCCCTACCCGCGGCCACGGCCAGGAGATGGCCCACCAGGATGCCGACGACGGCCCCGGCCAGGATGTCATGCGGGTAGTGCACGCCCACGAACGTCCGCGACGCGCCCATTGCCGCGGCCAGCAGCCCGGCCACGGCACCCAGACGGCGCCGGACGTGCCACAGGAGTGCTGCGCCCGCGAAGGCGATGACGGTGTGGCTGCTGGGGAAAGCCCAGTCCCCCGGCGCCGGGCAGGCTTCCAAAGTCGTGCCGACTGGCAGTCCCCGGCACGGCCTGCCCTCCTTGAACAACTGCTTCAGTACGAGGTTGACACCGAATGCCGAAGCCACGACGGCCGGAGCCGCCAAAGCTCTGGCCATCACAGCACCGGTGGCGCGCCGCGCCTGCCAGAATCCGGCCAGCATCAACAGGGCCAGCAGTCCCAGCCCGTAGCCGGAGAACAGTGCCACACTCTTCGCCGCGATGGGCGGGAGTGTGTGGGCCACGTCAACGGCACGCTGATAAAGGCTCCCGTCGATTGCGGCCGCCATCCCCCGAACGCCGCCGATCAGACCCTCCACAGCTGCCGCTGCACCGGGACGCCGAAATCCGCACCGGATGCCCGGCGCAACCAGCGCTGCTCCCGATGGGAGAAACCTGTGGGCCCGGGTACTGCCAGCACCGGGCATGCAGCGTGTTTCACGATCCACCGGCCCAATGCGCCGCTCCACGGCGCTGACAGCCTCCTACGCCGTCCGGCCCCGATCACCAGCAGGTCCGCAGGGCCGGCGACCGCCTGGCACAACACCGTGCCGGGCGCTCCGAGAACCGCCAGACGCCGCACGGGCAGGCCGTCCGGTACGCCACCGAGGGCTTCGTCGAACGATGCGGCCAGATCCTGCGCCGCCTGCAGCGCGGCGTCATCCCAGATCTGCTGATCGGAGACTCCCGCCGGTGCGAGCGACCACACCTTGATCGCGACCAACGGCCTCTGCGAGTCCCGGGCCTGTTCCACCGCCATCCGCAGCGCTGCCAACGAGGCCGGCGAACCGCTCACCCCGACGACGACCTTGCCCGTTGTCGGCATCCTCGTGCTCCCTCGTTGCAGGTTCGGACCTGTAGCGGTCCCTCCTGCGAAGGCTCGCCGCAGCGCCCTGGCACCGGCATCGGCCGATCGGCGGATCCGCCGGTCAAGAACCACCGGCGGGATCCAAGGAGGAGTGCGGGCAGCCCGGCAGAGGAGCGGACCGGCACCGGCGGTGTGTGATCTCACGCTGTCCAGGCCGGTTCCGGTTCCCCAGCCCGGTCCGTGCTACGGCTCGTCCAGGACGGGCCGGAAACGAGGGCGGCGCATCCCGTCCGTGCGTGGCGAAGGCAGCACCCCCATGGGGCAGGCACAGGCGACGTGCCGCCCGGTGCAGCCGCTCCGGCTACGGTCTGCTGCGGGACGCCTCTGCTGAAGGTTGCCGGGGGCGCCGACCGAAAGGCCGGATCGGTGGGGTAGCCGGCCCTGGAGTGCAGGTGGGGCACGGGACACGGCATCCTCACTGGGAGGCGGCCCCGCCTTGCCCCGCGTGTGCCCGTGGCGCGGCGGGGCGCCGCTGTCCCCGCGTCCGCTGCTCCGACCGGGTCGCTTGCCGTGCTGCTTGCCGGTGCGGGCCCCGGCTGTCCGGGTGTCCAGGCTGTCACTGCCCGGCCGGCTCTTGCAGGATCGCCCGGTCAGCGGTAGACCCGGTAGCCGTCGACGGTGAACTCCATATGTGTCTGGTGGGGCTGGGGTGCCCGTTTGTCGGCTGCGACGGAGATGTTGACGATGGGGTAGGCGGACCAGTTCTCGGGAACTCCTGTCCGGTCCTGGTTGACGAGGGCCCCGTTGATGTAGGTGTCCACGGAGGTGCGGCCGATGTCCACCCGGAGCTCGAACGGTACTCCCGGCGTGATGACGTCGCGCAGGAAGGCGTTGGCGGGGCGGACGTGGTTGGCGACCTCGAGAACCCGTGGATTGCCGCCGTGGTACTCGAAGAGGTCGATCTCTCCGTGTCCGCTCTGGACTCCGGTGGGCAGGTCACGGCCCCAGGTCCACAGGGCGGGCCAGGCACCCTGGTCCGCGTTGAGGGTGATACGCGAGGTGATGGTGTCGCCGGGCTTCAGCTCGAACTTCTCGCGGGTGTACTCAGTGGTCACCAGATCGGTGTTCCACTTGCCGTCGGCTCTCCGATCGGCTCTGAACACACCGTTGGTCGGGGCGTTCGCAGGACTGATGTAGTCGAGTTTGTTGTCGCCGGGATTGGTGGGGCCGTTGCCCGGATAGGCACTTGACTTTCCGGTGTTCCATTTGTTGGAGTCGTTGAAGTCGCTTCCGTCCCACACCAGTTGCTTTCCGGGCGCTGGGGACCGGCTGGGCTCGTCCGGGGCCGGAACGGGCGGCGATGGCATTGTCGGAGGAAGAGTGACGGGCGGTGCGGGCACGGTGGGCCGCGCCGTCGGCGGGGACGGCACGGGCACGGTGGGCCGCGCCGTCGGCGGGGACGGCACGGGCACGGTGGGCCGCGCCGTCGGCGGGGACGGCACGGGCACGGTGGGCCGCGCCGTCGGCGGGGACGGCACGGGCACGGTGGGCTTCCAGTCTCGTTGCCAGGTTGGACTGGCCCACAGGCCGAGGAAGCTCCACCGATCCGCTGAGTTCACCAGGACGCTGGGGCCATCTGCAGGCGGGGTGTCTGCCCGTGCCGGGTCGATGCCGCTGATGAGTGCCGTGCTCACGCAGGTCAGAGGCAGCGCAGCAAGAAGACGGGTCCGCAGACTTTTCACGATGCTCTCTCCCGAGTGATGGGGCTGTGATGCGCGGTTTTTCGGTTCTGCCGGGCGGCAGTGCGACCCCGGCGCCCCCATGCTGTCCAGCCGCTGGATAACGAGAGGTTGGCGCTGCCCCGGCTGATCCCCTGCGCTCGTCCGGCCCGGCCACTGCTGCGGGGACGACGACGGTGAATTCGTCGTCCGGGGTTCTCGGGACGCCCGGGCCCGGGACATTCGGTGGGTCCGGGCACCGGTGGTCCCCCCGTGAGTCGGGGTTCGCTTCGTGTGATGGTCTGTGGCATGCCGCTTTCGGCGTAATCGGTGGTGGCGGGCCGTTCGACGGTCACGCTGTGTCTGTTGGTCACGGTCCAGGTCGGGAGACCGAGGGTGCACAGGTCGTGTGAAGTGCTGTCCGAGAGGACACGGCGGCACGCCCAGCGGGAGCGGGGGGTGTCGGGACACGAACTCGCGGTGCGGTGCAGGGTGTCGCGGTGCACGGTGTTCCAGACACCGGTGCCGCCCCGGCGAAAGCCGCCGCCCTGGGCGGATGCGCCGGACCCGGTGAAAGGGTTCGCCGGCCGGATGGCCGAGGACGACCCGAACACGCCGGGCGGGCAGCGGCGCACGAGCACGCGGATCGTCTCGCACCCCGCTGCGGAGCGGGGTTGCAGGCCGGTCACCAGGGCCGAGATGCAGGTGATGCCGCGGGCGACCGAGTTCCACGGCCGCCGGGCCGGGGCACGCCACCCGGATCCGGCCAGGCATTGCGCCGGCCACGGCATCCTGGAGCGCTGCCCGCGGATCCTGCCGGTCGCACCGGATGCGTCCGTGCCGGCCCGGAACGGACACCGGATCGCGACACCCCGATGAGCAGCCGCATCCGGGACACTCTGGCCTCCGAGGGACCGGCTGCGGCGCGGATCGTGGTCACGGTGGCCGTCGCATGGCAGGTGGCGCTGTGGCTGGGAGCGGAGCAGCCGCCCGTGTACGCGGCCATCGTCCCGCTCGTGGCTCTGCGCGGTGACCCGATGACCGCCCTTGCCACCTCACTGCAGCGTGTACTGGGCGTCGTCGCGGGTGTCGTGATCGGCATCGCTGTTCTGAACGTCCTGCACCCTTCGACTGCCGCGCTCACCCTGGTCGTCGCCCTGGGCCTTGCGGCCGGGATCCTGCTGCGGTCCGGTGGGCCGTTGAACGTCCAGGTCCCGGCATCGTCCCTGCTGGTCTTCGCCAGTACCTCCCCGGACACCTACGCCCTGCACCGGCTGTGGGAGACGGGTGCAGGAGCGGCTGTGACGATCCTGCTCGCGCCGCTGCTGTGGCCCGCCGACCCCCGCCGTGTCCTGACCTTCCTCGACCATGACGTGCGCGCCCACCTCGCCCGGGCGCTGACCGGCACAGCCGCCGTCCTCGGAACCGACCCGGCCACGGCGCATGACAACATCGCCGCCGTCGCGGGGCACATCGAGGCGATCCACCACAGCGCCGTGCGCGCCCGCGAAGCCGAACGCGCCATGCGGTTCAACCCCCTGCGCCGCCGCCACCGTGACGCGGTCGGGCTCCTGGCTCACGGGATCGCCACCTCCGACCGTCTCACCCCGTACCTGGCGACCCTGGCCGGAGAAGTCGCCGCGTTCACGGGCAGGAACGATCTTGCCCCGGTCATCGCCGACGCCCGGCGGCATCTACCGGCGCTGGCCGCCTCCACCACACGGGCGATCAACAACACCCTGGGCACGGGCGGACCCGGACCGGCCCTGTCCGCGGCCCGCGACGGCCTCACCGCCTACGCCCGCGCGGACTCTCGCCCCGCCGCCGTGGCCCTGCGCAGACCCTTCCAGCAGATCCTCGACAGCCTCGGCCGACATCCCGCGCCCTGACGACGCGCACAGCGGCCGAGCGGGCCTCTTCCCCTGCCGTGGTCCGGGCTCCCGGTGGGCTGCGGCGTTCGGAGACGAGACGCTCGTCAAGGCGCCTGGCGGCCTTCAGCGGCTGCGGGACGGTCCGCCGCCGCGACGAGGTGCACGGCGTGCCGCGTCGGACGACCCGGCTGCTCCACCAATCGGGGGATGATCCCGCCCGAGGGCAGAGGCAGGCTGGAGGCATCCGGTCACGAGGAGGAACCATGGATCCGGGGAGCATGTCCACCGGCAATCTGGAGGAGATCGTCCGGATGGTCCGGCAGGAGGTCGGCTTCGACATGTACTCGGCCGTTGCCAACTGCCCGCCCGAAGTCCTGCGGGAGATGCTCTCGGCATTCCGCGGCGGTCGGAGCCGCGATTCGGTTACGGGGCCGGTTTGGGCGGCCTCGGCCGGCAGATGAGAGCGCACCCGAGCGGGACCGGCGCCTGGTGAAAGCACGGCGCCGAGCCGGCTCGGCGCCCTTGCCGTCCTCCCGCCGCACCATCGGACCGGCGATGGCCGGCCGCATGCGGAGCGAACGGATCACCGCCCGCCGCCGCCATCGCGATCAGTGTGCGCAGAGCCGCCTGCCTGGTCCGCTGTGGTAACGGCTCCTGATGCGGGGTGGTGGCCTGACGCATGGTCAGCTGGAGAGGTTGCGGTCCACTGCGATCAGCAGCTCTTCGGCGGCCGAGTTGAGCGCTGCGGTGCCGGAGCGGGGCTGCCCCAGGACGGCGGCGACGACAACCCGCTCGGTACCCGAGACCTTGCGGTGGGCTGCGAAGACGAGATTCTTCCCTGCCGCTGTGGTGGTGCCGGTCTTGCCGGCGAAGACTCCCCGTTGCCCGAGCAAAGGGTTGGTGTTGGGGTGGCGGGCGCCGGACGGCCCGGTGTAGGAGGATCCCGCGAGTTCGGCGAACCCGGGCAGCTGCAAGGCCGCGCGGAACAGCTCGACCTGGTCCGCGGCTGTACTGACGGTTGCAGGGTCCAGGCCGGTGGGATCGGTGTAGGTGGTGGAGGTCATCCCGAGATCACGTGCGGTGCGGTTCATCTCCTGGACGAAGGCGGCACGGGTGCCGGAGCACCAGCGGGCGACCTCATCGGTGATGTTGTTCGCGGAGACCGCCAAGACGGCCTGGAGCGCCTGGCGCTCGGTGAAGCGCTGGCCCGCGCTGACCGGTACGAGACTCTCTCCGTTCGCCACACGGGCGCTGTACCTGCCGGCTTCCTCCCCGGACACGGTGAACGAGGGCCCCTGTTCCCCTCCCGGGAGCGGGTACTGCCGCAGGAAGAGGTAGGCCGACATGATCTTGGCGGTGCTGGCGATGGGAACGGGCCGCTGGCCGGGCGAGGACTGGGTGTGACCGAAGCCGTCGATCATCACCGAAGCCTGGCCCGTGGCCGGCCACGGGCCGTCGGTCAGGGCCCATCCGGCAGCCGGGGGGTCGGCCCGGGCAGCCGGGGGGTCGGCCCGGGCAGCCGGATGAGCCCGCAGCAACTGGCCTCCGGCAACCGCCAGCAGACACAGCACCGCGCCGAGGGCTGCCCACGCGCGGCGTCTGGACCGGCGGCGCCGCGCCGCCCCGGCCTGCCGTCGGGATCCGGCCTGCGGTGCCTGGGCCCGGGTGGCTGCACGGCGCGGACGACGCGTCACAGGTTGCAGGCCTTTCTCCGAACGAACCGGCGGGTGACCGCAAGGACGCGTCCTCGGCGCGTTCGGCGGTCTCTGAGCGGGTGGCCCGGCAGCGCCCGGCCGACGCTGCCGGACGGCCGGGGAAGGGCTACGCCCTGGCCTTCGCGGCGGACTCGCACATCCAGCCGGACACTGCCGACGCGGTCGTGGCGGAACCGCCCGCACCGAGGCCTCTGGCCGTCAGGCACTTCCGCCATCTGTGCCCCATCATCGGCGGCACGGATTAAATTCGCGCTGGGGGAGCTCTATCGCGGGACTTTCCGCCTCGGTCCGCGGGCGGCCGGGCAGCGGCTTCGGCAGCGGCCCGGGTTGTCCGGCCGCCCGGACCGCGCCGGATTCCGCACAGACCCCGCGGTGTGTGGTCAAGCGCTCTGCCGGGTCATGATCCGGGCGCGCCCTGGGGGTCTGCCCGTTCCCCCCGGGGCGAAGGCCTCGCCCGGGCGGAGTGGAGTCGTTCACCGTTGGGCCGCACGGCCCGCCGAGAACGGCCCGCGCTACCTCGTCGGAGCCCCGCAAAGGACGCTGATGTTTGATCAGTTCTGCCCTGGAAGCCTCCGGGGCCGGGCCGCATCGTCGTACGGGTTCGCGGCGCAGCCGGTCGACGCCCCGGTCCTGGCCAGGGGTGTGTGCAGCGGACGGGACACGGTGCTGCGGTCGGTGGGACGAACGGGACCGGCGCCCTTCTTCGGTCTCCTGCCGCCGTAAGGTCGTCTCCGGCCCGTCCGGCGGCGGGCCGGTTGGCCTGTCGTCCGTGATCCGCCGGCCCATCCGGTCGGGGGCAGGCGTCCAGGACGAACGTGCCGCGGATCGGGCCTGACCAGGTCCGGCCGCAGGCCGTGTCTTCGAGCCGTGGCAGGCCCGGACGTTCGACGGCAAAGTGCCGGCCGCCCGAGGCCGGCGGCCACGGGATGGCGGTGCGGCGGCGCTTCCCGCAGGAAATGCCCGCGGGCCCGAGCCGGTATCCGCCGTTCAGGGGTGCACTTGTGTGATCGCATGTCGGGTGGGGACGAGAGCCGGAGATGGGCGAGGTCCGTCTTGGCGGACGTACCTGACCTGGGGTGTCGGCCCGCAAAGATGATGTCCGGGCACAAAGGGGGCGCGGGGAGCGAGGAAGCCGTGCCCGGGTCGGCGCACAGGCACCGCCACATCGCCGCCGCCTTCCGGCGGCGCAGTCGCGTTCTTCGTCGCCGGGGCGCGAACCACCGCCCGGTGGTGGTGGCCGGCAAACGGCTCCTGCAGCACATCCCGCCTGGCTCGATGTACCGTCCCAAGCCGGAACGTCCCTCGAGCGGACCCGATCCCGCAGGCCGACGGCACCGCCGAACGCTTCGATCGCCCCAGCTCGACGAGCGGACCTGCAGACGGCCCCTTGGCTCACCACAGCGGCGCCACGACGCCTACCCGCCCGGCCCCACACCTGCGATCAGCATCGCAGCGACTGCGTACCCGCGGGCAGGAAACCCGTCGGCCGCATCCCCCGCTCTCACGGTCGGGAGCGCCTCGATCGCCCAACGGCTGATAGCACTCCCGGAGTGCTCGCCGTCACGGACTGACGGCGAGCACCAGGTACGCGGCCAGGATCGCCAGGTGGACGCCGCCCTGCAGCGGGGTCGCCCGCTGGGGGGTGACGGTCAGCGTGCCGACGGCGACGGTCAGCGCGAGCAGCACCATGTGGGTGGCCCCGAGGCCCAGCAGCAGCGGGCCGGACAGCCAGGCCGAGGCGACCGCGACGGCCGGGATGGTCAGGCCGATGCTGGCCAGGGCCGAGCCGAGCGCCAGGTTGAGGCTGGTCTGCACCTGGCCGCGGGAGGCGGCCCGCACCGCGGCGATGGTCTCCGGGAGCAGCACCAGCAGGGCGATCACCACCCCGACCACGGCGGCCGGCAGGCCCGCGGCCGCCACCCCCCGCTCGATGGTGGGGGAGACGCCCTTGGCGAGGCCGACCACCGAGGTCAGCGCGACCGCGAGCAGGGCCGCCGAGGCGAGGGTGGTGCGCTGCGTCGGGCGGTCGCCGTGGTCGGCCGGGTCGAGCAGGTCGCCGGCGGGGGTGACCGGCAGGAAGTACTCGCGGTGGCGGACCGTCAGGGTGGCGACGAACAGGCCGTACAGCACGATCGAGGCGCTCGCCGCGTAGACCAGCTGGGTCGGGTTGAACTGCGGGCCCGGGGTGCTGGTGGTGAAGGTCGGCAGCACCAGGCTCATGGTGGCCAGGGTCGCGATGGTGGCGAAGGCGGCTCCGGTGCCCTCGGAGTTGAAGACCGCGACCCGGTGCTTGAGCGCGCCGACCAGGATGCACAGCCCGAGGATCCCGTTGCAGGTGATCATCACGGCGGCGAAGACGGTGTCCCGGGCGAGGCCCGCGCTCTTGTCGCCGCCGTCGGCCATCAGCGTGACGATCAGGGCGACCTCGATCACGGTCACCGCGACGGCCAGCACCAGCGACCCGAACGGCTCACCGACCCGGTGCGCGATCACCTCGGCGTGGTGGACCGCCGCGAGCACCGCCCCGGCCAGGAAGCAGGCCACCACCGCCACCACCGGGCCCGGCAGCGAACGCTTCCAGGTCAGCAGCAGCAGGACCAAAGCCAGCACCGGCACCACGGTGGTCCACTGCGCGGCGAGCGGGCGGATCCGAGTGATCATGCCGTCGAGCTTGGCAGACCGGCGACCCCCG
>NZ_JBXQQB010000073.1:0-9826 GCF_057220535.1 Kitasatospora sp. NEAU-CNBT7 | reverse complement strand
AGCTCCGTTGTGGTTGATGACCTCGCGAGTCGTCCACCAGCAACGGAGCTTCGGTGCGCCAGTCTGCCATGTCCTGTCCCTGCTCGGAGTGTGGTGCCGGTGTGTCGGGCGCGCACGGTTTCCCGGAGCTGGTTGGCGCCCTGCGCGATCCGCGGAAGGCCCGGGGGCGCCGGCATCCGCTGCGCGCGGTGCTGCTGGTTGCGCTGTGTGCCATGGCCTGCGGGTTCGGCTCGTTCCGGGCGATGGGACAGTGGGCGGCCGCGGCTTCGCAGGAGACGCTGGTACGGCTGGGCCTGCCGGCGCGCGGAGCGTTCGCGCTCGCGGCGCCGCCGAGCGCGTCCACCATCGGGCGGGTGGTCTCGGCGGTGCTGCCCGGCGGCTTGGAGTCGCTGCTGCGGGCCTTCCGGGAGAAGGCGGTGACGGTGGCCGTGGACGGAAAACGTCTGCGCGGATCGCGCGGCGGTGCGGCCGCCGCGGTGACCGTGCTCGGGGCGATGCTGCAGGACGGGACGCTGGTCGCGCAGCAGCGGGTCCCGGAGGGGACGAACGAGATCACCGGGTTCGCCGCCCTGCTCGCGGCCCTCGATCTGAGGAGTGCGGTGGTCACCGCGGACGCCTTGCACACTCAGCGTGAGCACGCGCGGGTACTGGTCGAGGAGTTCGGCGCCCACTACGTCTTCGTCGTCAAGCGCAATCAGCCCGACCTGTGGCAGGCGTGCCGGGCGGTGCCCTGGGACCGGGTGCGGTCGGCCTCACGTTCCACCGTCCGCGGCCACGGCAGAGTGGAGACCCGGATCATCGAGGCCGTGACCTGGGATGATCTGGACTTCCCGCACCTGCGGCAGGTCGCGCGCGTCACCCGGTACCGCACCGTCCGCGCGAGTGGGAAGCGGTCCCGGGAGCGCGTGTACGTGATCACCGACCTCACCTCGCGACAGGCCGGCCCGCAGCGGATCGGCGAGATCACACGAGGGCACTGGGGCATCGAGAACAAGGTCCACTACGTGCGGGACGTGACGCTGGGCGAGGACGCCTCCCGCATCCGCACCGGCCACGGAGCCCAGAACATGGCCACGTTGAGATCGGTCACGATGAACTTCCTGCGCAGGACAGGAAGTTCCATCGCCGACGCCCGCCGCCGGCTGGCACTCGCACCCGCACACAGCCCCGCTCGACCTCTTCGGCATCCCCGGTGACCTGCATATTCACGACTGAAATCCGACTTTGCATCAGCCCTGACCGGCCGGGCCCCTGCAGGCAGCCCGGCACCCGGGTGGACGGGGTGGACTTCCGGACCTCGAGGACCGCCTCAGGCCCGGACAAGGGCCGGATCACCATCCGGGGCAAGCCGGCCACCGGCGGGCCACCGCTGCGGCGGCGCGCGAGTGGCCGCAGCGGCGATGGGGGCTTCGGGTCCAACACGGAGGGACCGGCCCGGCCCGGTTCGGTCCGGTCACTGGGATAGTCGGCCCGTCCGGGGTGACGGCGGGAAGGCCCGGGCGGCCGGCCCGGTACCCCCGCGGGATCCGGCAGGCCGGCTCACGCGGAGAGGACCCTGCGCAAGAACCCTGCACGCAGCAGTGCGACCACCGCAGCGCCCCTACCCGCGGCCACGGCCAGGAGATGGCCCACCAGGATGCCGACGACGGCCCCGGCCAGGATGTCATGCGGGTAGTGCACGCCCACGAACGTCCGCGACGCGCCCATTGCCGCGGCCAGCAGCCCGGCCACGGCACCCAGACGGCGCCGGACGTGCCACAGGAGTGCTGCGCCCGCGAAGGCGATGACGGTGTGGCTGCTGGGGAAAGCCCAGTCCCCCGGCGCCGGGCAGGCTTCCAAAGTCGTGCCGACTGGCAGTCCCCGGCACGGCCTGCCCTCCTTGAACAACTGCTTCAGTACGAGGTTGACACCGAATGCCGAAGCCACGACGGCCGGAGCCGCCAAAGCTCTGGCCATCACAGCACCGGTGGCGCGCCGCGCCTGCCAGAATCCGGCCAGCATCAACAGGGCCAGCAGTCCCAGCCCGTAGCCGGAGAACAGTGCCACACTCTTCGCCGCGATGGGCGGGAGTGTGTGGGCCACGTCAACGGCACGCTGATAAAGGCTCCCGTCGATTGCGGCCGCCATCCCCCGAACGCCGCCGATCAGACCCTCCACAGCTGCCGCTGCACCGGGACGCCGAAATCCGCACCGGATGCCCGGCGCAACCAGCGCTGCTCCCGATGGGAGAAACCTGTGGGCCCGGGTACTGCCAGCACCGGGCATGCAGCGTGTTTCACGATCCACCGGCCCAATGCGCCGCTCCACGGCGCTGACAGCCTCCTACGCCGTCCGGCCCCGATCACCAGCAGGTCCGCAGGGCCGGCGACCGCCTGGCACAACACCGTGCCGGGCGCTCCGAGAACCGCCAGACGCCGCACGGGCAGGCCGTCCGGTACGCCACCGAGGGCTTCGTCGAACGATGCGGCCAGATCCTGCGCCGCCTGCAGCGCGGCGTCATCCCAGATCTGCTGATCGGAGACTCCCGCCGGTGCGAGCGACCACACCTTGATCGCGACCAACGGCCTCTGCGAGTCCCGGGCCTGTTCCACCGCCATCCGCAGCGCTGCCAACGAGGCCGGCGAACCGCTCACCCCGACGACGACCTTGCCCGTTGTCGGCATCCTCGTGCTCCCTCGTTGCAGGTTCGGACCTGTAGCGGTCCCTCCTGCGAAGGCTCGCCGCAGCGCCCTGGCACCGGCATCGGCCGATCGGCGGATCCGCCGGTCAAGAACCACCGGCGGGATCCAAGGAGGAGTGCGGGCAGCCCGGCAGAGGAGCGGACCGGCACCGGCGGTGTGTGATCTCACGCTGTCCAGGCCGGTTCCGGTTCCCCAGCCCGGTCCGTGCTACGGCTCGTCCAGGACGGGCCGGAAACGAGGGCGGCGCATCCCGTCCGTGCGTGGCGAAGGCAGCACCCCCATGGGGCAGGCACAGGCGACGTGCCGCCCGGTGCAGCCGCTCCGGCTACGGTCTGCTGCGGGACGCCTCTGCTGAAGGTTGCCGGGGGCGCCGACCGAAAGGCCGGATCGGTGGGGTAGCCGGCCCTGGAGTGCAGGTGGGGCACGGGACACGGCATCCTCACTGGGAGGCGGCCCCGCCTTGCCCCGCGTGTGCCCGTGGCGCGGCGGGGCGCCGCTGTCCCCGCGTCCGCTGCTCCGACCGGGTCGCTTGCCGTGCTGCTTGCCGGTGCGGGCCCCGGCTGTCCGGGTGTCCAGGCTGTCACTGCCCGGCCGGCTCTTGCAGGATCGCCCGGTCAGCGGTAGACCCGGTAGCCGTCGACGGTGAACTCCATATGTGTCTGGTGGGGCTGGGGTGCCCGTTTGTCGGCTGCGACGGAGATGTTGACGATGGGGTAGGCGGACCAGTTCTCGGGAACTCCTGTCCGGTCCTGGTTGACGAGGGCCCCGTTGATGTAGGTGTCCACGGAGGTGCGGCCGATGTCCACCCGGAGCTCGAACGGTACTCCCGGCGTGATGACGTCGCGCAGGAAGGCGTTGGCGGGGCGGACGTGGTTGGCGACCTCGAGAACCCGTGGATTGCCGCCGTGGTACTCGAAGAGGTCGATCTCTCCGTGTCCGCTCTGGACTCCGGTGGGCAGGTCACGGCCCCAGGTCCACAGGGCGGGCCAGGCACCCTGGTCCGCGTTGAGGGTGATACGCGAGGTGATGGTGTCGCCGGGCTTCAGCTCGAACTTCTCGCGGGTGTACTCAGTGGTCACCAGATCGGTGTTCCACTTGCCGTCGGCTCTCCGATCGGCTCTGAACACACCGTTGGTCGGGGCGTTCGCAGGACTGATGTAGTCGAGTTTGTTGTCGCCGGGATTGGTGGGGCCGTTGCCCGGATAGGCACTTGACTTTCCGGTGTTCCATTTGTTGGAGTCGTTGAAGTCGCTTCCGTCCCACACCAGTTGCTTTCCGGGCGCTGGGGACCGGCTGGGCTCGTCCGGGGCCGGAACGGGCGGCGATGGCATTGTCGGAGGAAGAGTGACGGGCGGTGCGGGCACGGTGGGCCGCGCCGTCGGCGGGGACGGCACGGGCACGGTGGGCCGCGCCGTCGGCGGGGACGGCACGGGCACGGTGGGCCGCGCCGTCGGCGGGGACGGCACGGGCACGGTGGGCTTCCAGTCTCGTTGCCAGGTTGGACTGGCCCACAGGCCGAGGAAGCTCCACCGATCCGCTGAGTTCACCAGGACGCTGGGGCCATCTGCAGGCGGGGTGTCTGCCCGTGCCGGGTCGATGCCGCTGATGAGTGCCGTGCTCACGCAGGTCAGAGGCAGCGCAGCAAGAAGACGGGTCCGCAGACTTTTCACGATGCTCTCTCCCGAGTGATGGGGCTGTGATGCGCGGTTTTTCGGTTCTGCCGGGCGGCAGTGCGACCCCGGCGCCCCCATGCTGTCCAGCCGCTGGATAACGAGAGGTTGGCGCTGCCCCGGCTGATCCCCTGCGCTCGTCCGGCCCGGCCACTGCTGCGGGGACGACGACGGTGAATTCGTCGTCCGGGGTTCTCGGGACGCCCGGGCCCGGGACATTCGGTGGGTCCGGGCACCGGTGGTCCCCCCGTGAGTCGGGGTTCGCTTCGTGTGATGGTCTGTGGCATGCCGCTTTCGGCGTAATCGGTGGTGGCGGGCCGTTCGACGGTCACGCTGTGTCTGTTGGTCACGGTCCAGGTCGGGAGACCGAGGGTGCACAGGTCGTGTGAAGTGCTGTCCGAGAGGACACGGCGGCACGCCCAGCGGGAGCGGGGGGTGTCGGGACACGAACTCGCGGTGCGGTGCAGGGTGTCGCGGTGCACGGTGTTCCAGACACCGGTGCCGCCCCGGCGAAAGCCGCCGCCCTGGGCGGATGCGCCGGACCCGGTGAAAGGGTTCGCCGGCCGGATGGCCGAGGACGACCCGAACACGCCGGGCGGGCAGCGGCGCACGAGCACGCGGATCGTCTCGCACCCCGCTGCGGAGCGGGGTTGCAGGCCGGTCACCAGGGCCGAGATGCAGGTGATGCCGCGGGCGACCGAGTTCCACGGCCGCCGGGCCGGGGCACGCCACCCGGATCCGGCCAGGCATTGCGCCGGCCACGGCATCCTGGAGCGCTGCCCGCGGATCCTGCCGGTCGCACCGGATGCGTCCGTGCCGGCCCGGAACGGACACCGGATCGCGACACCCCGATGAGCAGCCGCATCCGGGACACTCTGGCCTCCGAGGGACCGGCTGCGGCGCGGATCGTGGTCACGGTGGCCGTCGCATGGCAGGTGGCGCTGTGGCTGGGAGCGGAGCAGCCGCCCGTGTACGCGGCCATCGTCCCGCTCGTGGCTCTGCGCGGTGACCCGATGACCGCCCTTGCCACCTCACTGCAGCGTGTACTGGGCGTCGTCGCGGGTGTCGTGATCGGCATCGCTGTTCTGAACGTCCTGCACCCTTCGACTGCCGCGCTCACCCTGGTCGTCGCCCTGGGCCTTGCGGCCGGGATCCTGCTGCGGTCCGGTGGGCCGTTGAACGTCCAGGTCCCGGCATCGTCCCTGCTGGTCTTCGCCAGTACCTCCCCGGACACCTACGCCCTGCACCGGCTGTGGGAGACGGGTGCAGGAGCGGCTGTGACGATCCTGCTCGCGCCGCTGCTGTGGCCCGCCGACCCCCGCCGTGTCCTGACCTTCCTCGACCATGACGTGCGCGCCCACCTCGCCCGGGCGCTGACCGGCACAGCCGCCGTCCTCGGAACCGACCCGGCCACGGCGCATGACAACATCGCCGCCGTCGCGGGGCACATCGAGGCGATCCACCACAGCGCCGTGCGCGCCCGCGAAGCCGAACGCGCCATGCGGTTCAACCCCCTGCGCCGCCGCCACCGTGACGCGGTCGGGCTCCTGGCTCACGGGATCGCCACCTCCGACCGTCTCACCCCGTACCTGGCGACCCTGGCCGGAGAAGTCGCCGCGTTCACGGGCAGGAACGATCTTGCCCCGGTCATCGCCGACGCCCGGCGGCATCTACCGGCGCTGGCCGCCTCCACCACACGGGCGATCAACAACACCCTGGGCACGGGCGGACCCGGACCGGCCCTGTCCGCGGCCCGCGACGGCCTCACCGCCTACGCCCGCGCGGACTCTCGCCCCGCCGCCGTGGCCCTGCGCAGACCCTTCCAGCAGATCCTCGACAGCCTCGGCCGACATCCCGCGCCCTGACGACGCGCACAGCGGCCGAGCGGGCCTCTTCCCCTGCCGTGGTCCGGGCTCCCGGTGGGCTGCGGCGTTCGGAGACGAGACGCTCGTCAAGGCGCCTGGCGGCCTTCAGCGGCTGCGGGACGGTCCGCCGCCGCGACGAGGTGCACGGCGTGCCGCGTCGGACGACCCGGCTGCTCCACCAATCGGGGGATGATCCCGCCCGAGGGCAGAGGCAGGCTGGAGGCATCCGGTCACGAGGAGGAACCATGGATCCGGGGAGCATGTCCACCGGCAATCTGGAGGAGATCGTCCGGATGGTCCGGCAGGAGGTCGGCTTCGACATGTACTCGGCCGTTGCCAACTGCCCGCCCGAAGTCCTGCGGGAGATGCTCTCGGCATTCCGCGGCGGTCGGAGCCGCGATTCGGTTACGGGGCCGGTTTGGGCGGCCTCGGCCGGCAGATGAGAGCGCACCCGAGCGGGACCGGCGCCTGGTGAAAGCACGGCGCCGAGCCGGCTCGGCGCCCTTGCCGTCCTCCCGCCGCACCATCGGACCGGCGATGGCCGGCCGCATGCGGAGCGAACGGATCACCGCCCGCCGCCGCCATCGCGATCAGTGTGCGCAGAGCCGCCTGCCTGGTCCGCTGTGGTAACGGCTCCTGATGCGGGGTGGTGGCCTGACGCATGGTCAGCTGGAGAGGTTGCGGTCCACTGCGATCAGCAGCTCTTCGGCGGCCGAGTTGAGCGCTGCGGTGCCGGAGCGGGGCTGCCCCAGGACGGCGGCGACGACAACCCGCTCGGTACCCGAGACCTTGCGGTGGGCTGCGAAGACGAGATTCTTCCCTGCCGCTGTGGTGGTGCCGGTCTTGCCGGCGAAGACTCCCCGTTGCCCGAGCAAAGGGTTGGTGTTGGGGTGGCGGGCGCCGGACGGCCCGGTGTAGGAGGATCCCGCGAGTTCGGCGAACCCGGGCAGCTGCAAGGCCGCGCGGAACAGCTCGACCTGGTCCGCGGCTGTACTGACGGTTGCAGGGTCCAGGCCGGTGGGATCGGTGTAGGTGGTGGAGGTCATCCCGAGATCACGTGCGGTGCGGTTCATCTCCTGGACGAAGGCGGCACGGGTGCCGGAGCACCAGCGGGCGACCTCATCGGTGATGTTGTTCGCGGAGACCGCCAAGACGGCCTGGAGCGCCTGGCGCTCGGTGAAGCGCTGGCCCGCGCTGACCGGTACGAGACTCTCTCCGTTCGCCACACGGGCGCTGTACCTGCCGGCTTCCTCCCCGGACACGGTGAACGAGGGCCCCTGTTCCCCTCCCGGGAGCGGGTACTGCCGCAGGAAGAGGTAGGCCGACATGATCTTGGCGGTGCTGGCGATGGGAACGGGCCGCTGGCCGGGCGAGGACTGGGTGTGACCGAAGCCGTCGATCATCACCGAAGCCTGGCCCGTGGCCGGCCACGGGCCGTCGGTCAGGGCCCATCCGGCAGCCGGGGGGTCGGCCCGGGCAGCCGGGGGGTCGGCCCGGGCAGCCGGATGAGCCCGCAGCAACTGGCCTCCGGCAACCGCCAGCAGACACAGCACCGCGCCGAGGGCTGCCCACGCGCGGCGTCTGGACCGGCGGCGCCGCGCCGCCCCGGCCTGCCGTCGGGATCCGGCCTGCGGTGCCTGGGCCCGGGTGGCTGCACGGCGCGGACGACGCGTCACAGGTTGCAGGCCTTTCTCCGAACGAACCGGCGGGTGACCGCAAGGACGCGTCCTCGGCGCGTTCGGCGGTCTCTGAGCGGGTGGCCCGGCAGCGCCCGGCCGACGCTGCCGGACGGCCGGGGAAGGGCTACGCCCTGGCCTTCGCGGCGGACTCGCACATCCAGCCGGACACTGCCGACGCGGTCGTGGCGGAACCGCCCGCACCGAGGCCTCTGGCCGTCAGGCACTTCCGCCATCTGTGCCCCATCATCGGCGGCACGGATTAAATTCGCGCTGGGGGAGCTCTATCGCGGGACTTTCCGCCTCGGTCCGCGGGCGGCCGGGCAGCGGCTTCGGCAGCGGCCCGGGTTGTCCGGCCGCCCGGACCGCGCCGGATTCCGCACAGACCCCGCGGTGTGTGGTCAAGCGCTCTGCCGGGTCATGATCCGGGCGCGCCCTGGGGGTCTGCCCGTTCCCCCCGGGGCGAAGGCCTCGCCCGGGCGGAGTGGAGTCGTTCACCGTTGGGCCGCACGGCCCGCCGAGAACGGCCCGCGCTACCTCGTCGGAGCCCCGCAAAGGACGCTGATGTTTGATCAGTTCTGCCCTGGAAGCCTCCGGGGCCGGGCCGCATCGTCGTACGGGTTCGCGGCGCAGCCGGTCGACGCCCCGGTCCTGGCCAGGGGTGTGTGCAGCGGACGGGACACGGTGCTGCGGTCGGTGGGACGAACGGGACCGGCGCCCTTCTTCGGTCTCCTGCCGCCGTAAGGTCGTCTCCGGCCCGTCCGGCGGCGGGCCGGTTGGCCTGTCGTCCGTGATCCGCCGGCCCATCCGGTCGGGGGCAGGCGTCCAGGACGAACGTGCCGCGGATCGGGCCTGACCAGGTCCGGCCGCAGGCCGTGTCTTCGAGCCGTGGCAGGCCCGGACGTTCGACGGCAAAGTGCCGGCCGCCCGAGGCCGGCGGCCACGGGATGGCGGTGCGGCGGCGCTTCCCGCAGGAAATGCCCGCGGGCCCGAGCCGGTATCCGCCGTTCAGGGGTGCACTTGTGTGATCGCATGTCGGGTGGGGACGAGAGCCGGAGATGGGCGAGGTCCGTCTTGGCGGACGTACCTGACCTGGGGTGTCGGCCCGCAAAGATGATGTCCGGGCACAAAGGGGGCGCGGGGAGCGAGGAAGCCGTGCCCGGGTCGGCGCACAGGCACCGCCACATCGCCGCCGCCTTCCGGCGGCGCAGTCGCGTTCTTCGTCGCCGGGGCGCGAACCACCGCCCGGTGGTGGTGGCCGGCAAACGGCTCCTGCAGCACATCCCGCCTGGCTCGATGTACCGTCCCAAGCCGGAACGTCCCTCGAGCGGACCCGATCCCGCAGGCCGACGGCACCGCCGAACGCTTCGATCGCCCCAGCTCGACGAGCGGACCTGCAGACGGCCCCTTGGCTCACCACAGCGGCGCCACGACGCCTACCCGCCCGGCCCCACACCTGCGATCAGCATCGCAGCGACTGCGTACCCGCGGGCAGGAAACCCGTCGGCCGCATCCCCCGCTCTCACGGTCGGGAGCGCCTCGATCGCCCAACGGCTGATAGCACTCCCGGAGTGCTCGCCGTCACGGACTGACGGCGAGCACCAGGTACGCGGCCAGGATCGCCAGGTGGACGCCGCCCTGCAGCGGGGTCGCCCGCTGGGGGGTGACGGTCAGCGTGCCGACGGCGACGGTCAGCGCGAGCAGCACCATGTGGGTGGCCCCGAGGCCCAGCAGCAGCGGGCCGGACAGCCAGGCCGAGGCGACCGCGACGGCCGGGATGGTCAGGCCGATGCTGGCCAGGGCCGAGCCGAGCGCCAGGTTGAGGCTGGTCTGCACCTGGCCGCGGGAGGCGGCCCGCACCGCGGCGATGGTCTCCGGGAGCAGCACCAGCAGGGCGATCACCACCCCGACCACGGCGGCCGGCAGGCCCGCGG
>NZ_JBXQQB010000072.1:0-9892 GCF_057220535.1 Kitasatospora sp. NEAU-CNBT7 | reverse complement strand
CTCGGCTTCGACACCGAGATCCGGAAGATCATCTGCACCACCAACGCCATCGAGAGCCTCAACTCCCGCTACCGCAGGGCAGCGACCGCTTGCGGCCACTTCCCGAACGAACAGGCCGCGATGAAACGGCTCTACCTGGCGACTCTCGCACTCGACCCCACCGGACGCGGCCGCCAACGCTGGAGCAACCGCTGGCTCGGCGCCCTCAACGCCTTCGACATCGCCTTCGACGGACGCCTGTCAGCCGGACGAGTGTGAGCCAACCGGCCCACACCCCACAGCAAGATCAACACCTAGCCCAAACGGGTGCCGTACACCGAAATCCTGATAGACCCCCGGACACCCGCAAGTGGTCAGGTGTGGGTGAGACGGTGGTCGAGGGCGGTGTGGCGGCGGCCGGCGCTGACGGCGCGGACGGCTTGGGCGAGGGCGCGGCGGGAGCCGACGAGGACGACGAGTTTCTTGGCGCGGGTGACGGCGGTGTAGAGGAGGTTGCGCTGGAGCATGGTCCAGGCGGAGGTGGTCAGGGGGATGACGACGGCGGGGTATTCGCTGCCCTGGGAGCGGTGGATGGTGACGGCGTAGGCGTGGGCGAGTTCGTCGAGTTCGTCGAAGTCGTACGTGATGTCTTCGTCCTCGTCGGTGAGGACGGTGAGTTTCTGCTCGACGGGGTCGAGGGTGGTGACGACGCCGACGGTGCCGTTGAAGACGCCGTTGGTGCCCTTCTCGTAGTTGTTGCGGATCTGGGTGACCTTGTCGCCGACCCGGAAGGTCCGTCCGCCGAACCGGCGCTCCGCCACGTGCTCGGCGGCGGGGGTGATCGCCCCCTGCAGCAGGGTGTTCAGGTTGCCCGCGCCGGCGGGCCCGCGGTGCATCGGCGCGAGCACTTGTACATCCCGGCGCGGGTCGAGGCCGAACTTGTGGGGGATGCGGCGGGCGGCGACATCGACGGTGAGGCCAGCGGCGCGTTCGGTGTCCTCCTCGATGAACAGGAAGAAGTCGGGCAAGTCGTCGGTGACCGGCGGCAGGCCCTGGTTGATGCGGTGGGCGTTGGTGACCACGCCGGACTGCTGCGCCTGGCGGAAGACCTGGGTGAGCCGGACGGCCGGGATGGGACTGCCGGGGGCGAGCATGTCGCGCAGGACTTCGCCGGCGCCGACCGAGGGAAGCTGGTCGACGTCGCCGACGAACAGCAGGTGTGCGCCGGGGGCGACGGCCTTGGCCAGTTTGTTGGCGAGGATCAGGTCCAGCATGGAGGCCTCGTCGACCACGACCAGGTCGGCGTCCAGCGGCCGGTCCCGGTCGTAGGCGGCGTCGCCCCCGGGGCGGAGCTCCAGCAGCCGGTGAACGGTGGACGCCTCCGCACCGGTCAGCTCCGCGAGGCGTTTCGCGGCGCGGCCGGTCGGAGCGGCGAGGACGACCTTCGCGTTCTTGGCCAGCGCCATCGTGACGATCGATTTCACGGTGAAGGACTTGCCGCAGCCCGGGCCGCCGGTCAGCACCGCCACCCTCTCGGTCAGCGCGAGCTGGACCGCCTGGCGCTGTTCGGGGGCCAGATCGGCGCCGGTGCGCCGGGCGAGCCAGCCGAGCGCCGCGTCCCAGTCGACACCCGCACCGCCGGGGCCGCCGAAGGCGGGCATCCGGTCGGTGTCGGCGTGGAGCAGGCGCAGCAGCTGGTTGGTGAGGGAGATCTCGGCGCGGTGGAACGGCACCAGGTACACCGCGGTGATCGGCTCACCCGTCTCGCCGGGGATCTGTTCGCGGACCACGCCGTCCTCGGCCACGAGCTCCGCCAGGCTGTCGATCACCAGCCCCATGTCGACCTGGAGGAGTTTCACCCCGTCGGAGATCAGGCGTTCCTCGGGGAGGTAGCAGTGGCCCTGGTCGGTGCTCTGGGAGAGGGCGTACTGCAGGCCGGCCTTGACCCGCTCCGGGGAGTCGTGCGGGATGCCGACCGCCTGCGCGATCCGGTCCGCGGTCAAAAAGCCGATACCCCACACATCGGAGGCCAGCCGGTAGGGCTGGTTCTTCACCACCCCGATCGAGGAGTCGCCGTACTTCTTGTAGATTCGCACCGCCAACGACGTGGACACCCCGACGCCCTGCAGGAAGACCATGACCTCCTTGATGGCCTTCTGCTCCTCCCACGCCTCGGCGATCTTCCGGGTGCGTTTGGGGCCGAGGCCGGGGACCTCGATGAGTCGTTCGGGTTCGGTCTCGATGACGTCGAGGGTGTCGGTGCCGAACGTCTCGACGATGCGCTCGGCGATCCGCGGGCCGATGCCCTTGATCAGCCCGGAGCCGAGGTAGCGCCGGATGCCCTGCACCGTCGCGGGGAGAACGGTGGTGTAGTTCTCCACCGTGAACTGCTTGCCGTACTGGGGGTGGGATCCCCAGCGTCCGTGCAGCCGCAGGGACTCGCCGACCTGGGCGCCGAGCAGCGCGCCGACCACGGTCAGCAGGTCGTTGGCGCCGCGGCCGGTGTCCACGCGGGCGACGGTGTAGCCGGTCTCCTCGTTCGCGTAGGTGATCCGCTCCAGCACCCCCTCCACCTCAGCCAACTGCCGCACTGCTGGCTGTGCTGCCGACCCCACCCTCGCCCTCCCTGCCGCTGTCCCGCTGTACCGGCACCGTACCGCCTGGGGTGCTTCTCGTGCGGGGCGCTGCAAACCGCCGGCCGCAGTGGGCTTGGGCTCGAGCTGAGTCGATGTGTGTGTGGTGGGGTTGTCTGCTCGTGCTCTACCGGTGGTGGGGTGGGCGGGGCTCGAACCCGCGACCGGAGGATTATGAGTCTCCTGCTCTGACCGTCTGAGCTACCACCCCACCTTGGGTCAAGCTCCGGCAGGGGGCCGGGTATTCCACGCGCTCCCGTGGTGGGCTGCGGGTGGTGGGCTGGCGTGCGACGGTGGAGGTGCGGGGAGCTGGGGCGCGGGTCGAGGTTCGGGTGATGGCGGAGGGCATGGCGTTGTTCGAGGAGGTGTGCCGTGTGTTGTGGTGCGCCGGGTTCGATGTGGCGCACACGTCCGGCGCGGGTCTACAGGTCGGGCTGCGCCCGCGGGGCGTGCTGGTGGGGTGGCGGCCGGAGGCGGCGCTTGTGGACGGTGCCGCGGCCGCGGGTTGCACGGCGGTGGAGCAGCTTGGTGGGGTGGGTGGTGTCCCGGCGGGCTGGGAGGTGTTGGTGCGCGGGGCGGTGACGGGGGCGTTGGAGACGGTTCTGCGCGGGGCAGGGCTGCGGGTGGTCGCGGTGGGTGGTGATCTGCGGGTGACCGGGTGACCGGGTGACCGGGTGACCGGGTGAGCGGTCGGCGGGGAGCTGGTTGCGGGTGGATGCTGGGGGTATGAGTGCCCGCTTGCCGGGGGATCCGGTTGTGTTGCCGGTACTGGCGCCGATGCTCGCGGTGATCGGCCCGCTGCCGGGGCCGGATCGCGAGGGGGAGTACGCGTTCGAGACGTGGTGGAACGGTGCGCGGGTGATCGTGCATCTGCCGGGGGACGGCACGCTGCGGTTGTGGTCGCAGGCGGGGGCGGACGTCACGGCGGGCTATCCGGAGCTGGGGGAGCTGCCGGGTCTGTTGCCGGAGGGGCTGGAGGCGGTGCTGGACGGGGAGATCGTTGCCCTGGACGGTCGGGGCCGGCCGTCGGTGGGGCGGTTGCAGGAGCGGATGAGTCTGCACCACCTGGCGGCGGTGGAGCGGGCGGTGGAGGAGTTGCCGGTGCGGTTGGTGCTGTACGACGTTCTCGCGGTGGGCCAGCCGGTCCTGCACACCCCGTACATCGGCCGTCGGGCGCTGTTGGACGATCTGCAGCTGACGGCCGGGCACGTGCAGACCCCGGCGCGCTGGCCGGGCATGGGTGCCGAGGCGTTGGCCGATGCCCGGGCCGACGGTTTCGACGGGGTGGTGGCCAAGCGCCTGGCCAGTGCGTATCTGCCCGGGCGGCGCTCCCGGGACTGGATCAAGGTCAGGAACTGAGCGGTGTTGCAGCTGCCGCACCTGCCGGTGCCGTTCGGGGGCGCCGGTAGACGGTGAGCACGTCGGCGGGGGTGAAGCCGGCGCCGGTCAGGAGCCGGTGGGCCGGGTCGTGGGGGTCGGTGGTGTCGGTGACCGCGGTGATCCCGGTGGCGCTGTGGCGGGTGGCGAGGGCCAGGCACTGGGCGAGGAGGTGGCGGCCGGTGCCGTGGCCGCGGTGGGCTTGGGCGACGGTGAGGTGGCGCAGGTGGGCGGTGTGGTGGGCGGGGGCGTCGAGACGGGCGTGGGCGATCGGGGTGCCGTCGGTGTCGGTCAGGCGCAGCAGCCAGCCGTCGGGATCGTGGGTCGGGGTGACGGCGGCCAGGGGGTAGGCGGCCGGTGTGGGGTGCGTTTCGGTGAGAGGGCGGTGCCACCACGCGCGTGCGGCGATGGGGGTGAATCCGGTGGAGGTGAGGGCGTGGGCGGTGGCGGGGCGGTGGCGGACCGGCAGGCCCTCCGCTGTGGGGGCGGTGGCGGGGGCGCCGGGGAAGGCGTACCAGGTGCGGTCGGGCCCGAGACGGGCGCGGGCCCAGGCCAGCAGCACCGCCATGGTGGTGAAGTCTTCCCGGCCGTGCGCCCACAGGATCACGCCCGCCTGGTCGTGCGCGCGCAGCGCGTAGCAGATCACGCCGATCACGCGGCGGCGGTCGAGCAGGACATCGCTGTGGACCTGTTCCAGGCCGCTGGTCTGCGGTTGGCCCGTCCCGGTGTGACCGTCCAGAGCGGCGGCCAGGGCGTGGGCGTCGGGCCTGGGCCGGCCGGGCCGCCGGTCGGCGTCGATCAGGGCCAGGACCGCGCGGCGGTCGGCCCTTTGGTAGGGGCGGGCGGTGAACGCCCCGGCCGTAGGGGTAGCGGTCAACGCCACCAGGTCCTCACTCCTCGCTCGACGGTGGAACGGCTGTCGCCCGCGAGGCATTGGGGCTGTGCGTGCTGCGGGTGGTCCCATTGTCCGCGCGGGCTGGTTGAGGGGCCGGTTTCTTCCCGATGGTTGGCGCGGCGCGGCGGGGCCTGTTCTCGGGTGGCTGGTGGGCGGGGGTGCGGGTAGACCGGAGCTATGGGCGGTGACGGCCGGGCTGGCGGGGTGGAGTGGGAGTTCTGCGATCGGTGCGGGGAGCTGGTCGAGGAAGACGTGGCGGGGCACTGTCACGTTGTTGGTGGCGGGGTGGGATGATCTTCGGGTTGGTCGTACCGAAGGGGCTTGTCCGTGTCGTCCACGCCGCCGTCGTACAGCAACCACCGGTACCCGGTGGAGGTCATCTCGCACTGTGTGTGGCTGTACTTCCGGTTCCCGCTCAGCTTCCGCGAGGTGGAGGAGCTGATGCTCGAGCGCGGCGTCGTCGTGTCCTACGAGACGATCCGGCGCTGGTGTCTGAAGTTCGGGCAGACCTGGGCGAACGTACTGCGCCGCCGACGTCCGCGGCCGGGTGACAAGTGGCACCTGGACGAGGTGTTCATCCGGATCAACGGCGAGCGGAAGTACCTGTGGCGCGCGGTCGACCAGCACGGGAACGTCCTGGACATCCTGGTGCAGAACCGGCGGGACAAGGCCGCGGCCGGGCGTTTGATTTCGTCGGGTCATATGAGCACCGCGCCTTCGGTGAGAGTGGGCGCCGGGGTTAGGCCGTTCGTGGTGCGGATGTACTCAGCTCTGCTGCGAGTTTTCCGGCGAGATTGGGAGCCACTGATCGGGTGAGCTTCTGGGGAAGGCCGGAGTGTCCGGAGCGTCTGCGGGGAAGCGTGGATAGCGTGTTGCCGCGGGCCCTGGTGCTGCCTCCCTGACAAGTCGCGGCCAGGGGCCCGCCCTCGCTGAGAGTGCGTGAGCCGGGCCGAACAGATCGGCGGATATCGGCGCTGGACCGGTTGGCGTTGCCGCGTAGGGTGAAGGCCGTGAACGAGCAGACGCGTGCGGCGGTGGCCGCGGTCGAGTCCCTGATCGAGCAGATCGTGGAGGCCGGCGGGACGCGGCGGGAGGCGGCGTCCCAGGCAATGGCGGACGTGGCCGGCGATGTGTTCCGCCAGCGCGGCGTTCTTCCGCGAAGTGTCGCGGAGGCGGTCGAGAACGCGATCGTCCGGCGGATGTCCGACAGCGGCGAGACCCGGTCGGACGCGGCCTCGCGGACCGTTGCGGAGATCGGCGCCGAGGTACTGCACCGGCCCGGGAGTCCGTTCGTGTGGGAGGTCCGGTGGGTGATCGGCGACGGTGGGCGTCGCGTGACCGGGAGCGAGAGCGGACCGGACCTGGAGCCTCTCCTGCAGGCCGTTGTCCGGGCGGCGCGTGGGACCGCAGCTCCGGACGATCCCCGTCCGGCCGGGCTGGACCGCGACCTGCGCGAGCTCTGCGCCGACTGGCGTCATGCCGCGGTGGGAGCGACCAGCCGGCTGGGAACGAAGGACGGGTGGGCGGAGGTCACCGTCACCTTCGCGCCCTGAACACCCGTGCTCGTTCTGGTCCGGCCGGCCGCCGCGGGCGTCACTTCGGGGCGGAGAACAGGCCTTCCTGGGTGGCTTGGTAGCGGTAGGAGTCGGTGCCGGTCTGGATGAGGGTGCAGCGGAAGGTGATCCGGTCGGCGATGGCCGCGCAGAGCCGGGCGTCGCCGAAGGTCTTGTCCCACTCGGTGAAGGGCGAGTTCGTGGCGACGGCGGTGGCCTTGCATTCCTCGCGCTCGGTGAAGATCTGGAACAGCAGTTTGGCGCCCTTGCGGTCCAGGTTGAGGTAGCCGAACTCGTCCAGGCACAGAAGATCGATCTTGCTGTAGCGGGCGATCACGGAGGACAGACGGCGGCCCGCGTCGGCCTCGGCGAGCTCGTTCACCAGCGCGCTGGTGGTGGTGTAGCGGACCGACAGGCCGGCCTCGGCGATCGCGGTGCCGATCCCGATCAGCAGGTGGCTCTTGCCGGTGCCGCTGTCACCGATCAGAACCAGTGGTCGGCCCTCGCGGACCCAGGCGGGTGACTTCAGGTCGGCGACGACCTCGGGGGTGACGTTGGGGTTCTTGGTGAAGTCGAAGTCCTCCAGCCGCTTGGGCCGTGGGAAACGGGCCATCCGCAGGAGCCGCTGCTGGCGGCGGACGTCGCGGTCGGCGAGCTCGACCTGCAGCAGGTCCAGGAGGAACTGCTTGTAGGTGGCCTGCTCGCGCCGGGCGGTGGCGGCGAGCTCGATGAACCGGTCGCGGAACGCGGGCAGTTTCAGATCCCGACAGGCCTCGTCGATGAGCATGTCCTCCGGATCGCCCGGCAGGGACATCCGGCGGGGCGGGACCCGGCCGTGTCCCTGGTCCTCGTCGGTGTCCAGGTCGTGGTCGGTGACGGTGATGGTGCGGGTCATGCCCCGTGGCCCTTCTGGTCGGCGTTCGCGATGCTCGGTCGGGTGGTGATGGCCGGCGCCAGGAGCCGGTCGTACTTGCTCATGTCGGGCAGCGCGGTGCGTGGGTCGGGCGGCAGCCTCCGCGCGTGCAGCGAGATCACCTGAGCACCCACCTCGCCCGCGGCCCCGTCACCGGTGCCAACGGCGACGTCGTCCTCGGTGAGGAGTTCAGCGTCGTCGGCATCGGTGCCCTCCATCGCCTTGCGGGCCTCGATCGCGACCAGGTCCGTGGAGACCGAGCCGATCCGCAGGCAGGTCTCCATCGCCGCCACCAGCGCCTCGGCGGGCAGCTGGCGGTGCAGCAGCAGGACCTCGATCAGCATCCGCGTGCCCTCGCGCTCCCCGGCCTTCTGTTTGGCGGCTGCCCAGAACGCCTCGTGGACCTTGGTGAACCCGCCCTCAGCCCTGGCCTGCGCGAGCGCGGATGCGCCGGCGAACGCGCCCGGCTTGACCAGCAGGATCTCCAGGTAGTGGTCCAGGATGTCGTGGTAGGTGTAACGCCTGGTCAGACGCGGGTGACGGGCCACGACGTGGCGGCCGTCGAGCACGAGGAGCTCGTTCGCCCGCAGCTTCACCCGCACCTTCTGCCCGATGAACTTCGCCGGCACCGAGTAGTAGCACTGCCTCACCGTGACCCGGCTGTTGCGCCCGACGGTGGGCACCAGGTCGATCCCGCAGTCGTAGTCGTCCGCCGGCAGCGGCCGCAGCCGATCGCGCTCGGCCTCGAAGTCGAAGCCGATCGAGGTCGGGCGGCCGTGGACGTGCCGGGCGTCCTCGGCGACGTCGATCGCGGCCAGGCGCTCGTTGAGTTCCGCCAGCGACTCCACCGCCGGCGGCGGGACCAGGTGCTTGCGGCGGAAACGGCCGCCCTCGTGCTCCACCCCGCCCTTCTCGTGCGCGCCGTCCTCGCCGGGCGCGCAGTAGAACGCCGAGAACTGGTACCAGGACTTGAACGACGCCCACCTCGTCGACTCCAACCGCGACCGGCCGAACAACACCTGCTTGACTGCGGGCCTCAGGTTGTCGTACCGGATGTGGACCGACGGCACCCCGCCCAGCACGGTGAACGCCTCCAGACGCCCTTCCAGGAACGCCTCCTGCGAGGCGGTGGCGTAGGCGCGGTGGATCGCCTTCCCCGAGTAGGACAGGCGCAGGGTGAACAGGACGCACTTGCGGCGCTGGCCCGCGAGGTCGAGCCAGAAGTCCGCGAAGTCGACCTCCGCCTCCTCACCCGGGCGCTTGGCCTGCGGGACCACGCCCTCGAGATGCCGGCGGCCCTCCAGTGCCTCCGCCTTGATCTCCGGGCGGCGGGCCTTAACGTACTCCCAGACCGTGGTCTGCCGGGCCAGCTCGAAATCGTGCTCCGCCGCGAGACGCTCGATGATCCGCGTGATCGTGTGCTTCTGCTTCGCGGGCGCGTCCAGGTCCTCCCGAAGCATCTGGTCGATGAAGCCCTTCACCGGCTCCAGCACACTCGCCCGCGGCGGCTGGGGCCTGCGTTTCGGCGGCACCGGCGACTCCAGCGCCTGCCGCACCGTGCGCCGCGACACCTTGAACCGGACCGCGAGCTCCCGACCGGACAGCCCCTGCTCCCGCCGGGCCCGCCGGATCCGCTCGAACAACACCTCACGCGACCTGTGCACCATCGGTCTCCCTGACCTGGACCGTGATCAACAGGCACAGCGTGACCGCCAAACGGCCCACGTCCACCGATTACGCCGAACGCGGCATGTCACAGACCATCACACGAGGTGGAGCCCGAACATACCGAAAATTCGCTGGTGCCCGAACCCACCGAAAACGTGGTCCCCAACCACCCCGAAAAACTCAACCCGGGCGACCCGCTTGTGGTTCACCTGCGTCCCGGTCTCGCGCAGTTCCGCGGTCACCCTCGGCGAGCCGTAGGCGCCACCGGAGTCGGTGTGGATGCGGCGGATCTGTTCGGCCAGGACCTCGTCCTGGCGTCGGCGGACGGCTCTGGCACCGGCGCCGCCGAGCCATTTGTAGTAGCTGGACCGGTTGACGTCCAGGACCTGGCACAGCCGCTTCACCTCGTAGGTGTCCCGGTGGTCACGGACGAACTGGAAGCGGCTCACCAGTTCGTCTCGCCGGCGAAATACTTGGCCGCCTTGCGCAGGATGTCACGCTCGGTGGCCAGCTTCCGCTCGCTCGCCTCAAGCTCGGCCACCCGGGCCTCCAACTGCCGGATCCGCATCTCCGGATCACCGGACACGGCAGGCTGTCCTGCCCCGGCCGGCGCCTTCCCACCTGGCCGTTCGGCGGCAGGGTCGAGGCCGCGGCGTTCGCGGCCCCGCAGCACCCACTCGCGCAGCGTCGCCCTGTTGATGCCCAGGTCAGCGGCGATGTCCTTGTAGGTCGCCCCGGGCGTGGACTCGTACAAGGCCACGGCATCGGCCTTGAACTCGTCCGAGTAGTCCTTCATCGCCATCGGCGGTGTTCTCGCTTCCTCCGGATCAAGCAGATCCAGTATCAGCGTGTCCACCCATCAGGGCGAAGCCCC
>NZ_JBXQQB010000071.1:0-9956 GCF_057220535.1 Kitasatospora sp. NEAU-CNBT7 | reverse complement strand
GCGGCAACGGGATCCGCGTTGATCAGATGGTCCGCCAAGACTGCTGGTCGCCGAGGAGTCCCGTTGCCCGCATGTGATTGTGCCCTGCCGTCGGGTCTGACGACGGTGACTCACCAGTTCACGGTGGCCGCCGGCCAGTTCGGTCCTGGTCATCTGGGCGAGTTGACTCAGGTCGTCCCGTTCGACCTCGTTGATGCGGTCCTGAAGGAGACCCGGTGTGTGCAGCGCCGGTTACGTGACCTGCCCTCGCGGGTCGGGGTCTACTTCCTGCTCGCGATGTGCCTGTTTCCGGAAGTCGGCTACCAGCTGGTGTGGCAGAAGCTGACCGCGGCACTGGCCGGCGCCGGAGTGGAGGTCGCCGAACCGACCGCGAAGGCCTTGCGTGACCTGCGCCGCAGGGTGGGTGCAGCGCCGGTCCGCCGCCTGTTAGAGGTCCTCGCCGGCCCGCTGGCCCGGCCGGCCGCACCCGGTGTGCGGTTCGGCCCGTTCCGGACAGTCTCCTTCGACGGCTGCAGCTCGATCAAGCTGCCCGAGAGCGACAGAAACGTGGACTGGTTCGGGACACAGAGCCGCGGTGGTTACCCGATGCTGGAGCTGATGACCCTGGTGGAGACCGGGTCCCGGGCCCTGATCGGCGCGGTGTTCGGCCCCACCAGCGACGGGGAGACCGCCTATGCCGGCCGTCTGCTGCACCACCTGGGCCCGGAGATGCTGGTCCTGTGGGACAAAGGCTTCGACGCCAACGCGTTCCTCGCCGCCGTGGCCAGCACCGGTGCCCAGTTCCTGGGCCGCTTGCGCGCCAACCGCCGCACCCCGGTCCTGGCCCGGCTCGCGGACGGCTCTTACCTGTCCGTCCTTGGGGCTGTCCCGGTCCGGGTCGTGGAAGCTCAGATCACCGTGACCTGCGACGACGGCAGCACCTTCACTGGCTCATACCGTCTGGTGACCACCTTGACCGACGCCCGCCGCTACCCGGCCAGCAAGCTCGTCGGCCTCTACCACGAGCGGTGGGAGCACGAGTCCGCCTACTACGCGCTGCGGCACACCATCTTGCGGGGCCGGGTCCTGCGTTCCGGCGATCCCGTCGGCGTCGAGCAGGAGATGTGGGCCCTGCTCACGCTCTACCAGGCCTTGCGGAGGGTCATGGCGGAGGCCGCCGAGTCCCGGCCGGGCACCGACCCGGACCGCTGCGGCTTCACCATCGCCCTGCACACGGCCCGTGACCTGGTCGTTCGGGCTGCCGGCCTCACGGGCGACGCCACGATCGGCGTCATCGGCCAGCGGGTCCTGGCCGGTCTCCTCCCCGCGAGGCGGACGCGTGTGAGCACACGCAAGGTCAAGTCGCCGATCTTCCGCTACAACGAACGCCAAGACGACGGCCGCCCGGACGCCAGCCGTGCCGTCACCGGCCTGGACATCACCATCCTCGAACCAGAACCGCAGCTGCCCGCCACCTCCCACGACGACCGCTATACGCCGCCGGCAGACCGACGCAGGCAGCGCATCCTGGAAGTCCTCGACATCGACCCGGACCGCCAGTGGCACCCACGGGATCTCGCCCGTCACCTGGGCAACGTCACCCTGGGCACCATGCGCCGGCAACTCGACCGGTGGGCCCACACCGGATTCATCACCAAGACCGGACCCGCCACCTTCAGAAGCCGGAGAGACCCCTTGCCACCAGCGCAAATCCGTTAACTACCCGGCCTTGGATCAAGCCCACCCGCGGCTTCGACGGGGCCGAGGCCTGTCGGCCGGCCGTGTTCCGCTGGGCCACCCGTTACAACACCCGACGGCGCCACTCCCGCCTCGGACAGAAGCCACCGAACATCTACGAACAGCAGCGGGCTACCATGACGCTCGCCGCATAACGACACGAACAGGTGTCCACTCACCGGGGACAAGGCCCCAGTACCCGTTCCGGACAATCCGGCCAGCCTGCGCATGAAGCGCTGAGCCGGCGATGCCCCACCGGCGGGTCCGGTGGGGCATCGGCCTGGGGACGGAAGCACCCCCGTCCATGGGTGACCCGGGCGAGGCCGGTGTAGACCACTGCACCCCTCGATCGGGGGACAGAGAGAGGCCGTCCAGCGCCCAACACTGATGGAGAAGCCCGACCCGGCACCCTCCCAGTGGATGTGATTCCCGTGGCTCTCCCCACTTCTTCCGGCAACCAGACCTCTACCGTCAGCGCCCCGACGGCCGACGCCGAGTGCAGC
Source organism: Kitasatospora sp. NEAU-CNBT7 (assembly GCF_057220535.1). Taxonomy (NCBI): domain Bacteria; kingdom Bacillati; phylum Actinomycetota; class Actinomycetes; order Kitasatosporales; family Streptomycetaceae; genus Kitasatospora; species Kitasatospora sp. NEAU-CNBT7. The sequence goes on along the minus strand of NZ_JBXQQB010000071.1, from coordinate 7,737 downwards.
CACGAGTGCATGCTGCCCTACGAGGAGACGGCTGCGGGGATTGCCCGCACCAAGAGCCGCAGTGCGCTGCAGGCATGGGGCCTGCCGAGCAGCTACATCGACGAGGCGCTGCTCGTTGTCTCCGAACTGGTCACCAACGCGGTGGAGCACGCCCTGCCCCCGGTGCGTCTGTGCCTCGAGCGCCCCGAAGGCACCGATGTGCTCCACATCGCGGTCGAGGACGGCGGGACCGCTCCGGAGCCGGGCCAGTGGATTGCACACTGCGCCCCCGATGAGCACGGGCGCGGCAGTGCGATTGTCACCGCCCTTGCCACGGCCTCCGGCGAGTACCAGGATGCGGACCGTACCACTCACTGGGCCGACCTGCCCGTGGCCGCCTGAGATGGGGTCCCCTGCCACCCTTCAGCGGGGGACCCCGTGGGGCGCCCGGGTCAGAGCGAGGAGGCCCCCGTGTTGCTCTTGGAACAGTAGTCCGCCCGCTCACCCGCGGTCATGGGCCGCTGGTTGTAGACGATGTTCATGGGCCGGTCACCGTCCACCTGGTAGGCAGTCATGTTCTTCTCCCAGTAGTGGTGGTACCACTTGCGGTTCCCGTAGTCGAGGTTCCACAGGCCGGTGACCTTCTTCGCGGAAACCGCCGAGGAGATGATTCCCACGTTCCCGGGCTCGATGATGTGCGGCGCATCGTACGCCTTGGAGGTGGAGTTTGCGAAGTCACCGCCCAGCGTCTGCTTGAGGGACTGCTCGATCTTCAGGGGAGCGGTGCTGGGCGTGCCGATGGTCGTCGTGAGCTCGACTCCCCAGCGGATGGTCGAGGACCGGGTGATGGTCTCGTTGAACCTCACCGACTGGTTGAGATTGGTGCAGTTCCACCCGATCATCTCGTCTTTCCAGTCGACCGGAACGTACTCGACCAGCGCTGTGGGCGTGTAGGAACACTTCGCCCGGCCCCGGTTGCAGTCGTCCATGGACTCTTCGTCCGACAGTCCTCCGGTGATCGAGATGGCGTTCGTCCGGTTCGGGGACTGAATGGTCGGGCTGGGCACGTTGGTGCCCCCGATCAGGCTCCCGAGGTTGCTGTCGTCGAAGTGCTCGGAGTAGCAGCCGTTGTACGGTGCGAAGGAGTCGATCCGGTCCGTCCACCACCGGTCGGGGGTCTGGCCGAGGTTGTTGACCACCCTCTCGGAACCGGGTGCGCACTCTCCGTTGCCCCACACGACGAGCGCGTAGCCGCGGTAGTCGGGGTGCTCGAACTCGATGGAGTAGATGCGCTGGACGGAGGGGGAGGCGTTGACGGCCTGGGTGAAGGCCGGGCTGTAAACCGCCGAGCGCGGATCCCAGCGCCAGGCCGAAGCATCGACGGTACCGCCGCTCGCATATTTCACCGCTTCATCGAAGAAGGTGAAACACTTCATTTCCTGCTTGTACCCGATGGACGGGGAGGCCTTTACTGCGCAGTTGTAGGGAAGCGGGTCGGCGGCGCTTGCGGAGGGGGCACCCGCAAACAGCGAGGCTGTGGCTGCGCACGCTATTCCCGTGCTCGAGGCTGCACCGAGGCGTCGACCTAAAATTCGCATTAGATTTCCTTTCAGGTGAAATCTTTGCTTTCGGCGGTGGCGCCCATGCAATGCCATCACCGCCCGCCATGTCAATGAGCGGCGTTGCGATTTGAGCAGAACTTGAGGTTCCCCCCCCTGGTCGATCAGCCCTCGGAGTCATGAAGAGTCGCTTGAAGCGCCTCCATATTTGAAAGAATTTGTGTGCGCAAGGGTCTGGCGCGCATCCCATCCGCACATCGCCGAGCATCCGTCGACCGGTCCGGTCCAGGCCACTGCCTGGGCCGAAGCCGATCCCGCAACCGGGGGAATCCCGCGGTTCCTTCACTGGAAGATCACGCACTGCCTGGGAGGGGGCTGGATGATGAGACGCATCCACGTCCAAGCCGACGCCTACGGAGCCTGGAATGCCCGTTCCCGATCAGGCCCAGCGGTCACTGCCAGCAGACCGCTGGTGGGCCCTGACCGTCATCGCAACGGCCCAGCTGATGGTGGTTCTCGATTCGACCATCGTCAACATCGCGCTTCCGTCGGCCCAGCGCGAACTCGGTATGTCAGACGGGGACCGCCAGTGGATGATCACTGCTTACACGGTGGCGTTCGGCGGCCTCCTGCTGGCAGGTGGCCGGGTCGCCGACATCGTGGGGCACCGCCGCACCTTCATCATCGGCCTGGTCGGCTTCGCGGCCGCCTCAGGCCTCGGCGGTGCGGCATCCGACGCCGCGCTCCTGTTCGGTGCGCGTGCCCTGCAAGGGGCCTTCGCCGCCGTCCTCGCCCCCTCCGCCCTGGCCCTGCTCAGCACGACCTTCCCCGCAGGCCCCGACCGGGGACGGGCCTTCGGCATCTTCGGCGGGGTGGCCGGTGTGGGCGGAGCGGTCGGACTCGTCCTCGGCGGACTCCTCACCGACTACCTCGGATGGCGCTGGTGCCTGTACGTCAACATCCCCATCGCTGCGGTCACCCTGCTCGGGAGCATGAGATACCTGGCCGCGGACCGCGGCACCCCGGGCGCCCGACTCGACCTACCTGGAGCGGTTCTCAGCTGCGCCGGTCTGGTCGCCGTGGTGTACGGATTCAGCGCGGCCGAATCACGTGGGTGGGGCGACCCAGTCGTTCTCGGCATGATCGCCGGCGGCTGCGGGCTCCTGGCCCTCTTCGGATGGTGGCAGAGCCGCGCATCCCAGCCCTTGTTGCCGTTGCGGCTACTGCAGGACCGCAACCGCAGCGGCTGCCTCCTGACATTCGCCATGGCGGTCATCGGCCTGTTCGCCATGTTCCTGTTCATGACCTACTACATGCAGAGCCTCCTCGGGTACTCCGCGCTCAAAACCGGGCTCGCCTTTCTGCCACTCTCTCTGGGCGTGGTCGTAGGGTCCACACAGCTGGCCGCACGTCTGATGCACCGCGTACCACCACGCGTGCTGATGGTTCCGGGACTGCTTGCCGCTGCGGCCGGACTGCTCCTTCTGACCTCGCTGGATCCCCGCTCCTCGTACGTCTCCACCATCCTTCCCGCGGAAGTCCTGATGGGGCTCGGGCTGGGATGCACGGTCATGCCGGTCATCGCCACCGCAACCTCCGGTGTGCAGGCCGAGGATTCGGGTGTGGCCTCGGCCATGGTCAACACCTCGCAACAAGTAGGAGGATCCATCGGGGTCGCCCTTTTGAACACGATCGCGGTCACGGCCACGGCCGGCTACCTCGCTTCACACCCTGCAGGAGCAGGTCACGCGGGGACCGCCGCCGCTACCGTGCACGGCTTCACCGTCGCGATCGGCTGGGCGGCGGGCATCCTGCTCGCCGCCGCACTGACAGCCTTCTTCTTGGTCGACGCCGAGGCCGCGAACTGACCGACAACCACGGAGACGGCTCTCGGCCCGCGGCCGGCGTCCCAACGAGAGGCGTTTTTAAGCCGCCCCCAGCACTCTTGCAAGGTCCCGGAAAGATGAAGGAGCGCAAAGTGGTGGTGAATACCGAGTACAGAACCGAGGAGTGATCCCCCCCTCATGCGCAGAGCGAGCCTGCTGATCGAGATGTACCTCAAATCCATTTCGGACCTTGCGAGGAACAACCGCGACCTGTACCAGCGCCCGCACCAGCCGTCCGGCGCAAGCGAGCACGGGGCTGGCCTCCTTCCTTCGGGGCTTCACGGAGCACCGCACCACTGATACGGAACCACTGATACGGACCGTGGCCCGGCGGCTGGTCGCCACAGTGCCATTGGTCCCAATGGGGCGCCGTGAGCCGGATGTGTGGCATCGGGGTGTGCCACTGGGAAAGCCTCCTGGGAACCCATCCGAACGGAAGGTCTCAGATGCGCATCCTGCTCGTGGGTGCAGGCGGTGTCGGCACCGCAGCCACCCGGATTGCGGCCCGCCGCTCGTTCTTCGACCACATCGCCATCGCCGACTACGACCTCTCCCGGGCCGAGAACGCCGTGGAAACACTCGGCGAAGCGGGGAACCGCTTCTCTTCTCACCGTGTCGATGCCTCGGATGAAGCCGCGGTGACGGCACTGCTGGCCGAGCTTCGCTGCGATGTCCTCTTCAACGCCACCGACCCTCGGTTCGTCATGCCGATGTTCGGCGCGGCTCTGGCTGCGGGCACCCACTATCTCGACATGGCGATGTCCTTGTCGCACCCCCACCCCGAACGCCCGTATGAGCTGTGCGGGGAGAAGCTCGGTGACGCTCAGTTCGCACGGGCGCAGGACTGGACGGCGGCAGGACGCCTGGCCTTGGTGGGGATGGGGGTCGAGCCAGGTCTCTCCGATGTCTTCGCCCGGTACGCGGCGGACTATTTGTTCGACGAGATCGAGGAGATCGGCATTCGGGACGGTGCGAACCTGACCGTGGCGGGATACGAGTTCGCCCCCTCGTTCAGCATCTGGACGACCATCGAGGAGTGCCTTAACCCGCCGGTCGTCTATGAGGCGGGCCGGGGCTGGTTCACCACCGAGCCGTTCAGCGAGCCGGAGATCTTCGACTTCCCTGAGGGGATCGGCTCGGTCGAGTGCGTCAACGTGGAGCATGAGGAGGTTCTGTTGGTCCCCCGTTGGGTGAACGCCCAGCGGGTCACCTTCAAGTACGGTCTCGGTGAAGACTTCATCGGCAAGCTCAAGACGCTTCACGCGCTCAAGCTCGACAGCACCGCCCCGCTCACTGTTCGCACCAGCCTCGGGCCTGCAGAGGTATCGCCCCGGGATGTCGTGGCTGCGGCCCTTCCCGATCCGGCCGGTTTGGGTGATCGGATGACCGGCAAGACCTGCGCCGGCACCTGGGTCAAGGGGAAGCACGCCGGCAAGCCGCGCGAAGTGTACCTCTACCATGTGGTCGACAATCAGTGGTCGATGCGCGAATACGGTTCCCAGGCTGTGGTCTGGCAGACGGCAGTGAATCCCGTGGTCGCGCTGGAGTTGCTCGCCACCGGAGCATGGTCGGGATCCGGGGTACTCGGACCGGAGGCGTTGCCGCCGCAACCGTTCCTCGACCTGCTGACGGAGTACGGCTCGCCCTGGGGAATGCGCGAACAGGCTCCATCGTCTCTCCGCTGACCTGCCGTCGATCGGATGGCGACTCGGACTCCATCGCGCACCGGCTCCTCGCCGGCCTCGACCCGCGGGCACGCGGGCGGATCACGGGGGCGAGAGCCCTCGTGGCGGCAGGTGTGGGGTCTGCTCGCGCTGCGGCCCGGCGGCATCCCCGGCTGACGGTGGCCGGCAAGGTGCTGGCCGACCGGAACCGACGCCACGGTCATCCTGGCGTCCTCCAGGACGGAGGGCGCCGCGGCCACCTTCAAGAAGACGTTCGGATTCCACCCGCTGGCGGGCCTGGTGCGCCAACACCCAGGAGTCGCTGGCCATGCTGCTGCGGCCAGGCTCGAACACGGTCGCCGACCACCTCGCCGTGCTCGCGGACGCGCTTCGGCGGATCCCCGACAGCTCCCGGCCGAAGATCCTGGTCCGCGTGGACGGCGCGGGTGCGACCCATGAGCTGTCGGACCACCTGGAGAAGCTGGACACCGCCCGTCGCACCGTGCGCTACTTGACCGGCCGGACCATTACCGCCGACGACGAGCAAGCCATCGCCCGCCTGCCCGGGCAGGCGTGGGACGCGCTGCTCGAACAGGACGGCACACCCCACGAAAGCTACAAGGTGGCGGAGCTGACTGGGCTGAACCGACGGCCGGGTCGGCCGGCCGGGACGCGACTGCTGGTCCGCCGGGTCACACCGTGCCGGGCACACCGTCGGGACGCCAGACGAAGGAGCAGACCATGTTCGAGAATGGCGACCGGCTGGAAGTACAGCTTCGTCGCCACGAACATCTGGCACATGTGGGGCATCGCGGTCTCCGAAGTGGCAGGTCAACCAGGCCTGGATGCTCGCCGCTGCCCTCGGTCACGACCCGGGCTGCTGGGTCCGTCTCCTCGCCCTGCACGACCAGGAGCGCGCCGAGCCCGACACCATGCGGTACCGGATCTACCACCTGCCCGGCCGCCTCGCGAACCACGCCCGCCGCTGGTGACTGTGGATCGAAACGCACCTGGCCCTGGGCCCAGGCGTTCACCATGGTCTGGCAGGGGCTCACCAGCTTCCCGGCCGTCACCTGACGGCCGGCACCCCAACCCACCGAGGACCAGGAAGGAACGCAACCGCAGGACACCGGCCTGTGGAAGCCGGCACACCCGCAGCGTCACGCGACGGCCCGCCCCAGCGGCAACAAGGAATTACGGGCGAACCGCCAAGCCGATCACCCCGCGAAGACAACTGAAGGATCGAGGTCAGCATCCCTCCCAAATGCCGTCCCTGCCGATTCGGTAGTTGCCCGCCTTATTAATCTTTTCCGTGCCGTCCACTTCGGGAAAGTAAGCAGTCCTGGCAGAGGCATACGGCCACTCATCGGCGGATTGGATCCATTCGTGATCAGCTGACATGAATGTGTAGACTAGCTTTTTGCCGGACACGCCATCGAACAGTGAAGCGAAATTAATACTTCCGGCCCCGCCGGCGCCATGGAAGCCGCGAACCTGGGTGTAGTGCCCTTTGGTCTCATTGAAATCCCATAGGACTACCATTGTGACGCACCCGCCCATTGGTCCAGTTTCCATGTACCAATAGGAAGGGAGGAGGTCATTGGCATCTTGATCTTGACTTTTCCGTCCGATAGCCTGTGGCTCAGATGTCCATTTATTTTCTTCCGCGAGGAGGTCCCACGTGGAGGCGAACTCTTTAATTATGTGGAGGAATCTGTTGTAGGAGTCATCTTCGGGGGGTGCCCCTATGAGCTCGTAACACGATCATGGGGCAGCCTTCTTGAGGCGGCGCCAGCAGATCAGGGAGCAGGCCAGGGAGACGAGGCCGTTGTGAAGGTCGAGGCGTCGTTCCCAGCGGATGGCCAGTCGCTTGAACTGGTGGAGCAGGGCGAAGGTCTGCTCCACCACGTAGCGGAGCTTGCCAAGTCCCTTGATGTCGGGCTGCCCCTTGCGGGAGATGACCGGCAGGATCCCGCGCCTGCGGAGTTCGCGCCGGTTGGGGTTGCTGTCGTAGCCCTTGTCACCGAGGAGGGCGTCGGGGCGCTTGCGGGGATGGCCGACCCGGCCGGCCACCGGCGGTACTCCGTCCACCAAGGCGAGGGTCTGGGTGACGTCGTTCACGTTGGCCGCGGTGGTGATCATGTGGAGCGGGGTGCCGCCACCGTCACAGATCAGGTGGTGTTTGCTGCCTGTCTTGCGGCGGTCGACCGGCGACGGGCCCGTCGCCGGTCCCCTTTTTTCGCGCGTACGTGGGAGGCGTCCACGCACGCGCGGCTCCAGTCCAGTTCGCCAGCCGCGTTGAGCTCGGCGAGCAGTATCCGGTGCAGCCGGTCGAAGACGTCGGCCTCCTGCCAGCGCTCCAGGCGCCGCCAGCATGTCTGGCCTGAGCCGAAGCCCAGCTCCAGGGGCAGCTGCTGCCACGGGATCCCGGTGTAGAGAATGAAGAGGATGCCCTGCAGGCAGAGCCGGTCCGACACGGGCTTCGGTCCCGGTGACCGCTCGGGCCAGGCCGGCAGGACCGGCTCGATCATCGCCCACAACTCGTCATCCACGGCCCACGGCTTGGTGCTCACGCCATCACGAACAGCTCAATCGTCGTACCGGTTACGGCCGACCTGCACCGATTCACAAGATCGTGTTACGAGCTCT
>NZ_JBXQQB010000070.1:0-10520 GCF_057220535.1 Kitasatospora sp. NEAU-CNBT7 | reverse complement strand
CTCCCTCCACCGTCGCCACCGCGCGGCCGAGTTCAAGAAGTTCCTCGCCAAGCTCGACAAGGAAGTGCCCGCCGGCCTGGACGTGCACCTGATCTGCGATAACTACGCCACCCACAAGACCCCGGCGATCCAGAAGTGGCTGGCCGGCCACCCGCGGTTCCACCTGCATTTCACCCCGACCAGCTCGTCCTGGCTCAACCAGGTGGAGCGGTGGTTCGCGCTGTTGACGGACAAGCAGCTCCGACGTGGAGTCCACAAGTCCGTCCAGGCCCTGGAGAAGGACATCCGGGCCTGGATCAAGACCTGGAACGAGAACCCCCGCCCGTTCACTTGGACCAAGACCGCCGACGAGATCCTCGAACGACTCGCCTCATATCTTGAACGAATTCCCGGCGCAGGACACTAGGTCGTCACCGCCACCAGCCCGGAAGCCCGTGCCCGTCGCAGTCTCCGACTTCACGCCAGCCTATGCCGACATCTGCAGAGAGCTCCTGCACGGCATGCCGTCCCGGCATATAAGGGATGCGGCCAGGCCCAAGGAACAATGTCACACCCGAAAGTCTCGAGCCGAATTAGAGTCCCCGGCCCAACCTGTCGCGATCGAGGCACCGGCGGCAGCGGATTGACTATTTTGCAAACAGAACGCTACATCCGGATTCTGGCACCTCGAATGCTTTCCGGAGTTCTCTTATCATAGATGCCCTAAAATTGTACTGCACGTCGGATGGGCAGCCCTTTACTGTGACCATGACGGCACCCCCCTTCAGTGCGACACTTATCTCAATATCCGCATTCGACTTGTGGATCTCGACGCATCCCAAAACCTCCCTTTCCTTTGAATCGGAACAACCTAGGGGAATTATGACACCTACGCTACCACTGTACAGGCACTGCGTGAGCCGCTTGGTCGCAGCAGCGGCCTTCAATCCTCGACGATTCACTTTCGAGAGCAGCTCAACACTCAGGCCAGAATCCCTTCCATAATTCCATGCGCCGAACCACGGAATAACCGACGAGAGGCTCAAAATCCTACCCTTGTCAAGCCCTTCAAGAATTTTGCGCCGTCCGCCGTCGTCGGACTCAGAGAATCTCTTGACGAAACCTTCGGCAGCCTTCCTGGACGCCGCCAGGTCGCCATCCCCGTCAAGCCATTTCTTCTCAATATTCGAGAGTCTTATATATGCCGCATAATAGGCTAGTGCGCCGTTTTCCATGGCATATGACTTGAGCTTCGAGATCAGGACCTTTTTTTGCACCGCGGGGTCAGCGAGAGCCACCACTGCATCCATGTACGGGATCTTGTCCATCTTTTTCGCCACATGGCCGGTGGGTGCGACACGAGATTCAATGGCTGTTTTTACCAGCCGCAGAGAGGCCTTGGGAAGGCTCTTCTCGCGCGGACGCCTGAGTGTAGGGAAAGGGATCATGTCCTGGTACGTCCCCCTACAGCTGACCGAAACGATTTTTGCCACATGGCCGAGCCGGGCCAGCACCCCGTCACAAGTGTGGCGGGCATCCGGACACTTTCCCGGGGTGGTGCACATATGCGTGGCCACTCCGGATGGAAGCGGATCCTCTCCAATGATGAACATTGGCATGTTCTGCGTGTTCGCGAGAATCACGGAGTCTCGTTCGGATATGGTCATGTGCGGACTGAGGCTGTAGTTCGGCATGAGCATTCCTTCGGAATAGGTCTCATAGGTTTCCACCTCCCGACCTTCGGCAATGGAGAGGAGACTGTGACCGGACAGCACCAGGTCGCCCTTCAGTGAGATATACTGGACCGCCATCCCGGTCGGTACACGTACCTCTGCCGCGGCCCTATCCACCCCACCGTGTCCGGAGAGAAAGGCCATTTCGATGGTTTTATCAACAGAATTTACCGCCTGGAAGTCGGCTGCCTCTAGCACGAATACCGCATACCTGTCCCTGACAAGCACCGAAAGCTCCTCCGGGCTCTCGGGATCCTGAATAAATTTGGACTCCACAAGCGGGTCCGCGATGAACTTCTCCCAGCTACCCTGAAAATTGTCAAGATCGTAACACGATGACTCAAGCTGATGGCTCTCCGCGAGCCAGGCCGTAAATGCATTGAACCACGTGCCGCCGCCGACCCCAGCATGGAGTGCGTCATTGAACTCTTGAGGCAGCTTGCGCGCGTGCGGGATGTGCTCAGACCAAACCATGACTCTGCTCCCTTTGTGTGTACTTTACAGTGCAGAAAATCGGCATCGGACTCAATCTGCAGACAAGCAAACCATGTACTTCCCTAACTGATCGTTTCAGAATGAATAGAGCTGTGCTCTTGTTCCGGATGACCTGTGGGAGCGGGTGGCTCCGCTGCTGCCGCCCGCTCCCGAACGACGCCACCGCCACCCCGGGCGACTGCGAGTCCCGGACCGGGCTGCCGGGCGGCCCTGGCCGGCATCATCTACGTGCTGCGGACCGGTGTCGCGTGGCGCGATGTCCCCGCGCAGACCGTGGGCTGCTCCGGAGTCACGGCTTGGCGCCGGCTGTGGGACTGGACCGAGGCCGGCGTCTGGCCCCGTCTGCATGCCGCGCTGTAGACCGAACTGCGCCGCGCGGATCTGCTGGGCCTGGACGACTGCGCCGTGGACGGCTCGCACGTCCGGGCTCTCAAATGGTGCCCCTATGGTTTTCGTCAAGCGGCGGCGCTGACCGGGGGCTGATAGAAGGTGCCGTCTCGGAGCATCGCGAAGAGCACGTCGATGCGTCGGCGGGCGAGGCAGACGAGGGCGGCGACGTGGTGCTTTCCCTGTTGTCGCTTCTTGTCGTAGTAGGCGCGTGACTCGGGCTGGGAGAGCGACGCGAACGCGGCGAGGTAGAAAGCCCGTTTGAGCTGCTTGTTGCCGCGTCGGGAAGGGTGCTCGCCGCGGATGGAGGAGCCGGACGCGCGGGTGACGGGCGCCAGGCCGGCGTAGGCGGCCAGGTGGCCGGCGGTCGGGAAGGTGCTCGCGTCGCCGACGTCGACGAGGATCCGGGCGGCGGTCCTGACCCCGATGCCGGGCATCGAGGTCAGGACCGGGGAAAGAGACATCTCAGGGAGCTACGGCGTCAAGCGGCGGTGGGGAGTGAGGACGTGCCGGAGGAGGTGAAGGCATCGTGTTCGTCGAAGAGCAGGCGGTTCTGAAGGCAGTGGTGGAGTTGGCCGAGGAGCCGGTTGAGGAGGTTGCGCTGGGCGGCGGCGTGCCAGTCTCCATGGTCGCGCCGGCTGCGGTAGTGGGCGTCGGCGCCGGGTGAGGCGGTGAGGGTGGCGAAGGCCCAGAGGTAGCCGGCGTGCATGAGCCGGTTGTTCTTGACCATGCGTCGGCCGATGTAGCTCTTCTTGCCCGAGGCGCGAGTGATGGGAGCGGAGCCGGCGTATGCCTTGAGGCCCCGGGCGTCGGCGAAGCGGCTGCGGTCGTCGCCGATCTCCGCGAGGAGGCGGGCGCCGAGCTGGACTCCCAGGCCGGGAAAGCTGAGGTATATCTCAGCGTCCGGATGCTCGCGGAAGGCCGTCTCAACGGCCTGGGCGAGGTCGTCCCCGGCCCGGCAGGCCGCGTCGAACTGCTTCAGCAGGGCGAGCAACTGGTGGCCGAAGGCGTCCTCGACCGTACTCGGATGGCGGGCGTGTTCGGTCCGGAACACGTCACGGAGTCGTTCGGCCTCGGCGTCGATGCCGTGTTGGCGGCCGGCGCGCTTGAGCGCGGCCCGGATCTGGGCCAGTGACAGCTTCGCCGCTCCGGCCGGAGTCGAGGCCGCGGCGAGTACCGCTCGGGCGTCCGGGCGGGCCAGGCCGCCGGGTTTGTTCTGGAAGGCTTCCAGAGCCGCTGGGTGGTACTCGCGCGTGCCGGTGAAGTGGAAGTAGGGGCCGGTGGCCTTCCGGATGAACTCGTCCACGGATTCGCCGCTCGTCCCGGCGCCCGGCACCGCCTCCTGCTTGCGCCATTCGGCGAACGCGTCGGCCTCCCCGATGCGGCGTGCGACTGCCAGGCCCCTGCGCATGACCTCCAGGTCACGGTCGTCGCTCAGGTACCCGGGGTCGACGACGGGAGCGCCGGCGGGATCGGCGTCCGCCAGGCGCACGGTGCCGCTGCTGTGCGGAGCCACCGCGGAGAAGGCAATGGAGTAGCCGTTGGCCGGCGGCGTGCCCCAGGCCGACGGGAGCGGTGCGGCGACGAGGTAGACCTGAAGGTCCGGCCGGGCCGCGGTGGGGTCGCTGTACACCAGGCCCATCATCTCGGCCGGCGGGTTGGCAGGAACGAACGGTACGGGCCGGGCGGCCTCGTACACCACGCCCGCCATCGGATGGTCCTGGAGATGGGACCCCACTCCGGGCAGGTCGGCGACGACGTCGATGCCGTGTTCGCGGAGGTGCTGTGCCGGGCCGATCCCCGACAGCATCAGGAGGTGGGCGGATCCGATGGCCCCCGCCGTCACGATGACCTCGGCGCTCGCGACGGACACGTGCTCGCCACCCACGGTGTACTCGAGACCGGCGCAGCGGCCCGCGGTGATCCGCAGACGCTGCGCGGTCGCGTCCGTGACGACGTCCAGGTTCGGCCGGTCGAGGAACGGACGGAGGTAGGCGTCGGCCGCGCTCTGGCGGGTGCCGCCGGGCAGATTCATGTCACTCCACCCGAACCCGGTCTCCAGTCCGCCGCCGATGTCATCGGCGCGGGTGAACCCGGCCTGCACCGCGGCCTCGACGCACGCCGCGGCCAGCGGATGGGGTTCCGGAACCGGGGCGACCACGACCGGCCCGTCCGTGCCCCGCACGGAGGCATCACGACGGCGCGTGCTCTCGCTGCGGCGGAAGTAGGGCAGCAGATCCTCGAAGCCCCAGCCCGGAGCACCGAGTCCGGGCCATTCGTCGTAGCCGGAGCGGTGCCCCCTCAGGTGGTAGAGGCCGTTGATGCTCGACGATCCGCCGAGCGCCCTGCCGCGCAGCACGTCAGCGGCCCTGCCCGTACCGGCCTGCACGGTCGAGGTGCCCGGCCAGAGGGATGACGGGTCGAACCCCAGGAATCCCCACGGAGACGCCATCGACTCGGTCGCGTCCCGGGCTCCGGCCTCCAGCAACAGCACCCGCACGCCGGGGCGTTCCGAAAGCCGGGAGGCAATCACGCACCCCGCTGTCCCCGCTCCCACCACGACATAGTCATAAGGATTGTGGCCCATCATTTCTCCGCTTCCCACGGCAGCGCTGTCCGGCCACCGGGTTTCAGTAAAGAAGGCTCATCGACGATCAAAGAGCTGATTGCTTGCATGCATTGGAGCGGTCGAAGAGTTGGGACGGTCCTCCCCAGGGAAGCCCCGTGCCCGGCTCGGCCGCGTCCGCGCTCGGCGCGCAGAAGGCGCGGAACCGGCCGACCAGCAGCGGGCGGGCTCCGGCGGAGCCGGGCTGCGTGGAGGCGGGCGGTGTGCGCTACCGGAGCTGACGGACACCCAGCTGGTCAGGTGGCCAGGTGGCAGACGATCACTTTGATCCGCCGGGCCTTGGCACACCCGGGCCGGCCATGGCCGACACCCCAGGGGGGAGGTCCCTGTCGGCGCCGGTATGTGCGGTGACGGCCAGGCGGCTGGAATTCTCTTGTTTCACGCGTTCTTATCCTCGGTGCGTACCCGTCCGGGAACAGCCGGGTTTTCCTTCTGCCGCCAAATCCTAGGATCACCGACACGGCGCGCACTTGAATCTCCGCGACATTCGTTCGGAACCTCAGCGCCACACGAGCGGGCGTGGCGGTCGGTAGCACACAGCACCGGGTCAGACCGCTCGTACGCACCGACCGACGCACCCACGCACCGACGCACCGCACAGGCGCGGCCGACCGTACGCGCATCGGCGCCTTCAAGAACCCAGGTGTGCTGCTGACCGACGACGTTCGGCGCATCGCCGCCCTGGTACATGAACAGCAGGCCTATGTGCTTCGCCCGCGGGAGAACGGGAGGAGCACGGTTCCCCCCGCTGCGCCTGCTTCCGGCGCGTAGCCGACAGCCGCGTCGGGCGGCGCGTGCGCGACCGCACCGCCGGACCCAGGCGGCGCCAGGTGCGCGGACACTCCCGTGTACCTGCAGCAGGCGGGCCCGCTGGTGACCCTCCGGCCCGGGCACACCGGAAACTCGGATGCCTACTGCCCCGGCGGATGGGCGCCCACGGGCGGCCGGGTGATCTCCTTCACCGACGGACTGGTCGTCATGTCGTCCACCCCCCTGACCGCCGGCTGGATCGTGGCCGTGAAGAACACCGGCACCAACCGGAACGCCCAGTTCGTGGGCAACCTCATCTGCGCACCCGGCGTCAGCAGCAGCCAGTAGGCGCGGGACTCGGACGGACACCCGCCGACGCCGTGGCCGCCGTCCGGAACGCCGATGGCGTCACCCCCCTTGCGCTGGTGAGGGATTGGAGGGGTCAGGTCTGATTACGTGTCTGCCGGGGGCGTAGCCCGGCCGCCGCCGCTGCCGCCGCTCCTGCTGGCGGTGGCGGTGGCGGTGGCGGGGGTCCGGGACGGCCTGGGCCGGGGGGCGGGTGGATCGGGCCTCTGCGCCGACGGGAGCCGCAGGGTGGGCTCGCGCCGGTTCGGAGGTCTTCGGCTGCTACGCGTTGTCGAGGAGGAAGTCGTAGTAGTCGGTCGGGCCGGTGAGGACTGGGCGTTCCAGGAGTACCGCCACTCCCGGCGCTGCCCGGACAGGGTGTGGACCACCCGGCGCACCAGGCGGCCCTGGTCGTCGTACTCGTAGGAGGTGCGGCCCGCGCTGCGCAGCAGTGATCCGGCGTAGGCGCGTCCGCCGGCGGTCGGGCCGTCGGGGGAGCGGGTGTGGTGGGCGCGGGTGATGTTGCCGAGGCGGTCGTAGGCGTAGGTCTCGCTCCAGGTTTCGGCGGTGACCTTGGTGACGCGTCCGGCGGGGGTGAGTTCGAAGTCGCGGCGGCCGCAGAGCTGGTCGGTGACGGCTGTGGGCATGCTGTCCGTGCGGTAGCCGTAGGTGCGTTGCTGGACGTTGGCGTAGGTGCCGCCGGCGGCGTCGGCCTAGACGGACTGGGCCGTGAGGCGGTCGCAGGCGTCCCAGGTCTGGGTCAGTGCCGCGCCGGTGCCGAGGTAACGGGTGGTCTCGCGGCCGGCGGCGTCGTAGCTGAAGGTCAGAGCGGCCAGTGGGTTGGCCAGGGAGGTCGGGCGGCTGCCGGCGTCATAGGTGAAGGTGGAGGTGATGCCGGTGGGAGTGGTGCGGCTGGTGCGGCGGCCGAGGGCGTCGTGGGTGAACGAGGTGGTCCGGCCGTCGACGGTCTCGCTCAGGACGCGGCCGAGGGCGTCGTAGGTGAGGGCGGTCGTGGTGCCGTCGTGGTTTCGGCGTTCGACCAGTCGGCCCTGCGGGTCGTAGGCGAAGGCGGTGGTGCGCCCGGCGGCGTCCGTGGTGGACAGCAGTTGGTCGGCTCCGTCGAGGAGGTAGGCGACGCGGCCCGGCCCGACGGCCTTCGCCCCGCACGCCCTCACCGGGGCGCTTGGGAGCCGGTACGGCTCGGGCTCAGCGTGCGATGTCGGCCAGGACGGACATCAGGGCGTCCAGGGCGAGGGGGTAGCCGTGTCGGGTGGCGGCGCCGAAGCCGACGAGGAGGCCCGGTCTGCCGGCCGTCGGCCGGTGGTGGAGCTCGGTGAGGCCGCGCAGCGCGATGCCCCGGGCCGCGCATTCGGCCAGGAGCCGGTCCTCGGAGGGGCCCTGGGCGGGGAGGGTGACGAGGGTGTGCAGGCCGGCCGGGACGCCGTGCGGTGCGAGGGCGGGAAAGCCGTTCAGCCGTCCGAGCAGCAGTTCGCGGCGGCGACGGTAGCGCAGGCGGGCCGCGCGGATGTGGCGGTCGTAGGCGCGGGTGGCGATCAGGTCGGCGAGAACGAGCTGGCCCAGGGTCTCGGTGTAGAGGTCGGCCTGCTGCTTGGCCTCCACGAACGGGCCCACCAGGTCGGGTGGCAGGACCGTCCAGGCCAGGCGAAGGGCCGGGCCGAGGGTCTTGGACGCCGTTCCGCAGTAGACGACATGGCCGGGAGCGAGGCCCTGCAGGGCGCCGACGGGCTGGCGGTCGTAGCGGAACTCGCCGTCGTAGTCGTCCTCCACGACCAGCCCACCCGTGGAACGCGCCCATTCGCACAGCAGATGGCGGCGCCGGGGGTGCAACGGGACGCCGGTCGGGTACTGGTGGGACGGCGTGACGACCACCGCCCCGGTTCCCTGCGGCAGCGTCCCGACACGAGCGCCGTGGTGGTCCACGGCCAGAGCCGGGGTGGCGAGTCCGGCGCGCTGGACGAGCTCGCGGTAGACGTTGTGGCCCGGGTCCTCCATGGCGACGGCCGTGACACCCGCCGCCCGGAGCAGGCTGCTGAGCAGGTGCACCGACTGGTAGAACCCGGAGGTGATCACTATCCGGTCCGGTGTGGTGATCACTCCTCTGGTCCGCCCGAGGTAGTCCGCGAGTGCGGCGCGCAGCTCGATCCGTCCCTGCGGGTCGCCGGCGCCGAAGACCTCCGGCCGAGCCGAAGCCAGCACCCGGCGGGTCGCGCCGAGCCAGGCTCGAACGGGGAAGGCCCCCACATCGGGAAGCCCGGGGCGCAGGTCGTGGCGGGGGACGGCCGTCGCGGGAACGGGGCCCGGTGGGACCGGGCCGAAGGCCGGCACCTCGGCGACGCGGGTGCCCGAACCGGGGCGCGTGGTCAGGTAGCCCTCCTCCGCCAACTGGTCGTAGGCAGCGGTCACCGTGCCCCGCGAGAGCCCCAGTTCGGTGGCCAGTGCGCGGGTGGAGGGCAGCCGCGTCCCCGAAGCCAGCCGACTGCTCCGGATCGCGTCGCGCAGGGCGGACTCCAGACCGAGCCGCCGCCCACCCGCGGCATCGATCTCGAGATGAAGGTCCAGCCCGGCACTGGACCAATGATTCGGCACGAAACCGGATCTTACCCATGGTCCGGTTGCCGCCTAGATTTCCGCAGGAGCCCGCGCGGAGAGCGCGGCGACGAGCGCCCCGGTCGTACCGAGACCCGGGACATCCGAGCGAGGACCTCGAACCATGGCCGTCATCGCCCACCTGAGTGACATCCACATCGCCGACGAGCGCAGCATCGCCCGCACCAGGGCCGTGATGGACTACCTCGAAGCTCTTCCCCACGACCTCGATGCCGTCGTGGTGACCGGCGACATCGCCGACCACGGCCTGGTGGCCGAGTACGAGCAGGCACGGGAACTGCTCCGTTCCCGCCATCCGGTGCTGGTCTGTCCCGGCAACCACGACGATCGCGCGGCCTTCCGGCAGGGGCTGCTCGGTCAGCCCGGCTCGGCGGCTCCCATCAACCAGGTGCATCACGCCGACGGCTTCTCCATCGTGCTGTGCGATTCGTCGATACCGGGGAAGGACGAGGGGTTCATCGAGGACGAGACCCTGGCCTGGCTGGACGACGTGCTCGCCCGGAGCCCGAGCGATGTGCCCGCGCTCATCGCCTTCCACCACCCGCCGGTCCTGCTGCACACCCCGTTCGTCGACCGCCTGCGCCAGTTCGGCGAGCAGCGACTCGCGGCCGTCGTCGACCGGCACCCCCAGATCGCGGCCTTCCTCTGCGGACACGCCCACACCGCGGCCACGACAACCTTCGCCGGCCGTCCCCTGGTGGTGGCACCCGGCGTCGTCTCCACCCTCCGGCTGCCCTGGGAGCACCGCGCCCACTCGGCGGACCACGTCCACCTCGACCTGCCCCCGGGTCTCGCCTTCCACGTCCTGTACGACGCAGGCGTCCTGACGACCCACTACCGGAGTGTTGCCGGCTGAGACGGCGGGCAGGCCGTGTTCCGGGAAGGGTCCGTGAGGGAGTTCCGGCTGCGACGGCCCGTCAGGACCTCGCCAGCAGCGACGCTGACGATATCGCGCGCCAGGACTGCCCGTGCTGTGCGGTTCCTGTTCATCACCTCGCCGGCGCTGGACGGCTTCTTCGCCGAGATGGCGGCCCTGAACGACAGGACGGGCGGGAACCCGCCGGCCTCCGCGCTCAAGGAACTCGGCGAGCGCTGGGACTGCCTGTTCACCGGCCTGCCCCACGGCGACGCACCGACCGGGATGGTGAACGAACCGCCCTGACACCCGCCTTCGAGCCACCCGCCTCCGGGTCCCCGCCTTCGAGCCACCCGCCTTCGAGCGCCGGCGTCGGGCGTGACGCCCCTCGCCCGACCGCGGGTGTCGGCGGGGCCGTGGCTCACAGGACGTAAGTACCGTCGTCGTCACGCTCGTTGCGCCGGAACAGGCGGGGACGTGCAGGCGGATCGTGAACTGCTCGATCCGGCCGCCGGTGCGGGTGGGGGGAGCGAGTCGTGGTGGAGCATCCGCCGTGAGCCACGTCCACGTCGGCGGGCATCCCCGCGATCATGTGTGGCATCGACACCGAGGAACTCGGCATCGTGCCCCGGCTCGGTCCCCGATGTGCGCCGTCGCCCCATTGGCGAGGCTGGTTCCTGCAGAGCCCGGCGGTACCGCGGAGGCCCGCCCCAGGTGTGGG